>JABFXA010000384.1 GCA_013361955.1 Nocardioidaceae bacterium
TCGAGCAGGGCGTCGCGGACCAGCTCGCCCGACGGGCGCGGCCGGGCCCCCGAGGCCTTCTCCCGGGCCCGCAGCTCGCGGGCGAATGCGCGCAGCTCGGTGGCGTCGAGCCCGGCCAGCGGCGAGACCAGCAGCGCCTCGACCGCCTCGGGGTCGAGCCGGTCGTCGCCCTCGGCGTCGAGCAGCACCACGGCCCGCAGCGCGTCGAGCAGCGGCAGCACGGCCGGCTCCCGCACCAGGGGCGTGTCGTCGCCGGCCACCTCGACCGGGACCCCGGCCGCGGTCAGCGACCGGCGCAGCCCCGGGATGGACGTCCGCCCGGACCGCACCAGCACCGCCATGTCGGACCACGGCCGGCCGTCCTCGAGGTGCGCGCGGCGGAGCCGGTCGGCGAGGTGCTCGGCCTCGGCCCGCTCGGTGTCGAAGGTGACCACCTCGACCCGTCCCGGCGGCACCCCGTCGAGGATGCGCGGCGACAGGAACGCGCGCCGCTCCTCCTCGCCGATGCTGCCGGTGAGCGGCAGCCGCGCGGCCACCCGCTGCGACGCGAGCAGGACGTGCGCGCCGAACCGGCGGGTGGTGCGCAGCACCACGGCGTCGGCCCTGCGGCCGTCGGCGTGCCGGAACTGCGCGGGGAAGTCGAGGATGCCGCGCACGTCGGCGCCGCGGAACGCGTAGATCGACTGGTGCGGGTCGCCGACCACGGTGAGGTCGCGGCCGTCGCCGGCCAGCGCGCGCAGCAGCCGGACCTGGCTGGGGTCGGTGTCCTGGTACTCGTCGACGAACACGTGCGAGAACCGGGCCCGCAGCTCGGCCTGCACGACCGGGTCCTCGGCGAGCAGCACCGCGCGGTAGATCAGCTCGGGGTAGTCGAGGGCGCTCTGGTCGTCGAGGATCACCTGGTACTGCTGCAGGAACCGGGCGGCGGCGGCCAGCTCGGGCGCGTCGTGCTCGTCGCCGAGCTGCTTGAGGTCGACCGGGTCGAGCCCCTTCTCGCGGGCCCGGGCCAGCACCGCCGCCACCTCGCGCGCGAACCCCCGGGTGCCGACGGCCGAGCGCAGCGCCGTCGGCCAGGACGAGGCGTCCTGCCCGTGCAGCATCTCCTGCAGGATGACGTCCTGCTCCGGGGCGGAGAGCAGCCGCAGCGGCGCGGCGTAGAGGTCGGCGACGGCGTGCTTGCGGACCAGGCCGTAGGCGAAGGAGTGGAACGTCGAGCTCAGCGTGGTCGTCATGGTGCGGCCGAGCCGGGCGGTCACCCGGTCGCGCAGCTGCTCCGCGGCCTTGCGGCTGAAGGTGAGCGCGAGCACCGCGTCGGGCGACACGCCCCGGCGCTCGACGCGGTCGACGATCGCCTCGACGAGCGTCGTGGTCTTGCCGGTGCCCGGGCCGGCCAGCACCAGCAGCGGCCCGCCTGGGTGGTCGACGACGGCCTGTTGGTGCTCGTCGAGGCGCGGCCCGGCGACGGTGCCGCCGGTGGGGGCGGAGAGCCGGTAGGTCGCGGTGCTGGTCACCGGACCATCAGATCATCCGGGTCCGACGGTTTTCGGCCACCAGGCCGCGCGCCCCATGTCCACCCGACCGGACGCGCGGAACGGCGTGCCCTCCTCGAGGTAGTGGAGGCGCGCCTCCTCGTCGTGGCTCGGCGGCAGCGACCCGTCGGCGCGGACCACCCGCCACCACGGCACCGAGCCGCCGTAGGTCGCCATCACCCGGCCGACGCTGCGCGGCCCGCGGCTGCCGAGCGCGTCGGCGATCGCGCCGTACGTCGTGACCCGGCCGGCCGGCACCGTCTCGACCAGGCTCAGCACCGCCTCGACGTACTCCTCGGGATCCATCGGCGCGAACCCTACCGACCGGGCCGGGCGAACCTCACGGTGAGGAAGGTGACCCACGCGAGCAGCAGCACCAGCGCCGCGCCGACGGCGGTCCCGCTCGCCGGCAGGTCCAGCAGCGACACGGCGCGGGCGGCCAGCCAGACCGCCACCGTGGCCGCGAGGCACAGCGCCGCCCGCCGGCCCCAGAGCCGCAGCAGCTCCCGGCCGAGCGTGTGCCCGGACGGCCCGACCGCGGCCAGCGTCGCGCACAGGTGGATGGCGCCGAGCAGCGCGGCCGCGACCAGCAGCCGGCCGTCGAGCCGGTCGGGGCCGGCGACCACCCAGAGCCCGGCCAGGGCGAGCAGCAGTGCGACCCCGACGTGCGACTCGGGCAGGGCGGCGACCAGGACGGCGATCACCAGCACCCCCATGCTCAACACCGGGTGGAAGGTGCCCTCCCCCACCGGCACCAGGCCGAGGAGCAGCAGGGTGCCCACCAGCACGCCGGCCCGCAGCACCTGCTGCTGGGTGCTGCTCAGCGCGATCCGGTCCAGCACGCCGGCGAGGTCGCGGGAGACGCTCATCGGCGTACCCCCACCGGGGCCGCGCGCCGCCGGGCCAGCCGCACCAGGATCTGGTCGAGCGTGCCCGGGCCGCGCCAGGGGACCACCGGGATGCCGGCGCGACGGACCCGGGTGACCACCTCGTCGCGCTCGAGGGTCCGCATCCGCCAGGCGAGCAGCAGCCGGGGGTCGTCGCCGACGCGCAGGTCCTCCGGGAGCGTGTCCACGACCACCACGTCCAGCCCGCGCGCGGCGAGCGTCGTGGTGGTCGCCACCGCGGTGTCCGACAGCAGTGGCGAGAGCACGATGACGACGGTGCCGGCGGAGATCCGGAACCGGAGCCGTCCGGGGTCGACGTGCCGGCTCTCCCCCGGTACGACGCTGGCCAGCGTGTCCAGCACCACCCGCAGGTGCCGGCGTCCCGACGACGTGCTGACCGCGTTGCGCCGGGTCGCGCCCAGCACCCGCAGCCCGACCCGGTCGCCGCGGGTCAGGTAGTGCTCGGCCACCGCGCCGGCAGCCCGCACCGCGGTGTCGAGCGTGCTCGCGGCGCCGTGCACGCCCTCGCTGACACCGACCTCGGTGCCGCTGTCGACGAGCAGCAGCACGCTGGCGTCCTCCTCGGCGACCGTGCTGGTGACGTGCAGCTCCCGGGTGCGCAGCGAGACCCGCCACTGCACCCGCCGCAGCCGGTCGCCGGGATGCCACGGCCGGATGCTGGCGAACTCGCTGCCCTCGCCCGGCCGCCGCGCGGGGTTGGTGCCGACCAGCCCGATCGGGTGCGGCGCGGGCGCGCGGCTGTCGAACCGGCCGGGCAGCGGCAGCGTCGTGACCGTGCGCGTGGGCAGCCGCACCGGTCCCCACTGGTAGCCGGCCCACGACGACACCCCGCCGACGAGCCCGTCGCCGACCGGCCGGCGTCCCCAGCGCAGGCTGGCCACCGCGACGCACAGCTCCAGCGTCGGCTGCCGGCGGGCCGGCGTGCAGCCGACGACCCCGTTGGCGGGGCGGAGCGCGGTCCAGCGGTGCCGGTTCAGCTGCACGACGGCATGCTCGACCTCGGCGGCGTCGGTGAGCCGGACCCGCACCTGGGTGCCCTCCCCCTCGCGCAACGCGGTCAGGCCGAGGCTGCTGCCGGTGGCGGGCGGCGTCGAGGGCCGGCGTACGACGGCGGCGACCGCGTGCACGACGAGCGGCGTGGCCAGCACCAGCAGGTCGATGCGGCCGACCAGCACCGCCACCACCGCGAGCAGCGCCGACACCAGCGCCGCGCGCAGCAGCGCCATCGTCGGCTGCCAGCCCCCCGTCACGCGGCCGACCTCAGCCCTGCGCCGGCCGCCGGAAGCCGGACTCCCGCGCGCCGGGTGTCTCCACCTGCACCAGCACGCTGCGGACCACCGCGTCACCGGTCACGTCGGTCATCCAGAGCTCGGGCTTGACGGTCACCCGGTGCGCGAGCACCGACGGCGCGACCGCCTTGACGTCCTCCGGCAGCACGTAGTCGCGGCCGGCCACCACGGCGTACGCACGGGCGGTGAGCATCAGCGCGAGCGCCCCGCGCGGCGAGGAGCCCATCAGCACCTGCGGGTGGTCGCGGGTGGCCGACGCCAGCTCGACGCAGTAGCGGCCCACGCTCTCCTCGACGGTCACCGTCTCGACCGCCGCCTGCATGGCGAGCAGGCCGGCGGCGTCGGTGACCGGGTCGAGCGTCTGCGCCTCCTGCCGGCGGGCCAGCCGGCGCTGCAGCACGTGCCACTCCTGGTCGGCGGTCGGGTACCCGAAGCCGACCCGCATCAGGAACCGGTCGAGCTGCGCCTCGGGCAGCGGGTAGGTGCCTTCGTACTCGACCGGGTTCGCGGTCGCGAGCACGTGGAACGGCCGGTCGAGCGGGAAGGTCTGTCCCTCGACGGTCACCTGGCCCTCCTGCATCGCCTCGAGCAGGGCGGCCTGGGTCTTGGGCGGCGTGCGGTTGATCTCGTCGGCGAGCAGCAGGCCGGTGAACAGCGGCCCGGCGCGGAACTCGAACTCGTGCGCCCGCTGGTCGTAGACGAACGAGCCGGTCAGGTCCGACGGCAGCAGGTCGGGGGTGAACTGCGCGCGGGTGAACCGCAGCCCCAACGTCTGCGCGAACGACCGCGCCGCCAGCGTCTTGCCGAGCCCGGGCAGGTCCTCGATCAGCACGTGCCCGCCGGCCAGCACCGACGCGAGCACCAACGTCAGCGCCTCGCGCTTCCCGACGACCGCACGGCTCACCGAGTCGAGGACCAGCCCGGCGAGTCGCGACGTCTCCGAGACGTCCAGGGCGGCGGGGGGCTGGTCGCGCAACGGTTCGCTCACAGGGACTCGATCCTCCTCAGCAGGGCGTCGATCTGGTCGGGACGCAGCCGCGGGTACGGCGGCTGCTGGCGGGCCAGCGCGGTCAGCTCGGGTCCGAGCAGCGGCTCGGCGCGCACCGGGTCGCTGCGCCAGGCGACGCCGTGCCGGGTGACCAGCCGGTGGTCGGCCAGCTGCACCAGGTGGGTGTGCAGACCGTCGCCGACCTCGCGGGCGTCCTGGTGCTGGTCGACCACGCGGCGCAGCAGCGCCAGCCGGGTGTCCTCCCCGGGCTCGCGGACCGGGTCGTCGGCGGCCGACTCCCACAGCGGCACCTCGTGCTCGGCCGACGCGTCGAGGTACAGCCACAGCACGCTGGCGAACGCCGCGAACCCCAGCGCCAGCAGCAGCAGCCGCGGCTGGTTGCCGAAGTACGTCGCGACGGTGACCACGACCAGCCACAGCACCACCGTGACCAGCACCCGGCCGGTCCACCGACGGGTGCCCTCGCTCATCGCAGGGCTCCTCGCGCCCGGAGGTCCTCGTGCAGCGACAGCAGCGCCGAACGCGCCTCCTCGCGGGCGTCCTCGCCGAGCGGGTGCTCGGAGAACCGGGCCTCGTGGAACAGCCGCACCAGCGTCCCGACCGCCCGCGGGTCGACGTCGAGCGCGTGCAGCACCCGGGTGGCCAGCTCGGTCGAGGTCTCGGCCGGGTGCGGGCGCACCCCCGCGTCGGTCACCGCCTCCTCGAGGCGCAGCCAGCAGGCCACGATCGCGTTGCGCGGCTCGCCGGAGCCGATCGCGTCGAGCTGGAAGTCCAGCCCGTCGGCGAGATGCTCGCGGACCGCGGCGTCGGGCAGCACGTCGAAGTCGAGCTCGGGCGGCTTCTCCGGCGGCCGCCAGCGCCGGCGCCACGCGTAGCGGGCGGCCAGGAACACCGCGACCGCGATCGCGACGTACCCGAGGGTGACGATCAGGGTGCCCAGCCAGGCCAGGTCGAGCCGCTGCTGCACGTGCTCAGTGGTCTGCCGCAGGTTGCCGGTGGACGCGGCATCGCTGGGGGTGGCCGGCGGTGCGTCGTCGGTGCCGAACCGGAGCCGCCGCCCCGAGTCGGACATCACGCCCACCGGACCCGTGGTGGTCGCCCAGACCAGCACCAGCACGCCCAGCACCGCCAGCGTCGGCAGCAGCGCCGCCGGCGCCACCCGTCGCTCGCGCCCCGTCACAGACGGGACCTTAGCCGCGCGGGGCCGCGTGCGGGTCTCGCTCCGGTCACAGTGCGCCCGGGGCCGGCCGGGCGCCGCTCAGCCGGTGAACGGACGGGTCCCGCGCACCAGGTGCAGCCCGCGGATCCCGGAGTGCCGCTGCGCGAAGCGGAGCTCGTGGGCCAGGTCGCCGACGCCGTTGGAGCCCCCGAACGGAGCGACCGCCACCGTGGACAGCACGCCGACGGCACGGCCGCGCGCGTCGAGGAAGCCGCTGCCGGAGTCGCCGGGGATACCCGGGGTGGCGGTGTAGACGCTGCGGGTCCAGCCGCCGTCGGTGTCCCCGAGGCTCGCGCCGGTCTTCGGCGAGAGCGGCGAGAGGCCGGCGCGCAGGCTGGAGTTGCCGAAGGAGAAGACCCGCTCCCCCGCCGACGTGCCGGCACGCGCGAGGCCGGTGGGTCCGCCCCAGAACGGCACGCTCGGGTTCACCCTGCGTACGGCGCCCCGGTCGACGCGCACCAGCGCCAGGTCGTTGAAGGCGCAGGCCCGTGCGGAGCGGGTGTGCAGGCGCTGCATGGCGCGCCACGAGCTGTACGCGAGCCGGCCCCGGCCCACCGTGCTGCCGGTGGTGAGCAGGCTGCCGCCGCGGGCGAACCGGACCCGGGTGCCCAGGGGGTAGGAGCGGGTGCGGCAGCCGTCGGTGTCGGTCGCCTCGCCCCTCCCGGCGCAGTGCGCGGCGTAGCCGACGTACACGCGGCGGGCGGCGTCGCGGAACACGAAGTTCGCGGTGCACTGGGCGCCCCTGGTGTACGTCATCGTGCCCGGGTGGATGGCCGCCGACGCGGCCGGCGCCCACCGGGCGGTGGCC
>JABFXA010000174.1 GCA_013361955.1 Nocardioidaceae bacterium
AGCCGCTCGGCGACGCGCTGCACGACCGGCACCACCGGGCCTCGCGGGCCGTCGCGGCGGCCCTGCTCCGGCTCGGCGACCGCGGTCTGCTGGCGCTGGAGCGCTCCGGGTCGCCGTACGCCGCGGAGGCGCTCGCCGTGCACCGGGTCCGGCAGGGGGTCTGAGGTGGACTGGGTCGACGTGCTGAGCTGGGGGCTGAACGCGCTCGGCTGGTTCTTCATCGGCTACTCGGTGCTGATCAACTCCAGCTTCCTGGTCCTGACCTTCCTGGCGTTCGTCGACTTCTGGTCCTACCTTCGCCGCACCGACTTCGCGGCGTACGACGAGACCTTCGCCGAGCCGCTGACGCCGGGCATCTCGATCCTGATGCCGGCGTACAACGAGAGCGCCGGCATCGTCGAGTCGGTGCAGGCGATGACCGCGCTGCGCTACCCCGACTTCGAGGTGGTGGTGATCGACGACGGGTCGAAGGACGACACGTCCGAGCGGCTGATCGAGGCCTTCGACATGGTCGAGGTGCCGATCGTGGTGCCGCACGACATCGAGACCGTGGGCGAGGTGGTCGCGACGTACCTCAGCCGCCGCGGCGCCTACAACGTGCTGCTGGTCCGCAAGACCAACGGCGGCAAGGCCGACGCCCTCAACGTCGGCATCAACGCCGCCCGCAAGCCACTGGTGTGCATGGTCGACGCCGACTCGCTGCTCGACCCCGACGCGCTGCTGCACGTCTCGCGGCCGTTCGCCGACGACCCCGACCGGGTGGTCGCGTCCGGTGGCGTGGTCCGGGTCGCCAACGGCTCGGACATCTCCCGCGGCCGGGTCACCCGGGTCCGGATGCCGGGGGAGTGGCTGCCGCGGATCCAGGTGGTGGAGTACCTCCGCGCGTTCTTCGTCGGCCGCACCGGCTGGTCCCGGATCGGCGGGCTGCTGATCATCTCCGGCGCGTTCGGGGTCTTCCGCCGCGACGTGCTGCTCGAGCTCGGCGGGCTGGCCACCGACTGCATCGGCGAGGACGCCGAGCTGGTGGTCCGGCTGCACCGCTGGCTCGGTGACCACGACGTCGACGGCCGGGTGGTCTTCGTCGCCGAGCCGGTGGCCTGGACCGAGGTGCCGGTCGACCGCGGGGTGCTCCGCAAGCAGCGCAGGCGCTGGCACCGCGGGCTCACCGAGATCCTGTCCCGGCACAAGCGGATGGTGTTCCGTCCGCGGTACGGCGTGGTGGGCCTGGTGTCGATGCCGTGGTTCGTGGCCTTCGAGCTCTTCGCGCCGTTCATCGAGATCTTCGGGGTGGTGTTCCTCGCGGTCGCGGTCGTGCTGATGAGCCTCGACCGCTTCGGGCTGACCGACCTGCAGCTGGTGAACCCGGACGTGGTGTGGGTGCTGCTGGCGACCGCGCTGCTGTACGCCATCGTGGTCACGCTGGCGTCGCTGGTGCTCGAGGAGCTGTCGTTCCGCCGCTACCGGGGGCTGCGCGACCTTCTGGTGCAGGTCCTGGCCGCGATCGGGGAGAACGTCGGGTACCGCCAGCTCAACGCCTGGTGGCGGCTGACCGGCTCGCTGGAGGCCTGGCGCGGCACCAAGCACGAGTGGGGCGACATGCAGCGCCGCGGGCTCGGGAAGACGTAGCGGCGATGCCGCACAGGTTCGCCGGAGTCACCGCCCAGGTCCGCACCCTCGTCGTCGGCATGGTGCTGCTGGTCGCGGTGGCCGGCCTGGCCGGGCTGGTCGGCGTCGCGGTGGCGATCGCGACCGTGAGCCGGCTGGCCGACGAGGTGCTGCCCGCCTCCGACGCCAACCACGCGGTGCTGCAGCGGATGACCGACGCCGAGACCGGGCTGCGCGGCTGGGTCGCGACCGACGACGACGCGTTCCTGCAGCCGTACCAGGCGGCACGGCGCGCGCTGCCCGCCGAGCGGCGCACCCTGCGCCGCTACGCCGCCGACCACCCCGGCCTACGAGCCGCGGTCGCCCGCCAGGACCGGGCGGTGTCCGACTGGTTCCAGAGGTACGCCGAGCCGCGGCTGCGCGACCCCGCGGGACCCGGCAACGTCAGCCACCAGCGGCTGCTGTTCGGCAAGAGCCGGTTCGACCAGGTCCGCAGCGCCAACGCCGAGGTCGAGGACCGGCTGAACGCCGACCTCAACGACGCGCGCCTCGACACCTTCCAGCAGCTGCCCTGGGTGGTGGCGGTGCTGGTGCTGGTCGCGTTCCTCGGCGGGGTCGCCTCGCTGGTCGCGCGGCGGGTGGCGAACCGGATCAGCGAGCCGCTGGTGGACATGGAGCGCACCGTCGACCGGCTGGCCGCCGGCGAGACCGACGCCCGCGCCGCGGTCGGTGGGCCCCGCGAGGTACGCCGGGTAGGGGAGGCGCTGAACAACTTCGCCGACCAGAACGCCCGGCTGCTCGACCTCGAGCGCGAGGCGGTCACCCGGCTGAAGGCGCTCGACCGGGCGAAGACCGACTTCGTCTCGAACGTCTCCCACGAGCTGCGCACGCCGCTGACCAGCATCGCCGGCTACGTCGAGCTGTTCGAGGACGGCTTCATCAACGAGATCACCCCGCAGCAGCGGGCGATGCTGCAGGTGGTCAGCCGCAACGTCGAGCGGCTCCGGAACCTCATCGAGGACCTGCTCAGCCTCTCCCAGGTCGAGGCGCAGGCGTTCCGCACCAGCTTCGACGTGCTCGACCTGAACCACCTGGTCTCCGACACCGCCCACGACCTCGGCCCGTCCGCCGCCCAGCGCCGGGTCACCCTGACCCAGGTGCTGCCGCCCCGGCCGATGGTGATGCGCGGCGACGCCTCCCAGCTCTCGCGGGCGCTGCTGAACCTGCTCTCCAACGCGGTGAAGTTCTCCCACGAGGGCGGCGAGGTCACCGTGCGGGTGCGCCAGGTCGGGCCCGACGGGTACGTCGAGGTCAGCGACCGCGGCATCGGCATCCCGGCCGACGACATGTCCAGCCTCGCCACCCGGTTCTTCCGGGCCTCCAACGCCGTCGACGCGGAGATCGGCGGCACCGGCCTGGGGCTGCGGATCGTCAACGCGGTGCTCGACAACCACAACGGCCGGCTGGAGATGGAGTCGGTCGAGGGGGAGGGCACCACGGCGCGGATGGTGCTGCCGCTGGCCGCCGACACGGTGCCCGAGGCCGTCCGTCGCGCCGCCCAGGACTGACACCGACCGGGAAGAAAACCCGCCCCAGGGCCGTTGAGCACTGTGCAAGCACCCTGCAGGGACCGCCCGATTGGCGCGCGGTGCACCGTCCCTGGCAAAATGGAGCGCTGGTTCCGGTTCACGTCCCGACGAACGCGCCCGTCCTCACCGTCGACGACGACCCGGCGACCGTGACCTCGAGAGGAAGACCATGAAGAAGGACATCCACCCGTCGTACGTGGAGACCCAGGTGACCTGCACCTGTGGCAACACGTTCACGACCCGCAGCACTGCCGCCAACGGCGTGATCCACGCCGACGTGTGCTCGCAGTGCCACCCGTTCTACACCGGCAAGCAGAAGATCCTCGACACCGGTGGTCGCGTGGCCCGCTTCGAGAAGCGCTACGCGAAGGCGCAGTCCGCCAAGAAGTAGCGTCACCGCAGCGCCGGTTCCCGCACCCGCGGGGACCGGCGCTTCGCTGTCGCAAGGAGCTCTGAAGGAGGTCAGCCCGTGTTCGAGGCCGTCGAGGCGCTCGCCGCCGAGCACGCCGAGCTCGAGCAGCGGCTGGCCGACCCGTCGATCCACGCCGACCAGGGCCTGGCCAAGCGCCTGAACCAGCGCTACGCCGAGCTCTCGGCCATCGTCCGCACGTACGACGACTGGCGGCAGCTCGGCGACGACGTCGGCGCCGCGCGGGAGCTGGTGGCCGAGGACCCGTCGTTCGCCGACGAGGCCGACGAGCTCGAGCAGCGCCGGGTGGCGACCGAGGAGCGGCTGCGGCACCTGTTGGTGCCCCGCGACCCGGCCGACGCCAAGGACGCGCTGCTGGAGATCAAGTCCGGCGAGGGCGGCGAGGAGTCCGCGCTGTTCGCCGGCGACCTGCTGCGCATGTACACCCGCTACGCCGAGCGCCGCGGCTGGCGCACCGAGCAGCTCGACGCCACCGAGTCCGACCTCGGCGGGTTCAAGTCCGTGACGGTCGCGGTCAAGGCGAAGGGCACGCCGGAGCCGGGCGAGGCGCCGTACGCGCTGCTGAAGTTCGAGGGCGGCGTGCACCGGGTGCAGCGGGTGCCGGTCACCGAGAGCCAGGGCCGGGTCCACACGTCCGCGGCCGGCGTGCTGGTGATGCCCGAGGCCGAGCAGGTCGACGTCACGATCGAGGAGAAGGACATCCGCGTGGACGTGTTCCGCTCCTCCGGGCCGGGTGGCCAGTCGGTCAACACCACCGACTCGGCGGTGCGGATCACGCACCTGCCCACCGGCATCGTGGTCAGCTGCCAGAACGAGAAGAGCCAGCTGCAGAACCGTGAGCAGGCGATGCGGATCCTGCGGTCCCGGCTGCTGCAGGCCGCCCAGGACGCCGCCGACGCCGAGGCCTCCGACGCCCGTCGGTCGCAGGTGCGCACCGTCGACCGCTCCGAGCGGATCCGCACCTACAACTTCCCGGAGAACCGGATCTCCGACCACCGCACCGGCTACAAGGCCTACAACCTCGACCAGGTGCTCGACGGCGACCTCGAGCCGGTGGTGACCTCCGCGGTCGAGGCCGACCTGGCCGCCCGGCTGGACGCCCTCGAGTCCCGTGCCGACTGACCCGGTCATCCTGCGCAGGGCGGCCGCGCGCCGGCTGGCCGAGGCGGGCGTCGCCAGCCCGGACTTCGACGCCGACGAGCTGCTCGCGCACGTGCTCGGCACCACCCGGCCGGGCCTGCTGCTGGTCGACGCCGTGACCGCGGACCAGGAGCGGGCGTACGACGGGCTGGTCGGCCGTCGCGCCGCCCGCGAGCCGCTGCAGCACCTGACCGGCAGCGCCGCCTTCCGCTACGTCGAGCTGGCCGTCGGGCCGGGGGTGTTCGTGCCCCGGCCGGAGACCGAGCTGCTCGCCGGCTGGGGTGTCGACCGCGCCTGCGAGGCGGCCGGCGCCGGCCGCGCCCCGGTCGTGGTCGACCTGTGCACCGGCTCGGGTGCGATCGCGCTGGCGGTCGCCACCGAGGTGCCGTCCGCCGAGGTGCACGCGGTGGAGCTCGGCGAGGCCGCCCACGACTGGGCGACGCGCAACCTGTCCGGTTCCGGGGTGGACCTGCGGCACGGCGACATGGCGGGCGCCTTCCCCGACCTCGACGGGACCGTCGACGTGGTGCTGTGCAACCCGCCCTACATCCCGCTCGAGGCCTTCGAGTCGGTCGAGCCCGAGGCCCGCGACCACGACCCCGAGCTGGCGCTGTTCTCCGGTGCCGACGGGCTCGACGCGATCCGGGTGGTCGAGGCGGTGGCGGCCCGGCTGCTGCGGCCCGGCGGCGTGGTCGGCGTGGAGCACGCCGACGTCCAGGGCGGATCCGCGCCGGCCGTGTTCAGCGGGTCCGGCCGGTGGTCCGACGTACGCGACCACGAGGACCTGGCAGGTCGGTCCCGCTACCTGACCGCGCGACTGGCACGATGAACCCAGCCATGACTACCGACACCGACCCCGACGACTCGCCGCAGCGCTTCCGCACCGACACCGACGACCGCGAGCCGGGCATCGGCGCGGCCGCGCTCGCCGTGCAGCGCGGCGAGCTGGTGGTGCTCCCGACGGACACGGTGTACGGCGTGGGCGCCGACGCGTTCTCGCCGGCGGCGGTGCAGCGGCTGCTCGACGCGAAGGGCCGCGGCCGCGAGATGCCGCCCCCGGTGCTGGTCTCCGCGCCGACCACCCTCGACGCGCTCGCGGTCGGCATCCCGGCCTACGCGCGCCGGCTGGTCGCCGAGCTGTGGCCGGGCGCGCTGACGCTGGTGTGCCGGCAGCAGCCGTCGCTGCAGTGGGACCTCGGCGACACCCGCGGCACCGTGGCCGTGCGGATGCCCGACCACTCGGTCGCCCTCGAGATCCTGTCCCGCACCGGGCCGCTCGCGGTGAGCAGCGCCAACACCAGCGGGATGAGCGCGGCCACCGACGCCGACGCCGCCTTCGACATGCTCGGCTGGGCGGTCTCGGTGATCCTCGACGACGGCCCGACCCCCGGCTCCTCGCCGTCGACGATCGTCGACGTGACCGGCGAGCAGGGGCGGGTGCTCCGCCTCGGGGCGGTCTCCCTCGACCGGCTCAACGAGGTGGTCGAGCCGCTCGGGACCGAGATCATCGACCAGGGGTAGCAGGTGCGGGAGTACGTCACGATCTTCCTGGTCGCCGCCGTCGTCACCTACCTGCTCGGCGTCGTCGCCCGCGAGGTCGCGCTGCGCACCGGGGCGGTTGCGAAGGTCCGCGACCGCGACGTGCACGCCGTGCCGATCCCGTACTTCGGCGGCGTGGCGATGCTCGGCGGGCTGGGTGCGGCGTACCTGGTCGCGCACCGGCTGCCGTTCCTCTCGCTCAGCGACGACCGGATGTTCCACGACGCCTCGGTGGTGCTGATCGCCGGCGCGATGATCTGCGTGCTCGGCGTGCTCGACGACCTGTTCGAGCTCGACGCACTGACGAAGTTCGGCGGCCAGGTGCTGGCCGCGGCGTTCCTGGTCGTCAACCAGGTGCAGTACTACTCGGTGCAGCTGCCCGGTCGCGGGCAGTTCGCGCTGGACCCGACGCAGGCCGCGCTGCTGAGCGTCATCGTCGTGGTCGCGACCGTCAACGCGGTCAACTTCGTCGACGGCCTCGACGGGCTTGCCGCGGGCGTGGTCGGGATCGGTGCGGTGGCGTTCTGGGGGTTCGCCTACACGCTCGCCGCGGTCAACGAGGAGACGCTGGCGATCACCGCCGCGCTGCTGTGCGCGGCGCTCGGGGGAGCGTGCGTGGGCTTCCTGCCGCACAACTTCTTCCCGGCCCGGATCTTCATGGGCGACTCCGGGTCGATGCTGATCGGGCTGGTGCTGTCCGGGTCGGCGCTCACCCTCACCGGGCAGTTCGCGACCGTGGACCTGAGCCGCGGTGCCGGCGGCTCGCAGGCCAGCCTGCTGCCGACGCTGCTGCCGATCATCCTGCCGATCGCGATCCTGGTGGTGCCGTTCGCCGACCTGGTGCTGGCGGTGATCCGGCGCACACGCGCCGGCCGCTCGCCGTTCGCGCCGGACAAGCAGCACCTGCACCACCGGCTGCTGGAGATCGGCCACAGCCACCGCCGCGCGGTGCTGATCATGTGGCTGTGGGCCGGGCTGATCGCCTTCGGCGGCGTGCTCGCGAGCCTGTACGCAGGTCGCCTCACCACGGCGATCCTGGCCGTCTGGGTGGTGCTCACGGTGGTGATGACGTTCGTGCTGCCGCGGCTGCAACGGCCCGCCGGTCCGACCACGTAGACCCGGGTTTTCGCCCGTCCGGGACTTTGTGCTAGTTTTCACAAGCAACCCCAGCCGGGGCTTTCGGTACCCCCGAACCCCTCGACTACACAGGACGGCCGCCCCCATGACGACCGCGCGAACCGAGCACCGATCGGAGCCGTTCGCTGCGGCGCGAGCAGCCGGTTCTCGCTGTGGTAGCGTCGCGGCTTCAGGACTTCCGGCGTCGTCTTCCTTCCCCCTCCAGCCCCTCGCAAGGCCCGCCGCCCGTGAGGGCGAAGGGGAGTCGCACGCCGCCGGTGCTCACGAAGTCGATCTTCTTGACGCGAATGGCGCGGGTGAATGGACCATGACAACAGTCAGGGCCCGTCGGACACGGGGCTACGGGGCCGTGACCTGCTCGGCCTCGGTGGTCTCCTGGTCGGCGCCGTCGTCGGTGGCACCCTTCTCGGTCTCCTCGTCGACAGCCTCCTCGACACCAGTCCGGTCTTCGTCGTGGTCGGTGTCCTCCTCGGCATCGTCGGTGCCGGCATGGGGTTCTGGAACAAGGTTCGCTCCGCGCTTCGCGAGTGACCGTCGGCGCACGCTCCTCGAGGGGACCCGGCCATGACTGACCCGACCCCCGGACCCGCCGTCGACCAGGCCGACACCCAGCCCAGCACCCGTCCCGACGTACCCCGTCCGTCGCTGCTGCGGGTGCTGCGCGACCAGCGCAAGATCATCGGCGTCGGCGTGGCGATGATGGTCGCCTGCTACTGGGTGCTCGGCCAGCTCGGCGAGTGGGAGACCGCGACCCTCACCGCGGCCGGCGTCGGCCTCGGCCTGGTGAACCAGGTCGCCACCGAGCTCTGGCTCGCCAAGGTGATCAGCTCCGGCGACGAGCCCACCCGCGGCCGCATCGCGGCCTCCACGATCACCCGGCTCGTGCTGCTCTCGGCCGTCGCCGTGACCGTCGCGGTCCTCTACTGGCCCTCCGGCGTCGGCCTGCTCCTGGGCCTCGCCCTGTTCCGCCTCATCGCGCTGGTGATGACCGGCATCCCGCTGCTGAAGGAGTTGAAGAAGGCATGACCGGCCCCCTGACTGGCCTGCTGACCGCCCCGCTCGTGGGCCAGATCTTCGCTGCCGAGGGCAGCGGCAGCGAGAGTGACACGCAGATCAAGATCGGCGAGCACGTCGAGCGGCACTTCCTCGGCATGACCTTCAACATCGACACGATCATCTCCACGCTCGTGGCCGGTGGCCTGGTGCTGATCCTCGCGTTCGTCGCCCGCCGGGCGCTGACCAAGCCCGGTGCCGGCCATGTGCCGACCAAGACCCAGCTGATCTGGGAGACCGTGGTCAAGGAGGTCAACACCCAGGTCGAGGACAACCTCGGTCGGGTGCACCCGTTCGTGGTGCCGCTCGCGGTGGCACTGTTCTTCTTCATCCTGATCGCCAACTGGCTCGAGCTGATCCCGACCGAGCTCAACCACGAGACGCACCTGCTGCCGGCCCCGACCGCCGACACCAACCTCACCTACGCGATGGCGCTCCTGGTGATGTTCGGGGTGTGGGGCTTCGGCATCCGCGAGCGGGGCGCCAAGGCGTACTTCCGGCACTTCATCGAGCCGTTCCCGGTGATGCTGCCGCTGAACGTCCTCGAGGAGCTCACCAAGCCGATCACGCTGGCGCTGCGACTCTTCGGCAACATCTTCGCCGGGGGCATCATGCTCGCGGTGATCGGCCTGATCCCGCTCTACGCGCTGTGGGCGCCGAACCTGGTCTGGAAGCTCTTCGACATGTTCATCGGGCTGATCCAGGCGTTCATCTTCGCGCTGCTGACGGTGCTGTACTTCGGCATGGCGGCCGGCGGCGGCCACGGCGACGAGCACGCCGAGGACCACGCGGACGACGGGGAGCACAAGGAGACTTCGGTGCCGCGCGAGGACGCGGACACCGAGAGCCGGAGCGAGGACAAGGAGCCTGCTCTGGCGCAGTGACCGGGTCCGCCCGGTGGGCGGGCAGCCCAGACGTGAAGTTGAAAACGCGCCGGCACGGTGCCGGCGCTGAGATCAAGGAGAGACATGGCAGTCAATGACAGTGCGGTCACCCTGGCCGGCGCGTTCGTCGGTGGCGGTCTCGCCCTCGGCGGTGGCGCGATCGGTGCGGGTATCGGTGACGGTCTCGCCGGTTCGTCGTACATCCAGGGTGTGGCCCGTCAGCCCGAGGCCCAGGGCCGCCTGCAGACCATCTTCTTCCTGACGGTCGGTCTGGTGGAGGCGATGTTCTTCATCAACCTGGCCTTCATGGCGCTGTTCGTCTTCGTTCTCGGCTGACGAACCGCACCACGACCCACAGCAAAGGACCGACATGGTGACAAGCGTTGGCAGCGCCGTCCCGCTCGAGAGCAACTTCCTGGTGCCCAACGGGACGTTCTTCGTCGAGCTGGCCGCGTTCGCGATCATGGTCTGGATCCTGGCCAAGTTCGTCATCCCGCCGATCAACAAGGCGATGACGGCCCGCCAGAACGCGATCCGCAAGGAGTTCGCGGACCTGGAGACGGCCCAGGAGGACGCCCGCAAGGCGGAGAAGGAGTACAAGGACCAGCTCGCCGACGCCCGGCACGAGGCCGCGAAGATCCGCGAGGACGCGCGGGAGCAGGGCGCCGCGATCGTCGCGGAGATGCGCAAGCAGGCGCAGCAGGAGTCCGAGCGGATCCTCAAGCACGGGCGTTCCCAGCTGGAGGCCGAGCGGGCCCAGGCAGTGGCCTCGCTCCGCACCGAGGTGGGCAGCATGGCGACCGCACTCGCCGGACGGATCGTGGGGGAGTCCCTCGAGGACGACGACCGCCGCGCCCGCACGGTGGAGCGGTTCATCGCCTCCCTCGAGGAGGAGAACCGGGCCGCGACCAACGGGTCGGGAGCGAGCTGACGTGCCCGGAGCATCCACGATCTCGACGCAGGCGGTCCTCGACCGCACCAGCGAGACGCTGGCGAGCGGCGCCGACGGCGCCCGTCTCGGCACCGAGCTCTTCTCGTTCGCGACCACGCTCGACGAGCAGCACGCGCTCCGGCGCGCGCTCACCGAGCCGGCCGCGCCCGCGGCGGCGAAGACCGCGCTGATCCGGTCGCTGCTCGGCGGCAAGGCCGGCGACGAGACGGTGAGCGTGGTCGGCGAGGCGGTCGGGCGGCGCTGGACGAAGTCCCGCGACCTGGCCGACGCCCTCGAGGAGGCGTCCGTGACGGCCCACGTGGCCGTGGCCGACGGCCGCGGCGAGCTGGACACCGTCGAGGACAACCTCTTCCGGTTCGGCCGCATCGCCGAGGGCAGCCAGGGGCTGCGCGACGTCCTCACCGACGCCGCGGCGCCGGCCGCCGGGAAGCGCGCCCTGGTCGCCGACCTGGTCGGCACCAAGGTGGACGCCACCACCCGGACGCTGCTCGAGCAGGCGGTCACCGGCCGGCGGCGCTCGCTGGTCTCGACGCTGGCGCTCTACCAGCGGCTGGCCGCGGCCCGCCGCGACAGCATGGTCGCGACCGTGTGGGTGGCGGCGCCGCTCACCGAGGAGCACAAGCAGCGGCTCGCCGAGGCCCTCTCCGAGCAGCACCAGCGGCCGATGCACCTCAACGTGGTCGTCGACCCGTCGCTGCTCGGCGGCGCCCGGGTCGCGGTCGGCGACGAGGTGCTCGACTCCACCGTCGAGAGCCGACTCAAGCAGGCCCAGAGACGGCTCGAGCGGTGACGGCCCGGACGCCGCGACCGCACCCCACCCAGAACCCCACGAAGACCCAGACACTGGCCCACCAGCCGGACCAGCCAGGAGAGCAGAGGCAAGGACAATGACGGAGCTGACGATCCGCCCGGAGGAGATCAAGGAGGCGCTCCAGAAGTTCGTCTCCGAGTACCAGCCCGAGGAGGCCAACCGCGAGGAGGTCGGCACGGTCGCCGAGGCCGGCGACGGCATCGCGCGGGTCGAGGGCCTGCCCTCGGCGATGGCCAACGAGCTGCTCGAGTTCGAGGACGGCACGCTGGGCATCGCCCTGAACCTCGACACCCGCGAGATCGGTGTCGTCATCCTGGGTGACTTCGACAAGATCGAGGAGGGCCAGACGGTCCGCCGCACCGGCGAGATCCTCTCGGTCCCGGTCGGCGACAAGTACCTCGGCCGCGTGGTCGACCCGCTGGGCACCCCGATCGACGGCCTCGGCGACATCGAGGGCGAGGGCCGTCGCGCCCTGGAGGTGCAGGCGCCCACCGTGGTGCAGCGCAAGTCGGTGCACGAGCCGCTCGCCACCGGCATCAAGGCGATCGACGCGATGACCCCGATCGGCCGCGGCCAGCGGCAGCTGATCATCGGCGACCGGCAGACCGGCAAGACCACGATCGCGCTCGACACGATCATCAACCAGAAGCAGAACTGGGAGTCCGGCGACCCGGCGAAGCAGGTCCGCGGCATCTCCGTCGCGATCGGCCAGAAGGGCTCGACGCTCGCGGCCGCGCGCGGCGCCCTCGAGGAGGCCGGTGCGCTGGAGTACACCACCATCGTCGCGGCGCCGGCGTCCGACTCCGCGGGCTTCAAGTACCTCGCGCCGTACACCGGCTCGGCCATCGGCCAGCACTGGATGTACCAGGGCAAGCACGTCCTGATCATCTTCGACGACCTCACCAAGCAGGCCGAGGCCTACCGTGCGGTGTCGCTGCTGCTGCGCCGTCCGCCGGGTCGCGAGGCGTACCCCGGTGACGTCTTCTACCTGCACAGCCGGCTGCTCGAGCGCTGCGCGAAGCTGTCCGACGACATGGGCGCCGGCTCGATGACCGGTCTGCCGATCATCGAGACCAAGGCGAACGACGTGTCGGCGTACATCCCGACCAACGTCATCTCGATCACCGACGGGCAGATCTTCCTGCAGTCCGACCTGTTCAACGCCAACCAGCGCCCGGCCATCGACGTCGGTGTGTCGGTGTCCCGCGTGGGCGGTGCGGCGATGACCAAGGCGATGAAGAAGGTCACCGGCTCGCTCAAGGTCGACCTGGCCCAGTTCCGCGCGATGG
The DNA here is from genome assembly GCA_013361955.1 of Nocardioidaceae bacterium. Taxonomy (GTDB): domain Bacteria; phylum Actinomycetota; class Actinomycetes; order Propionibacteriales; family Nocardioidaceae; genus Nocardioides_B. Next base: position 12,430 of record JABFXA010000174.1, read on the forward strand.
AGGCGTTCGCGATGTTCGCCTCCGACCTCGACGCGGCGTCCCGGCAGCAGCTCGACCGCGGCCAGCGGCTGATGGCCCTGCTCAAGCAGCCGGCCTACTCGCCGTACCCGGTCGAGGAGATGGCCGTGTCGCTGTGGGCGGGCACGTCCGGCAAGCTCGACAAGGTGCCGACCGACGACGTGGCCCGGTTCGAGCGCGAGTTCCTCGACTACCTCCGCTCGTCGGAGTCGGGGATCCTCGACGGGATCCGCGAGTCGCTCGACTGGAACGACGACACCGACGCGGCGGTCGAGAAGGCGTTCGAGAGCTTCACGAAGCAGTTCGAGACCTCCGAGGGCGGCTCGATCGAGGCCGGCCACGAGGAGCACGAGGCGCTGCCCGCCGAGGAGCTCGAGCAGGAGCAGATCGTCAAGCAGAAGCGAGGCTGAGGACTCCATGGCCGTATCGCTGCGTGAGTATCGCGCCCGGATCCGATCCGTCGAGTCGACGAAGAAGATCACCCGGGCGATGGAGCTCATTGCTGCGTCCCGCATCATCAAGGCGCAGCAGCGAGCCCAGTCCGCCGCGCCGTACGCCCGTGAGCTCACCCGCGCGGTGTCGGCGGTGGCAACGTACTCCAACGTCGACCACCCGCTGACCACCGAGCCGGAGGAGTCCACCCGGGCCGCGATCCTGGTCGTGACCAGCGACCGCGGCCTGGCCGGGGCGTACTCCTCGAGCGTGATCAAGGAGGCGGAGCAGCTCGCCGAGAAGCTCCACGCGGAGGGCAAGGAGGTGGACGTCTACATCTCCGGACGCAAGGGCGTCGCCTACTACTCCTTCCGCCGGCGCGAGATCGCCGACTCCTGGACCGGGCACTCCGACCAGCCGACGTACGCCGTCGCCCGCGAGATCGGCGAGAAGCTCATCGCCGCGTTCGTGAAGGGTGCCGGCAACGCCGACCAGGAGGAGCTGGCCGCGGCGGAGGACGTCGACGTGGCTCCCGTGCAGGAGGTGCACGTCGTCTACACCCGCTTCGTCTCGATGCTGACCCAGGAGCCGCACGCCGTCCGGCTGCTGCCCCTGGAGATCGTCGAGGGCGAGGAGAAGCCGGCCGAGGACGAGGTCCTGCCGCTCTTCGAGTTCGAGCCGGGTGCCGAGGAGGTGCTCGACGCGCTGCTCCCGAAGTACGTGCAGAGCCGGATCTACTTCGGCCTGCTGCAGGCGGCGGCCTCCGAGCTGGCCGCCCGGCAGAAGGCGATGAAGTCCGCGACGGACAACGCCGAAGAGCTCATCAAGAAGTACACCCGCATCGCCAACCAGGCCCGCCAGGCCGGCATTACCCAAGAGATCAGTGAGATCGTCGGTGGCGTGAACGCGCTCGCCGACGCCACCGCCGGGAGTGAGTGAGAGACCCATGACTGCCATTGCCACCGAAGAGAAGACCGAGAGCACCGGGGGCGCCGTCGGCCGCGTGGCCCGGGTCATCGGCCCGGTCGTCGACATCGAGTTCCCCGTCGACTCCATCCCGGACATGTACAACGCGCTCAAGGTCGAGCTGACCCTGGGCGAGGAGACCACCGAGATCACCCTCGAGGTCGCCCAGCACATCGGCGAGGGCATGGTCCGCGCCATCTCGATGAAGCCGACCGACGGCCTCGTGCGCGGCGCCCAGGTCACCGACACCGGCAACCCGATCAGCGTTCCCGTGGGTGACGTCACCAAGGGTCACGTGTTCAACGCCACCGGTGACTGCCTGAACCTCGAGGAGGGCGAGAAGCTCGAGGTCACCGAGCGGTGGGGCATCCACCGCAAGGCGCCGGCCTTCGACCAGCTCGAGTCGAAGACCGAGATGTTCCAGACCGGCATCAAGGTCATCGACCTGCTCACGCCGTACGTCCAGGGCGGCAAGATCGGCCTGTTCGGCGGTGCGGGCGTGGGCAAGACCGTGCTGATCCAGGAGATGATCGCGCGGGTCGCCAAGGACCACGGTGGTGTGTCGGTGTTCGCCGGCGTGGGTGAGCGCACCCGCGAGGGCAACGACCTGATCCAGGAGATGACCGAGGCCGGCGTCATCGGGCAGACCGCCCTGGTGTTCGGCCAGATGGACGAGCCGCCGGGCACCCGGCTGCGGGTGGCGCTGTCCGCGCTGACGATGGCGGAGTACTTCCGCGACGTGCAGAGCCAGGACGTGCTGCTCTTCATCGACAACATCTTCCGGTTCACCCAGGCCGGCTCCGAGGTGTCCACGCTGCTCGGCCGGATGCCGTCCGCGGTGGGCTACCAGCCGAACCTCGCCGACGAGATGGGCACGCTCCAGGAGCGGATCACCTCGACGCGCGGCCACTCGATCACCTCGATGCAGGCGATCTACGTGCCCGCCGACGACTACACCGACCCGGCGCCGGCCACCACGTTCGCGCACCTCGACGCGACCACCGAGCTGTCGCGTGAGATCGCGTCGCTCGGCATCTACCCGGCGGTGGACCCGCTGACCTCGACGTCGCGGATCCTCGACCCGCAGTACATCGGTCGCGCGCACTACGACGCGGCCATCCGGGTCAAGCAGATCCTGCAGCGCAACAAGGAGCTGCAGGACATCATCGCGATCCTCGGTGTCGACGAGCTGTCCGAGGAGGACAAGATCATCGTCTCCCGGGCCCGCCGGATCCAGCGGTTCCTGTCGCAGAACACCTACGTCGCCAAGCAGTTCACCGGCATCGAGGGCTCGACCGTCCCGGTCGAGGACACCATCGAGGCGTTCAACAAGATCTGCGACGGCGAGTACGACCACGTGGCGGAGCAGGCGTTCTTCATGTGCGGCGGTCTCGACGACGTCGAGCGCAAGTGGGACGAGATCCAGAAGAGCCTCTGACCCATGGCCAACACGATGAACGTCGCGCTCGTCGCCGCGGACCGCATGCTGTGGTCCGGGGAGGCGACCGTCGTCAACACCCGCACCCTGGCGGGCGAGATCGGCATCATGGCGAACCACACGCCGCTGCTGTCGGTGCTCGAGCCCGGCCAGGTCGACGTCCGCACCGTCGATGACGGCCACTGGGTGGCCGCCATCGACGGCGGGTTCATCTCGGTCGCGAACAACCAGGTCTCGATCCTGTGCGACAACGCCGAGATGTCCCACGAGAGCGACTTCGAGGAGGCCAAGCGCAAGCTCGACGAGCGCCTGGCCACCGAGCAGGCCGCGTCAGGCGAGGGCGACGAGGACTAGATGCCTCTGTGGGAATGGTTCGCCGACTCCGTCGGAGTCCTGCTGTTCCTGCTGCTCTTCTACGGCCTGTGTCTGGTCGTCCGTCGTCGGTGGATCTCCCGTCACGGCGGAACCTTCGAGTTCAGCGTCCGCGTCCGGTCCGGTAGGGCCGGACGCGGCTGGATTCTGGGGGTCGGCCGCTACACCGGCGACGACCTCGAGTGGTTCCGGATCTTCTCGCTCTCGCCGCGCGCCGGCCTCACCTACCGCCGCAACGAGCTCGACTACGTCGGCCGCCGCGACCCGGTCGGTGTGGAGGCGTACTCGCTCTACTCCGGGCACATCATCGTGTCCTGCCGCACCCCGCAGGGCCCGCTCGAGGTGGCGATGAGCCCCGACGCCCTCACCGGCTTCCAGGCCTGGCTCGAGGCCGCACCTCCGGGGCGCCGGCTCAAGGATCGGTAAGGCCGTCCTGCCCAACGTGCGTCCGGGTTTCGAGGCTCGCCCGAGCGGGCTCGCACCTCGACCAGCGGGCGTGGGCCCGCTCGCGCCTCGACCGGCGCGCGGGTGGCTAGCGCTCGCCGCCGGGCTTCCAGAGCACGTCGCCGTGGGCGCGGTTCGCGTGCCGGGCGAGGATGAACAGCAGGTCGGAGAGCCGGTTCAGGTACTTGATCGCGGCGACGTTCATGGTCTCGCCGTGCTCGCCGTACGCCGCCCACCCGGCCCGCTCGGCGCGGCGGGTGACGGTGCGGGCCAGGTGCAGGTACGCCGCGCCGGGGGTGCCGCCATTGAGGATGAACGACCGCAGCTTCGGCAGGTCCTCGTTGTACTGGTCGCACCAGGCCTCGAGCCGCTCGACGTACTCGGGCTCGATGCGCAGCGGCGGGAACTCCGGGTCCTCCACCACCGGGGTGCACAGGTCCGCGCCCACGTCGAACAGGTCGTTCTGCACCCGGGTCAGCACCGCGACCACGTCGTCCTCGAGGTCGCCCACGGCGAGCGCGACGCCGATCACCGAGTTCGCCTCGTCGACGTCGGCGTACGCCTCCAGGCGCAGGTCGTTCTTGGTGGTGACGCTCATGTCCCCGAGCCGGGTCTCGCCGGCGTCGCCGGTGCGGGTGTAGATGCGGGTGAGGTTGACCATGGGACCAACCCTAGGGCCGCGCGCGGCGAAACCCGCTCGACCGTGACCGGTCCGACAGAGGACAGTTCTCCGCCATGGACAAGATCAGTGCGAAGCTCCTGAGCTGGGCTTCCATCCTCGAGGACGCGACGCGCGACCAGGCGCTCGCGACCTCGACGATGCCGTTCGTGTACCCGCACGTCGCGCTGATGCCCGACGCCCACCTGGGCAAGGGCGCCACCGTGGGCTCGGTGATCCCGACCCTCGGTGCGCTCATCCCGGCCGCGGTCGGCGTCGACATCGGGTGCGGCATGATCGCCGTCCGCACGCAGTTCCGTGCGGACGACCTCCCGATGCAGCGGCGCGGCGAGCTCCGCGAGGCGATCGAGCAGACGGTGCCGCTCTCGGCCGGCGTCTACAACGCCGACGTGACCCGGGAGCACACCGGGGCGCGGATCGCCGGGCTCGAGGCGAGCGCGGAGTGCGCCGGCCTCGACCCCGCGTCGTACGCCGGGAGCTGGCGGCTGCAGCTCGGCACGCTCGGCTCCGGCAACCACTTCATCGAGGTGAGCCTCGACGAGGACGACCGGGTGTGGCTGTTCCTGCACTCGGGCAGCCGCGGCGTCGGCAACAAGATCGCCCAGCACCACATCAAGGTCGCGCAGCGGCTGTGCGCGCAGTGGTGGATCGACCTGCCGGACCGCGACCTCGCCTACCTCGTGCAGGGCACCGACGAGTTCTGGGCGTACGTGCGCGAGCTGCGCTGGGCGCAGGCGTTCGCGTTCGAGAACCGCGCCGAGATGATGGACCGGGTGGTCACCTGCGTCGAGGCGTGGCTGGGCACGGCGGTGGTGGCGGAGCAGGTGATCAACTGCCACCACAACTACACCGAGCAGGAGCGGCACTTCGGCAAGGACGTGTGGCTGTCCCGCAAGGGCGCCATCGACGCCAGCGAGGGCCGGTGGGGGCTGATCCCCGGCTCCATGGGCACCCGCTCGTACGTCGTGCAGGGCAAGGGCAACCCGGTGTCGCTGAACTCATCGCCGCACGGCGCGGGGCGTGAGTACAGCCGCTCGAAGGCCCGCAGGACGTTCACCGTCGACGACCTGCGCGCCGCGATGCGCGACATCGAGTACCGCGACACGGACGCGTTCGTGGACGAGATCCCCGCGGCGTACAAGGACATCGACGTGGTGATGAAGGACGCGTCGGACCTCGTGGAGGTCCGACACGTGCTCCGCCAGATCGTCAACGTCAAGGGGGACTGAGGCCCCGGCCGGGCCGTCGGGAGGCGCCCTCCCGACGGCCCGGCAACACTCCGCTCGGTGGGAAGGCAACCATTCCGGGGCGTCGTACGTCATAGTGGGAGAAGGAACGACACGGGGGTCGTTCCACACGGGAGGAGCACCCGGTGCACGTTGCCACGAGTGGGTCCACGTTGTCCCTGGCCGGCCGCATCGACGGCCGGTCCAACGCCGAGGTGCGCGCTCTCCTGCACGCGCTCATCGCCCAGTACGGCCACGTGGTCGTCGACGTCTCCGACCTCGACTCCATCGACGCGCCCGCGCTGCGGATGCTCGCGGCCGCGAGCGCGACCGGTGACGGGCACGGCCACCACCTCACCCTGCGCGGCTGCCACCCGTCGCTGCGCCGGGTGATCGCGTTCGCCGGCCTGCGCCGGCTGCTGCCGAGCGAACGGACGGCGCTGCCCGCCTGAGCCACGGGGGAGTGTGACCCAGTCCGCGAGTGGACTAGTTCACAACTGGTTACCCGGCGGTCACCCGCGGTCCTACCCTCACCGCATGAGCGAGCAGGCCGAGCAGGACGCCCCGCGCGAGAAGGACCGCCCGTGGGTGATGCGCACCTACGCCGGGCACAGCTCGGCGGCCGACTCCAACGCGCTGTACCGGCGCAACCTGGCCAAGGGCCAGACCGGGTTGTCGGTGGCCTTCGACCTGCCGACGCAGACCGGCTACGACCCGGACCACCCGCTTGCCCGGGGCGAGGTCGGCAAGGTGGGCGTGCCGGTGTCGCACCTCGGCGAGATGCGGCGGCTGTTCGAGGACATCCCGCTCGCGGAGATGAACACCTCGATGACCATCAACGCCACCGCGATGTGGCTGCTCGCGCTCTACCAGGTGGTCGCCGAGGAGCAGGGCGCGTCGCCGGAGGAGCTCTCCGGCACCACCCAGAACGACATCATCAAGGAGTACCTCTCCCGCGGCACCTACGTGTTCCCGCCCGAGCACTCGCTGCGGCTGACCAGCGACCTGATCGCCTACACGGTCAACCACATCCCGAAGTGGAACCCGATCAACATCTGCAGCTACCACCTGCAGGAGGCCGGTGCCACGCCGACGCAGGAGCTCGCGTACGCGCTGTGCACGGCGATCTCGGTGCTGGACACCGTGCGGGACTCCGGCCAGGTCGCGCCCGAGGACTTCGCCACGGTCGTCGGCCGGATCTCCTTCTTCGTCAACGCCGGGATGCGGTTCGTCGAGGAGACCTGCAAGATGCGCGCGTTCGTGCGGCTGTGGGACGAGGTCACCCGCGACCGCTACGGCGTCGAGGACCCCAAGATGCGGCGCTTCCGGTACGGCGTGCAGGTGAACAGCCTGGGCCTGACCGAGGCCCAGCCCGAGAACAACGTGCAGCGGATCGTCCTGGAGATGCTCGGGGTGACGCTTTCCAAGGACGCCCGGGCGCGGGCCGTCCAGCTGCCGGCGTGGAACGAGGCGCTCGGGCTGCCGCGGCCGTGGGACCAGCAGTGGTCGCTGCGGTTGCAGCAGGTGCTCGCCTACGAGTCCGACCTGCTGGAGTACGACGACATCTTCGAGGGGTCCGTGGTGGTGGAGCGCAAGGTCGAGGAGCTGGTGGCCGGGGCGCGTGCGGAGATGGACCGTGTGCAGGCCCTGGGCGGCGCGGTGGCCGCTGTCGAGAGCGGCTACATGAAGCAGGCGCTGGTGTCCTCGCACGCCGCCCGTCGCGCCCGCATCGAGTCGGGCGAGGAGCGGGTGGTCGGCGTGAACTGCTTCGAGACCACCGAGCCCTCGCCGCTCACCACGGACCTGGACACCGCGATCCAGGCCGCCGACCCCCAGGCGGAGCGCGCCGCGGTCGGCTCGGTCGAGGGCTGGCGGGCGCAGCGCCGTACCACCGAGGTGGACGCCGCGCTGGGCGCGCTGGCGGACGCGGCGAAGTCCGGCGCCAACCTGATGGAGGCCACCCTGGTCGCGGCCCGGGCCGGCGTGACCACGGGGGAGTGGGCCGGCGCGCTGCGCGAGGTGTTCGGGGAGTTCCGGGCGCCCACCGGCGTGTCCGGTGCGGTCGGCGTCGCGGAGGCGGGCGCGGAGCTGTCCGCGATCCGCGACGACGTCCGGCGCACCGGCGACGAGCTCGGCAGCCGGCTCCGGCTGCTGGTCGGCAAGCCCGGTCTCGACGGGCACTCGAACGGCGCCGAGCAGGTCGCCGTGCGCGCCCGCGACGCCGGCTTCGAGGTGGTCTACCAGGGGATCCGGCTCACCCCGGCGCAGATCGTGGCCGCCGCGGTGGCGGAGGACGTGCACTGCGTGGGGCTCTCCATCCTGTCCGGCTCGCACATGGAGCTGGTGCCGGCGGTGCTCGACGGGCTCCGCGCGGAGGGACTCGAGGGCGTCCCGGTCGTCGTCGGCGGCATCGTGCCGAGCGCCGACGCCCGGCGGCTGGAGGAGCTCGGCGTCGCGGCCGTCTACACTCCCAAGGACTTCGGGCTGACCGAGATCATGCGCGGCATCCTGGACCGGATCCGGGTCGCGAACGGGATGGCGCCGACCGCGGGCTGACCGACACAAATCGATGGATTCCGTCGTACTTTGGGTGAACAGATAAGAAAACAGTCCCAAAATGCGTGACGAACGACGGAATCCGCGCCACAATGCCGGAAGAGGACGGCTCGAGCGGTCCTCCCGTCATCGGGCCTCGTGGGCGGCCCGGGGAGCCTGGGAGCAGGTGGGGCTGACGTCCGGGGACGCAGAGAGCAGCGCGACGGGCTCGTTTGAGGTACGACTGCCGCCGCAGCCGTCAAGCGTGGCCGCCGCCCGCGGCCAGGTCCGCGACATCCTGGTCGCGTCCGGTCGCGACGACCTGGTCGAGACCGCGTCGCTGCTGGTCAGCGAGGTGGTCACCAACGCGCTGCTGCACGCGGGCACCGACATGCTGGTGGCCGGCGAGGTGGGCGACGATGGCCTGCAGATCTCGGTCCGCGACGGCAGCCTGCACCTGCCGTCGCTGCGGCGGTACGCCGCGACGTCCGGCACCGGCCGCGGCCTGCTGATGCTGGAGGCGCTCGTCGAGGACTGGGGCGTGTCCCGGCACGAGGACGGCAAGACGGTGTGGTTCCGGCTGGACCGCGCGGAGGCCGGCGACGTACCCGTGGCGCCGTCCACGGACGGGCTGGGCGCCGACCGGGACAGCGTCGCGGTCGAGCTGCGGAACATGCCGCTGCTGCTGCACGCCGCCTGGCAGGAGCACTCCGAGGCGCTGCTGCGCGAGTACCTGCTGGTGAACCTCGACACCGAGGGTTCAGACCCGATCCAGCTGCACGCCGAGGCGACGGACGCGATCGCGGTCCTCGAGGAGCACGTGCCGCGTGCCCGGCTGGAGCTGGTCCCCGACCGGGTGATGGACGACGCCACCGAGCCGATGGTCTCCGCGCCGCGGGTGCAGGTGCGCGTCCCGCTGGAGTCGGTGCCGCACTTCGCCACCCTCGACCGGGCGATCGAGGCCGCGCTCGACCTGTCCGACGAGGGCCTGGTGCTCACGCCCCCGACCCAGCCGGAGGTGCAGGCGTTCCGCCGGTGGCTGTGCCGCCAGGTGCTGCGCCAGGCCGCCGGCGGCGCGCCCGAGCCGTGGCAGGTGCCCTCGGACGACCGGGACGCGGTGACCATCCCGGACGGCTGGGACCCGACGTCCGTACGCGAGTCGACGGTCGGGCTGATCGCCGCCGACTACGCGAGCCGGATCCTGGCGGTCAGCCGGCCCGCCGCGATGCTGCTGGGGTACGACGACCCGGACGAGCTCGTGGGGGAGCGGGTCGTCTCGATCGTGCCCGAGCGCTACCGGCAGGCGCACGTCGCGGGGTTCACGATGTACCTGCTCGTCGGCCGCGAGCCGCTCATGGACCGAGCCATCCCGCTTCCGGCGCTGCGCCGCAACGGCTCCGAGGTGCCGATCGAGCTGGTCGTGCACCACCAGCCGCTCGGCAACGGCGAGGGCGTGCTCGTCGCCGAGCTCTCGCCCGCGCCCTAGCCAGGCGGCCGGCTGGTGGCCGTCGCGCGCGGGCAGAACGCCTCCCGCGGCGAGCCGGTGTGCACCTGCTCGGGGAACCGCACCCGCACCACGTCGTGCAGCACCCGTGCGCGGGTCACCCGGAGAGCCACCGAGCTGGCGAAGCTGCCGGCCCGCGCGGACAGCGTCTCGCAGCCGACCATCCGCAGCCGGACGCCGACCTGCCGCGACGCGCCGGGCTTCAGCGTGAACCGGCCACCCGTGAGGCCGAGGTAGCGGAACAGCCGGGGCTGGCGCGCCGGGCCCTCGACGCCGTCGACGCGCACCGGCAGGCTGCCGTCGTTGCGGAGCACGAACCGGTAGGTCAGCGTGCCGCGGTCGTCGTACCGCACCTGTCGGATGGTGCGGTCGCCGATCCGGAACACCGCGGTCGCCTCCGTGCCCGACACGTCCGTGGGGCCGTGCGCGGAGAGCCGGGGCGGGTCGTGGGCCACGGCCATCCCGGCGCCCGCGCCGACGACGACCAGCGCGAGCAGCAGCGCGACCAGGTGGCGGCGCACGGCTGCGTCACCCGCGCCGCGACGCGTACCGGCGGCGTCCGACGCCGAACCCGGCCAGCGCCAGCACGCCCACGCC
>JABFXA010000356.1 GCA_013361955.1 Nocardioidaceae bacterium
AGCGGCGGTTCCTCGCCGACGCCTCCCACGAGCTGCGCAGCCCGCTCTCGCTGATGAGCACCGAGCTCGAGTGGGTGCGGCACCGGCCCCGCTCGGCCGAGGAGCTGACCACCGTGCTGGCGTCGCTGCAGGGTCAGCTGGCCCGGCTCGTCGAGCTCGCGAACGCGCTGCTCGACCTCGAGGAGGTGCGCTCCCACGAGCGGCTCCGCGCCGAGCCGGTGCGGGTCCCCGACCTGGTCGCCGACGCGCTCAGGGACTCGGTCGGCTCCCGGGACGACGTGCACGTGGAGGTGCCGGACGTCGAGGTGGTCGTGGACCGGCGCTGGCTGGCCCTCGCCCTGGGCAACCTGCTGCGCAACGCCGTACACCACGGGCAGGGGGAGGTGTGCCTGCACGCCTCGGTCGCCGACGGGAGCCTGCAGGTCGTGGTCACCGACGAGGGCGTCGGGTTCCCCGAGGAGTTCGTCGAGCAGGCCTTCGAGCGGTTCACCCGGGCCGAGACCAGCCGCACCGGACCCGGCAGCGGGCTCGGCCTGTCGCTGGTGCACGCGGTGGCGTCGGCGCACGGCGGCTCGGTGCGGATCGACGCCACGGCCCACGGCGGCCGGGTGGTGCTGACCGTGCCGCGCGACGCCTCAGCGCTCCGCTGAGCCCCGCGACGCGCCGAACCCGAGCAGTCGAGTTGACTTAGTTTGTCGTACCTGCTTAATCTACTGAACTCGTCAACAAAAGAGATATCGGCGTCGTGGGTGTGCGCGGCGCCGCTCCGCTGACTGAAGGGTGCGAAACAACCATGCGGAACCTCCTCGTCCTCGCCGTCGTCGGCGTGGTCGCACAGCTCATCGACGGCTCCCTGGGCATGGCCTACGGCGTCACGTCGTCGACGCTGCTGCTGGCCACCGGCATCGCGCCGGCCGCCGCATCGGCCGCCGTGCACTTCTCCGAGATCGGCACGACGCTGGTGTCCGGCTTCTCCCACCACAAGCTCGGCAACGTCGACTGGCGGACCGTGAGCATCATCGCGGTCCCCGGCGGCATCGGCGCGTTCGCCGGTGCGACGTTCCTGTCCAGCATCCCGGGCGACACGGCGAAGCCGTGGGTCGCCGGCCTGCTGCTGGCCCTCGGCGCCTACGTGGTCTGGCGGTTCCTGGCGCTGGGCGGCCGCCGGCCGCAGTTCCACGGCAAGCTGTCGGCGGCGTTCCTCGCGCCCCTCGGCGTGGTCGCCGGCCTGATGGACGCCATCGGCGGCGGTGGCTGGGGCCCGGTGGGCACCACCTCGCTGCTGTCGTCGGGCCGCCTGGAGCCGCGGAAGGTGGTCGGCTCGATCGACACCTCCGAGTTCGTGGTCGCGGTCGGCGGCTCGCTCGGCTTCCTGTTCGCGCTCGGCAGCCAGGGCATCAACTTCGCGTACGCCGGTGCGCTGCTCGTCGGCGGCGTGATCGCGGCGCCGTTCGCGGCCTGGCTGGTCAAGCACCTGCCGGCCCGGGTGCTCGGCGTCGCGGCGGGTGGGCTGATCGTGCTCACCAACACCGACACGATCGTCACGGCCCTCGGCGGCGAGGGCGCGATCGAGATCGTCGCCGCGGCCGTCGTCGGCGTGGTCTGGGTCTCGCTGATCGGCTGGGCGGTCAAGCAGGAGCGGCTCGCGCGCGCGATGGAGCGCGAGTCCGCCGCCGAGGGCGAGGCGGTCACCGTCTGAGGACGAACACAGGACGCGGGGTCCGGCGGTGCGCACCCTCCGCCGGACCTCGCACCCCGACGGGGTGCCAGGCAACGGGTGCGGGTGAGGGCGGCGGACCCCCACGCGACCGGCGTACGCCGTCCGGTGGCGTGGGGGTCCACTCCCGTTCGGGACGCGGCGTGGCGCGCCCACTAAGCGGACATCGGCTAGTTATCTGACAGACTTACGGACATGCGAGTCTCCGCGAAGTCCGACTACGCGCTCCGCGCCCTGATCGAGCTGGCCGGCCGCAAGGACGGCGGACCGGTGAGCGCGGAGGAGCTCGGGCGCGCCCAGGAGATCCCGCACGGCTTCCTCCAGGCGATCCTCGCCGACCTGCGCCGGGCCGGCGTGGTGATGAGCCAGCGCGGCCAGTCCGGCGGCTGGCGGATGGCCCGCGACCCCGACCAGGTCAGTGTCGCCGACGTGATCCGGGCCGTCGACGGGCCGCTGGTGAGCGTCTACGGGCTGCGCCCCGAGGCGGTCACCTACAACGAGTCCGCCGACGTCCTGCAGCACGTCTGGATCGCGGCGCGGAGCAGCCTGCGCGACGTGTTCGAGCACGTCACGATCCGTGCGCTGGCCGACCACAAGCTGCCTCGCGCGGTCACCTCGCGCACCCAGTCCGAGGACGCCTGGCAGCCGCACTGAGCGGTGCGCGAGAACCCTGCAACGACACGTCGAACCTGCCTCGTGCACCCGGTCTGACCTGGGCTAACATCGCGTCGAGGTTGAGCCAACAGCCGCGGAAGCACGCACCATCCAAGGCTGGTTGTGACAACGTCGAACCCGGGACCGACCGGTTCCTTCCACTTCTCCCACGCGTCCCGCACCTGGACGTGGTCGGACGACCTGTTCGGCATCTTCGGGTTCGCGCCCGGTGACGTCGTACCGACACGCGAGCTGATCCTCTTCCACCAGCACCCGGAGGACCGGAGCGAGATCGAGGCCCTCCTCGACGACGTCATCGCGACCGGGCGGCCGTTCTCCGTGTGGCACCGCCTGGTCGACGCGCACGGCGCCACCCGTCAGGTGGTCACCGTCGGTGCGGGCGACTTCGAGGCCGGCCGGCTCCAGGGCTTCAGCGGCTACCTCGTGGACGTCACCGAGTCCGTCCGCCTCACCACCTCCCGCGAGGTCGACGAGGCGATGGAGCAGATGTCGCAGAGCCGGCCCGCGATCGAGCAGAGCAAGGGCGCGCTGATGATGCGCTACCGGCTCGACGAGCAGGGCGCGTTCGCGCTGCTGCGCCGCTACTCCCAGCAGGCCAACGTGAAGGTCCGCGACGTCGCGCGGACGCTGGTCGCGTCGTTGCCTCTCGGCGGACCCGGCCGCGAGGAGCGGCACCACTGGGACCGGCTCGCCGACGAGCTCCGTCTCGGCGCCGGCGACGAGGCGGTCAGCTAGCCACCGCCGAACTCCTCGACCCAACGGACGAACGGCGTCGCCGCGCGCCAGTCGGCCCGGACCAGGTCGAGCAGCTCCGGGCTGTGGATCACCGGCTCGAAGCCGTACGACCGGCCCAGCGACATCGACCTGTGCCGCAGCAGGTCGATCCGCGGGTGCTCCGCGTCGTACCCGCGCGGTGCCGTCTTCAGCGTCTCGCCGCCGAGCTCCCAGCCGGCCCGCTCGAGCTTGCGGACGATCCGCACCAGCCGCGGTCCGTGCCGGTCGTCGGCCATCGCGGCGCGGAGCGAGGCGAGCCGCGGGCTGCTCGCCTCGTAGAAGCCGACGCCGACCCGCACGCCCGCCGCGCTGACCTGGACGTACCAGCCGGTCGACGGGCCGCACGCCACGAACGCGCCCTGATGGGTCTTGTACGGCGTCTTGTCCTTCGCGAAGCGCACGTCGCGGTACGGGCGGAACACCTTCGCGGTGCCGAACTCCGGCTCGAGCGCCTCCACCAGCGCGGTCATCGGCGCCTTCACGGCGCTGTCGTAGGTGTCCTTGTGCGCGGTCCAGAAGGACTTGGTGTTGTCGAGCTCCAGGTCGTCGTAGAAGTCGAGCGCCGCCACCGGGAAGCCGTCGAAGGAGACCACCGGCCCATCCTGCCGCGCGGCCCCGACGGCACCGCGGGGCGGGGCGGAATATCCCGGTTGTCCTGCCGGGACCGCGCCGCTCTGGGACAATCGGGGGGTGAGTGCGGCGCGCCCCACGCCGCCGGAGTTCGGGCCTGACCGGGCGACTCGGCGCCGTTCCGTCTACCGCGCCGCGCCGTTCCCCGTCCAGCTGCTGATCGGGGCCGCGGTCGCGGCGGCTGTCGTGCTGCCCGTGGTCCTGCGCGACCACGGCGTCACCGCGACCAAGAACGACCCGCTGCCGACCCTGCTCTGCCTGCTGCTCCTCTCGGTGCTCAACGTCGAGCTGGGCCGGCTCGCCGAGGGCGGTGTGCCGAGCAGCCACCGGCCGCACAAGGCGCTCTCCGCCTGGTCCTTCGTGGCCGCGCTGCTGCTGCCCACGCCGTACCTGCTCGTGGTCGTGCCGTTCAGCTACCTGCACGCGCGCTGGCGCGGCATCCGGGTGCCGCTGTGGAAGTGGGTCGGCTCGGCGGCGTACGTCGTGCTGGCCGGCCTGGCCGCCGCCCTCGTCGGCCGTCAGGTCCTCGTCGACCCGAACCTGATGTACGGCGACGGCCGCTGGGGCCTCGTCGAGGTGCTGCTCACCGCGGCGGTGTTCCTCGCCGTCGAGACCGTGCTGTTCCACGCCGTCGCGTACCTGAACATCGCGGACGACGAGGTCTGGCTGCGCCGTACCCTGGCCGGCCGATCGTTCTACGTCACCGAGGCCACCGTGCTGCTCATGGGCGGCCTGTCCGCCGCCGTGTGGACGGCCGGCGCCTGGTTCCTGTTCCTGCTGGTGCCGGTCTACGCGCTCGCCCAGCGTGCGGCGCTCAGCGACACCCTGCGCGAGCGCGCCGCCACCGACGACAAGACCGGCCTGCTCCGCTTCGAGTCCTGGCGGGTCCTCGCGGTCGCCGAGCACGAGCGCTGCCGCGAGCGCGCCCGCCCGTGGAGCGTGGCCTTCCTCGACCTCGACCACTTCAAGGCCTACAACGACCGCTGGGGCCACCTCGCCGGCGACTCCGCGCTGGCCGCCGTCGCCGGCGTGCTCCGCTCCGAGGTCCGCTCCCGCGACCTGGTCGCCCGCTTCGGCGGCGAGGAGTTCTGCGTCTTCCTCCCCGACACCACCCACGACGAGGCCGCCGCGATCGCCGACCGCCTCCGCCTCGCCGTCGCCACCCTCGACCTCCCCGACAGCACCGACCGCTCGACCATCAGCGTCGGCGTCGTGACCGTCGCCCCCCAGCCCACCCCCGTCGAGTTCGTGGACGCCCTCACCGCCGCCGACGCCGCCCTGTTCGCCGCCAAGATGTCCGGCCGCAACCGGGTCTTCACCCAGCCCCTCGCCGCCGGCGACCGCCGCCCCACCCGCACCCCCGTCGTCAGCTGAGCCCACCGCCGGTTGAGGTGCGAGCCGCTGGGCGCCTCGAACCCACGTGCAGGCGTCGGGATCAGTGGTCGTGCGCGTTCGACAGCGTGAGCTGCCGGCGATGGTGCTGGTGGTGCTGGGTGCCGTAGTGGAGCACGTCCTGCCCGGTCATGTCGTCGCGAGGCGGGTCCCAGCCGACCGGGAAGTGCATCCCGCGGTCCAGGAGCCTCTCGCTGGCGTGCTCGAGGGTGCGGGTCGGACGGCCGGTGACCCGGTCCATGGCCGCCTCCATGCCGGCGTGGCCGAGCACGCGCGCCCCGCCGATTGAGCCGAGCGAGTCGACGACGAAGGGCCGGGTGGCGGCGTTCAGGGCCTGGGCGAAGCGCTGGGAAGCACCGGGCGGGAGCATCGAGAAGCCGCGGATCAGCCAGATCAGGGCGCGGACGACCAGGCGGCCGAGGAGCATGTGGGACAGCAGGTGGTCGAACGTCCACCTGGTGCCGCATCTCCTCGGCGATCGACGCTGGGCCGATGAGGGCCCTCCGGACGGTTGCCTCGGCCGATCGGTGGCTCGAGGTGGCTCAGTCGCTCGAGGTGAGCGGGAGGCTGGACTAGATCCGCGTCGCCGCGGCTGTTCCCGGAGCCAGTGCGGGAGGACGATGGGAGTCAGCACGTTCCCCCGGGGAGGGGTGAGGTCCCATGACCAATGTGACCAACGGGCTGCGGCCCTGGCAGTGGGTCCTGATCGCGATCGTGGTGCTGCTGGCGCTGTTCGCCATGGGTGGGTTCATGCCGATCAGCTCGGTCGGCGAGCTCGTCCGGTAGAGCTGGACAGGCGCAGGTCGCTCCGACGCGGACGTGACCTCAGCCCGCGCCAGGTCGCACTCACCCGGTTCGACCACAACCGTGTCGTCACGATTCCCCGCCGAGCCAGTCGTGCGTGGCGCACCCGTGACCACGAGTGGGTGCTCTCGTGGTCGCCCGACGACCGTTACGTGCTCACCGCGTCCTTCGTCCGGGCACGGCGGCTGTTCGAGGCCGGGGCGGACGCCATGGCCATCCGCCGTGCCCGCGACGGCAAGCTCGTCACCCGTTTCGTGGGTCACCAGAACGTGGCGACCGGCACCTTCTGGTCACCGATCTGGGAGGACCGCAACGCATTCGTCGTGAGAGCATCCCGTCGCAACGTCCGGTGCACCATCCACGGACCGTGTGAGCAGGTGGATGAACGCGGCATACCGGCCCCGTCGTTCCTCTCGTTCCAGGAACGTCGATATCCGCCGTCCTGACGTGTGTCGTCAGCCCGTGACCGGCCGTGATCGCAGAGAGCGGGTGGCTCGTCGTCCGTCGAGGTCGGGCACTATCAGGCCCGCGGGCTGATCCCCTTCCACGCGCCCGTGCGTCTGGACGGCGCCGACGGTCCCGGGTCACCCGCGCCCCTCGACGGCGCGGGGCGAGCGGTGAGGGCTCTGACCCGCGGTGATGCGTGGAGCGGATGACGAGACTCGAACTCGCGACATCGACCTTGGGAAGGTCGCGCTCTACCAACTGAGCTACATCCGCAACGCCCGTTGCCGGGACAGCGGGAATAGTACCCGAGGCCGGTCGGGTCAGGGGGCCTCGGCCCGCCACTGCGCGGGGTCGACCGTGCGGCCGCGCTGGTGCAGGCCCATCGCGCCGTACGGGTAGTCGGCGGCGCCCGGGTCGCTGGCGTCGTCGAGCATCGCGACCTCCTCGTCGGCGAGCCGTACGTCGGCCGCGCCGAGGTTGTCCGTGAGCTGCTCCATGGTGCGCGCGCCGAGGATGACGGAGGTGACCGCGGGGCGGTCGCGCAGCCACGCCAACGCGACCTGCGCCATCGAGACGCCGCGGCCGTCGGCGACCTTGCGGACCGCCTCGACGACGTCCCAGGTGCGCTGCTGGGTGGAGCGGCGGTCGTAGGCCTCGACGCCGCGGCCAGGGTCCTCGCCGAGGCGGGTGGCGCCGGTGGGGCGCTCGTCCTGCTTGTACTTGCCGGTCAGCCAGCCACCGCCGAGCGGCGACCAGGGCAGTAGGCCGAGGCCGGCGTCGAGGCACGAGGGCACGATCTCCCACTCGAGCTCGCGGACCAGCAGGTTGTACTGCGGCTGCAGCGTGACCGGCGCGGACCACCCGTGCTCGCGGGCGGTCGCGACGGTCTTCTGCACCTGCCAGCCGGTGTAGTTGGAGAGCCCGACGTAGCGGACCTTGCCGGCGCGGACGAAGTGGTCGAGCGTCTCGAGGGTCTCCTCGAGCGGGGTGACCGGGTCCCAGGAGTGCACCTGGTACAGGTCGACCGAGTCGACGCCGAGCCGGGTCAGCGAGGCGTCGAGGGCACGCTGCAGGTGTCGCCGGGACAGGCCGAGGTCGTTGACGTCGTCACCCATCGGGAAGCGGCCCTTGGTGGCCAGCACGACGCGGTCGCGCACCTCCTGCGGGCGGGCGGCGAGCCACCGGCCGATGATCTCCTCGGACGCTCCGGCGGTGTAGACGTCGGCGGTGTCGACGAGGTTGCCGCCGGCGTCGACGAAGGCGTCCAGCTGCTCGTGCGAACCGGCTTCGTCGGTCTCCTTCCCGAACGTCATCGTGCCCAAGGTCAGCGCGGACACGGCGCAACCGGTGCGGCCCAGCGTGCGGATCTCCATGGCGTCATCCTTACCGCGCCAGACAAGGGGTTGCCAAGCCGGGTACGTCGGGTATGTCCTGTGGGCAGCCACTACTCGGGAAGTGAGCCTGTCGTGATCACACGTCGCCGCCGGTCGTTCACCGGCCTCTTGTCCCTCGCCCTCCTGGTGCCGCTCTCCGTGCTCGGCGCCGCGAACGCCGCGACCGGCGACGACGACCCCTCGTCGCCCGACGCGCGGTCGCCGGAGCTGTCCACCGACACCCGGCTGGGTGACCGGCGCAGCCTGGTGGTGGGCGACCGGTTCTACGAGATGGGCACCGAGGACGGGCGCTACCCGGCGTCCGGGTTCCACACCCGCGGCGAGATGGGCGGCTTCTGGTCGCAGCCGATCAAGCTGCTCGACGGGCTGTGGTTCAACCTCGACGGCGACTGGCTGAGCGCCGACTCGTACACCTCCGGCTGGGGCTACCAGCGGATGGACATGGGTACGCACGACGGGGTCCGGGTCACGCGGACCGACGTCGCGCCGGACGACCTCCGCGCCGGGCTCGTCGGCCTGCGCCTGGACTCCGACACCGCGCGGACGGTGCAGTTGTCCGTCGACGCGCACTCGGAGCTGATGAAGGTCTACCCGTGGGGCGAGACCCAGCCGAGCCAGACGACGTACAACCTCCCGGACAGCGGTGCCTTCGAGGGCGGCAACCTGGTGTTCCGGGAGACCGGACGGCCCCCGGGTGAGAACACGGAGGAGCACGACTACGCCGCCGTGGTGGGCTCCTCGCTCACCCCGAGCAGCCACGAGCTCGGCCCCGACCACCGCGGCCCGCAGGACCCCGCGGTGGTGTGCCCCGCGTCGGGCCCGAACGCCCCGCCGCAGCCCGAGCAGCCGTGCGACGACACGGCGTACGGCAAGGGCACCGGCGGCCGGCTGACCTACTCCGTCGACGTGCCTGCCGGCGGCCGCACCGTGTGGTTCGCGGTGGCCGGGTCGGACAACGGGGTCGGGGAGGCGAGCGCCGCGCACGGTGCTGCGCTCGCCGATCCGATGTCCGTGCTGCGGCGCACGGTCGCCGCGCGTCGAGACGTCGGCAGCCGCACCGTGGTGGACCTGCCCGGCGACCGTCGCCTGCAGCAGAGCGTCGAGTGGAGCAAGCAGAACCTCGCCGAGTCGGTGCAGGAGGCCCGCGGGCTGCAGGTGCGGACCACGAACGCCGGCACGAGGTACCCGCCGCCGAAGGGCACCGTCCCCAAGGCCCGCTGGATCGGCGCGGGCTGGCCCGACTACCCGTGGCTGTTCGCGACCGACGGGGAGTACTCCGGGTTCGCGGCGGTCGCGGCCGGGCAGTTCCCGGCCATCGAGGACCACCTGCGCGCGCTGCGCGACGTGAGCCTGGTGGCGAACGGCGACAGCGGCAAGGTCGTGCACGAGGTGACGCCCGACGGCCAGGTGTACTTCGGCGCGAACGACGACCCGGGCAACACCGACGAGACCGCGAAGTTCCCCAGCGCCGTCGCGCTGGTGTGGCGGTGGACCGGCGACGACCGGTTCCGCGACGAGATGTACTCCTTCGCGGTCAGCAACATGCGCTACATCTACCGCGAGCTCGACAGCGACGGCGACGGCTGGCCCGAGGGTCTCGGCAACGTCGAGCGCAACGGCATGGGCGAGGAGAAGCTCGACAACACCGTCTACACGATCCGCGGGCTGCGCGACCTCGCCGACCTCGCCGCCAGCAAGGGCGACCAGGCGACCCGGTCGTGGGCGGACTCCCGCGCGCAGTCGCTGGAGAATCGCTTCGAGGACGCGTGGTGGTTCGGCCCGACCGCCGACCAGTACGCCGACTCGCTCGACGACCCGGGTGACCAGAAGGTGTTCCAGCGGCACTGGATCGGGGTCACCCCGGTGGAGGCCGAGATCCCGCGCAACGGCACCCGCACCGGCCCGCTCGCCTCGACCGCCCACGCGCGAGCACTCGTCGCCAAGCGCGAGGAGAGCTGCTACTCCGGCGAGTTCGGGCTGTTCCACACCGGCGACGCCGGCTGCGACAGCGCGACGTCGTCGGTGCCGGCGGAGAAGACGGTGTTCACGCTGAACACCTCGATCATGGCCGTCGCCGAGGCCGCTATCGGGCGGATGGCGCCGTCGCAGCTGCAGCGGTACACGACGGCGAACGCCCGCGTGCAGCTCGACCCGAGCGTGTGGGAGCTGCCCGGCGCGATGCCGGAGATCTCGCCGTCGCCGGACTTCGGCGCGAACATCGAGCGCAAGTTCACCGAGCGCTCGATGGCGCTGCAGGCGTGGGGCACCTACGGCATCCTGTGGCCGGTCGTGCACTACCAGCTCGGCGTCGCCCCCGACGTCGGCCGGCAGCGGCTCACCGTCGTACCGCAGGTGCCGGACGGCCAGTCCCGCGTCGCGGGTTCGAACATCCGGCTGGGCTCCGGCTCGGTCGGCGTCGAGGCCAGCCGGTCCGCGACCACGCTGACCACGACGGTCGACCGGTCGACGGCCTGGCGGCTGACGATCGGCGCGACGCTCCCCAGCGGCACCCGGGCGCAGGCGGTGACCCTCGACGGCCGGCGGGTCCCGCACCAGACGGTGACGACCCCACGCGGCACGCAGGTGCGCGTCGACGCGGGCGAGCGCACCGGTACGTCGACGCTGGTGGTCACCTACCGCTGACGGGTCCGGCGCTCATGTCGTCCGCGTGGGCGCCGGACAGCTCGGTGAGCGTCGGGTACCGCGCGGGCAGGCCGTCGCCGGAGGAGGTGCCGCGCAGCCGGCGCTGCACCCACGGCGCCGCGTGCGCGCGGGCCCAGGCGAGGTCGGCGTTGCGCTTCTGCCGGCGGTCCATCTGCGGCAGCGGCGCGAGGTCGAACGGCCGCAGGTCGTGCTCGACGCCGAGCGTGTCGAGCACCGCGACGGCCATCCGCTGGTGGCCGGCGCTGGACATGTGCATCCGGTCGACGTCCCACAGCCGCGGGTCGCGGTACTCCCGCAGCCGCCAGTAGTCGACCAGCGTCGCGCCGTGGGTGTCGGCGACCTCCCGCACCAGCTCGTTGTACGTCGCGACGCGTCCGCGCAGGTGCCGGAAGACCGGCGCGAAGCCGAGGTCGAACCCGGTGAACAGCACCACCGTCGCGCCGGTTGCGGTGAGCCGGCCGACCGCCCCGTCGTACGCCGCGACGACCGCGTCGACGTCGACCTTGGGCCGCAGGATGTCGTTGGCGCCGGCGTAGACGGTGACCAGGTCGGGCCGCAGGTCGAGGGCGGGGCCGAGCTGCTCGGCGAGGATGCCGGCCATCTTGCGGCCGCGGATCGCGAGGTTCGCGTAGCCGAACGGGTCGGCCCGGGTGGCGAGCACCTCGGCCACCCGGTCGGCCCAGCCGCGGACCCCGTTCGGCCGGTCGGGGTCGTGGTCGCCGACGCCCTCGGTGAACGAGTCACCGAGGGCGACGTACCGGTGGAAGCTCATGGCCTCATTCTCACGCCCGGTCTCACAGCGACCGCTGGTAGGCCCCGAACGTCCGGGTGGCGAGCGCGGCCATCAGCACCGCCAGCAGCGAGAGCGCGGCCAGCCGCGGCCACACCTGGCCCCAGTCCGGCGAGCCGAGCAGCGTCTCCCGGCTGGCCACGACCGCCCAGTCGAGCGGGTTGTACTTCGCCGCCGTCTGCATCCAGTCGGGCGCCAGCCGCGGGTCCATGATCGCCGAGGACAGGAACGTCATCGGCAGGCTCAGGAACTGGCTGATCCCGATCAGCGCCTCATGCTGCCGCGCCATCAGCGCGATCGCGTTCGAGAGCGCCGCGCAGATCACCGTGAGCAGGCACGCGGAGGCCAGCGTGACGAGCACGCCGACCGCGCCGCCGTCGAAGCGGGCACCCGCGAGCAGCGCGACGACCAGCACGATCACGGTCTGCACGATGCTGGTCGCGGACTGGTAGACGAGCGTGCCGTTGACCATCGCGCCGCGGCGTACGGGCGAGGCGAGCAGCCGGTCCATCACCCCGCGGTTCATGTCGTCGATGTACACCGTGCCCGCCCACATCGCCGAGAACAGCGCGGTCATCGCGATCACGCCCGGGGTCAGGAACTCCAGGTACGACGAGCCCTGCGCGAACCCGGGGATCCGCACCACCGACTCGAAGAGCTTGCCGAACAGCAGCAGCCAGATCATCGGCTGGATCAGCGTGATGACGAGGAAGATCGGCTGCCGGACGAACGCCCGGATCGACCGCCAGGACAGGTACGTCGAGTGCGCGACGAGGGTGCTCATGCCTGTCCGGGGTCCCCGCGGAGCCGCGGCGTCAGGAGTCGGCGCAGGCGAAGGGGGATCGAGCGGCTTCGTGGGGTGGTTCATGCCGCGACCTCCTCGACCTGGAAGGAGCGGCCCGCGTAGCGCAGGTACACGTCGTCCAGCGACGGTCGCGCGACCGTCGCCGACACCACCGGGATGCCGGCGTCGCCGAGTAGCGCGAACACCGCCGGCACCACCCGCGCACCGGCCCCGGTGCGGGCCCGGACGACCGCGCCGTCGCGGAGCACCGCGGACAGCCCGTCGACCAGCTCGATCCGCGCCGTCGCGCGGGCCGCGGCGTCCTCGCTCTCGAGCTCGACCTGCAGCACGTCGCCGCGCAGCTCGGCCTTCAGCTCGTCGGGGGTGCCTTCGACCGCGACCCGGCCGTGCTCGACGATCGCCAGCCGGCCGGCGAGCCGGTCCGCCTCGTCGAGGTAGTGCGTGGTCAGCAGCACGGTCATCCCGTCGTCGCCGGCCATCCGGTCGATCTCCGCCCACATCTCGGTGCGGGCCTCGGGGTCGAGGCCGGTGGTCGGCTCGTCGAGGAACAGCACCTGCGGGCGGTGCACCAGCCCGATCGCGACGTCGAGCTTGCGGGCCATGCCTCCGGACCAGGTCTTCACCAGCCGGTCGGCGGCGTCCGCGATGCCGAACCGGTCCAGCAGCCACTGCGCACGCTCGTGCGCGCTCGCCTTCGACAGGCCCTGGATCCGGGCCGCGAGGACCAGGTTCTCCCGGCCGGTGGCCATCGGGTCCGACGACGGCTTCTGCGACACCAGGCCGATGCGCCGGCGTACGGCGTCGGGGTCGGCGGCCACGTCGGCGCCGGCGACCGTCGCGGTCCCGGCGTCGGGGCGGGTCAGCGTGGAGAGGATCTTGACGGTGGTGGACTTGCCGGCGCCGTTCGGGCCGAGCAGCCCGAAGACGGTGCCGGGCTCGACGGCGAAGCTCAGGCCGTCGAGGGCGTGGACGGGCTCCTTGCCGCGTCCGGTGGGGTAGCTCTTGTGCAGGTCGGTCGCCTGCACGGCGTAGCCGGGCATGGGTTGCTCCTTCGGGTCTTCCGTGAAGGAGCCGACGGGACCGGCGGTATCGTGACTCGTGCGTCATGGGTCGTCTGACCGCTCGGTCGGTCGGCTCGTGATCTCCCCTCGGGCCCGGTGTTGCCGCACCGGCCCGGGGGTCTTTCGCCGTACGGGGACTGGTCACCCGGGGTTCAGGAAGGGTGCCAGCGCGGCGGCCTCCTCTCCCAGGTGCTTCTCGGGGTCGCGGGCGATCTCCTCGAACGTCACGCCCTGCTCCTGCAGCTCGTGCACGCGGCGCCACCAGGTGACGCCGCCCAGCTTGTCGTGGCTGATCCGGTCGGCGAGGTCGGTGACGAAGGCCAGCTCGGCCTCCATCATCGCCTTGCGGTACTGCTCCTCGATCACGAAGAGCTCCGGCAGCCCCATCTCGGCGGTGTACGCCAGCCCGCCCTCGACCGACCCGAGGTCCATCCGCAGCCGCGCCGCGCGCGCGGTCAGCAGCCGGGCCACCTCGTCGGGCGCCAGCCCGGCGGCCAGCGAGAGCGCGGCCTCGAGCGAGGTGTACTCCTTGGTCGGCGTGGACAGCAGCTCGGCGAGCCAGTCCTCCATCTCGGCGCGCCCGGCCGCGGTGATCGCGTAGATGGTGCGCTCCGGCCGCCGGCCCTCGCGGACCGTCTCCTGCGCCTCGATCAGCCCGTGCCTGGTCAGCGACTCCACGACGGAGTACAGCGACCCGAAGTTGAGCTTGATGCTCTGCTCCTTGCCGCGGGTGCGCAGCGTCGTGGAGATCTCGTAGGGGTGCATCGGCCGCTCCGCCACGCAGGCCAGCACGGCCAGCGCGAGGAGGTTCGACACCCGCCGCTTCGCCATCGTGCACTCCCTCTCATATATCCGAGTTCGAGTATTCGCGCCGGAACGATCTCTGTCAAGACGCCGAGGCGCGCGGAGTGGTGGTCCCAGGTACGCCGAGGCGCGCGTTGTTGCGGTCCGCCGCCGCAACGACGCGCGCCTCGGCGGCGTTTCGAACGCAACAACACGCGCCTCGGCGCAGTGGTGGGCCGGTAGGGTCTCGCTGTGCTGCTCTCCGACCGCGACATCCTGGCCGAGATCGACGCGAAGCGGGTCGCGCTCGAGCCGTTCGAGCCGGACATGGTCCAGCCGTCCAGCGTCGACGTCCGGCTGGACCGGTTCTTCCGGGTCTTCGAGAACCACAAGTACCCGCACATCGACCCCGCGGCGGACCAGCCGGACCTGACCCGGCAGGTCGAGCCGGAGGGGGAGGAGCCGTTCATCCTGCACCCCGGCGAGTTCGTGCTCGGGTCGACGTACGAGGTGGTCACGCTGCCGGACGACGTCGCGGCCCGGCTCGAGGGCAAGTCGTCGCTGGGCCGGCTCGGGCTGCTGACGCACTCGACGGCCGGGTTCATCGACCCCGGGTTCTCCGGGCACGTGACCCTCGAGCTGTCCAACGTTGCCACCTTGCCGATCAAGCTGTGGCCGGGGATGAAGATCGGCCAGCTCTGCTTCTTCCGGCTGTCGTCGCCGTCGGAGCACCCGTACGGGTCGGAGAAGTACGGCTCGCGCTACCAGGGCCAGCGTGGGCCGACGCCGTCGCGGTCGTACCTGAACTTCCACCGCACCCCCGTCTGAGACGCGAGGACCCGCTGCCGTGTGGTGGTCGGCAGCGGGTCCTCGGTCGTCGGGTGCGGGAGGCTCGTGCCCCGCACGCGGACGAGTCAAACGTGGTCGGCGGGTGCGGTCAAACCGGCCGGTCAGCCGTCGATCCGGTTGGCCAGGTGGTGCAGCCGGGCGGCCAGTGCGTGCCGGCCGTGCGGACGGCGCTGACCCGGAACGCGGCTGCGCTGGGCGGTCTGCACGCGCTCGCGGATCTGCTGGGCCGCGAGGCGGTCGGAGAGGGTGCTGAAGTCAGACATGGCGGGTGGTCCTTCCGGTCTGGTCGAGACTTTCGTGGCAGGTGGTCTGTTCGGGGATGCCGTCGATGCTGGCGCGAGGCGTACGGCGGGCGCTTGATCGTGCGTGCGGAGTGTGCGGGCTCGGCGGCTCGGGCGGGCCGGCCCAGATCCAGGTGACCCTCACAGCTGCTCCAGGGAGATGTCGCCGCTGACCGACTTGGCCCGCAGCTCGATGAAGTCCTGACCCTCGGCGGGCTCGCCGGCCCCCTCGAGGCTGGACCGGACGGAGCCGGTCATGGTGGAGATGTCGGTCCACACCGGGATGCCGGCGGGGACGCCGACCCGGATGTCGCCGGAGACGTTGCGGGCGGTGAGCTGGCCGCGGTGCACCTGGCCGACGTACAGGTCGCCGGACGCGGTGTTCAGCACCACGTCGTGCTGCGCGTCGTCGATGGTCAGGTCGCCGGAGCCGGACTTCACCTGCAGGGAACCGGTGGCCGCGCCGACCCGGACGTCGCCGGAGCCGGTGGAGACCGTCGCGCTGCCCTCGACGCGGTCGACGGAGACGTCGCCGGAGCCGCACTTGACCCGGAGGTCGCCGCGCAGCTCGTCGGCCTCGACGTCGCCGGAGCCGCTCTCGACGAACACGTCGCCGGAGCTGTCCTCGAGCGTGACGTCGCCCGAGCCGGAGCGCAGCATCGACTCACCGATGCGGCCCATCACCCGCAGGTCGGCGGAGCCGAGCTTGGTCACCAGCCGGCTGTCGTACGGCGCGGACACGTGCACGTCGACGTCGCTGCCGCGGCCCAGGAACGAGCCGCCGCGCTGCCGTGCGATGACCACGATCTCGTCGCCGCGCTGCTCGACGATCACCTCGTCCGCGTGCTTGCCGTTCACGTCGACGACGGTCTCGGTGACCTCGTCGGTGTGCACGATGACGCCGCCGGAGCCGACCTCGACGTACAGCGAGACGGGTCCCGGGGTGAGGAAGGACTTCTGCATGGCCTGCTCCGATCCGTGGGTGTGCTCGACTCCCGAGCCGGCGCGCGCCGGTCGGTTGGTGCTGGTGGTTGGTGCGGTGGGCCTAGACCCAGCCGGTCATCCGCTTGCTGCCGCGGCGGCCGCCGGGGAAGCCCGGGGGGTCCATGAACGGCACGCTGGACAGGTCGATGTCGACGTTGATCGAGCGCTCGCGGGTCGCGGCCCGGACGACGTTGACGATCCAGCTGTTGAGCGAGTGCCCGCTCTTGGCGGCGAGCTCCTCGGCCTTGTACTTGACCGACTCGGGGAGCCGGAGCGTGATCCGGGCGACGGTGTCGTCCTCGGCCTCGGCCTCCTCGCCGGCGGGTGGGGACGGCGGGGTCGGCGGCTGCGGCGGCTGCGGGGTCGCCGGCATGGGCGCCGTCGGCACGTCGACCACGAACTGCGGCTCCCGGCCCTTGAGCCGGACGTCGATCGAGCCGGCGGGCAGCTCGCTGGTGATCTCGGCGGCGGCCTGCGACAGCGCGTCCATCAGCGCCAGCCGGACCGCGGGGTCGAGGGCGAGGGCGAGTCGCTCGGCGGCGGCCCGGGCCTCGTCGCCACCGGCCTCGGCGGCGGCCGCGAGGTCGTGCCGGAGGCTCTCGACGTAGGGGGTGATGTCCATGTGCACCACCCTGACATCACCGTGACGTCATGTCAAGCGTTCATGACACCATTTTCGGGCAACGTGGTGTCAGATGACGTCAGAGGTGGTGTCACAGCCGCGCCAGGAAGCCCCGCACCCGCCGTTCGTATGCCGCCGGGTCGGCGTTCCACGACGCCACGTGACCGGCGCCGGGCACCTCGCGCAGCGTGACCAGGTCGGGGTGCGCGGCCGCGAGCCGACGGCTCAGGGCGACCGGGACGGTGCCGTCGTCGGTGCCGTGGAAGACCAGCGTCGGCCGGTCCAGCCAGCGGGTGTCGTCGACGTAGTCCAGGGCGCCCCAGTCCACGCCGTAGCGCAGCGTCGCGAACCGCTTCGCGGTCCACGCGAGCGACGCCGGCACGTGCCCGAGCACCGGCAGCGCCCGCCGGGAGGCGGCGTACGACACCACCGCGCCGAGGTCGAGCATCGGCGCGTCCAGCACCAGGCCGGCGATGCGGGTGTGGTCCTCGACGTGCCGCAGGTACGACGCGACGACGGCGCCGCCCATGCTGGTGCCGACCAGCACCACCCGGCGGGCGCCGTGCGCGGTGGCGTGGTCCACGGCCGCGGCCAGGTCGCGCCACTCGGTGCGGCCGTACTGGTACCGCCCGCTCGGGTCGCGCGGCGCGCCGACGTCGTTGCGGTAGGTGATCGCCAGCGTCGGCAGCCCGGCGGCGGTCGTGGCCCGCATCAGCCGGAGCATCTCCGTCCGACTCTCGCCCTTGCCGTGCACGAGCACCGCCCAGGTGTCGGTGCGCCCGGGCGCGAACCACGCCGGCATCGCGCCGAGGTCGCCGTCGTACGCCATCGCGCGGACCGGCCGGCCGAGCGCCGTCCGCGGGTCGGGGAAGGCGTTCCGCGACCAGCCGACCGACGCGCCGGGGTCGGGGAGGCGGCCGCGCAGCAGGCGGAAGTCGCGATCCACCCGCTCGCCCGGGGCCGTGCTGGCCGGGCCGTGCAGCCGGCCGTAGCCACCGGTCCAGGTGATCCCGAAGACGCCGTCGGAGGCCAGCTCGTCGTGTGACTGCGCGGTCTCGTCGAGGACGATCCGGCGCCGGTCGGCGCGGACCTCGGTGAGGTCGTGCCCCGTCGTCGCCGGTCGTACGGCGAGTGCGTCGGCCCGGATCTGCCCGGAGAACTCCAGGCCGCCGAGCACGTAGAAGGACCCGGTCAGCACCAGCACGGTCGCCAGCAGGGCCACCGCCAGACGGCGGCCCCACCGGCGCGTGCGCGAGGTCATGCCTCAGTGAAGCGGACCGGAGCCCTCCCGCGCGTGAGTACGCGTACTCGTCGCGGCTACTCGCTCGGCTGCGGCTCGGGCTGCTCGGGCGCGCGCTTCACGGAGGCCAGCAGCATCTGGGCCACGTCGAGGACCTCGACCTCGTCGCGGGCCTTGCCCTCGGCCTGCAGCGCGGTCAGCCCGTCGGAGAGCATCACCCGGCAGAACGGGCAGCCGATCGCGATCTGGTCGGCGCCGGTCTCGACGGCCTCGGTCGTGCGGTTTACGTTGATCCGCTCGCCGATGTTCTCCTCCATCCACATCCGCGCACCGCCGGCGCCGCAGCAGAAGGACCGTTCGCTGTTGCGCGGCATCTCCTTCATCTCGGCGCCCGGGATCACCGCGAGCAGCTCGCGGGGCGGGGAGTAGACCTGGTTGTGCCGGCCGAGGTAGCAGGGGTCGTGGTAGGTGATCGACCGCGACGGCGTGCCGTTCTGCGGGACCGGCGTGAGCTTGCCCTCGCGGACCAGCCGGTTCAGCAGCTGGGTGTGGTGCACCACCTCGAGCTCGACGCCGAACGCGGCGTACTCGTTCTTCAGGGTGTTGAAGCAGTGCGCGCAGGTGGAGACGACCTTCTTGACCTTGGTCTCCTTGAACACCTCCGCGTTCTGCATCGCGAGCTGCTGGAACACGAACTCGTTGCCGGAGCGGCGGGCCGGGTCGCCGGTGCAGGTCTCGCCGTCACCGAGCACCGCGAACGAGACGCCCGCCAGGTCGAGCAGCTCGGCGACCGCGCGGGTGGTCTTCTTCGCGCGGTCCTCGTAGGCACCGGCGCAGCCGACCCAGAACAGCCAGTCGACCTCGTCGAGGTCCTCGACGTCGACCCCGACCTGCTTGACCTCCACGTCGAGGTCCTTGGCCCAGTCCATGCGCGCGTTGGGCGATATGTTCCAGGGGTTGCCCTTGTTCTCCAGGCCCTTGAACAGCTGGTTGAGCTCGCTGGGGACGTTCGACTCGATGAGCACCTGGTCGCGGCGCAGGTCGACGAGGTGGTCGACGTGCTCGATGTCCACGGGGCACTGCTGCACGCAGGCGCCACAGCTGGTGCACGACCACAGCACGTCGGGGTCGATGACGGCGCCGCCGGCCGGCATCGCCGGGTCGCCCTCGGTGGCGCCGACCAGCTCGCGCTCGGCCTCGGCCCTGACCGCGTCGGGCAGGCCGTCGCGGTCGTCGGGGTCGGCGAGCAGGTACGGCGCCTTGGCCATCGCGTGGTCGCGGAGGTTCATGATCATGAGCTTCGGCGACAGCGGCTTCTCGGTGTTCCACGCCGGGCACTGCGACTGGCAGCGGCCGCACTCGGTGCAGGTCGTGAAGTCGAGGATGCCCTTCCAGGAGAAGTCCTCGATCTTGCCGACGCCGAGCGAGGCGTCCTCGTCGAGGTCCTCGATGTTCTCGAAGTCGATCGGCGCGCCGCCGACCATCAGCGGCTTGACGGCGCCGAGCGCGACCGGGGTGCGCTTGAACAGCACGTTGATGGGGGCCACGAAGATGTGCAGGTGCTTGGAGTTCAGCACGAAGATCAGGAAGGTCAGCATCACGCCGATGTGCAGCAGCAGGCCGACCTTCTCCAGTGCCTCGTTGGCGCTCTCACCGAGCGGCTCGAGCAGGCTGCCGACCGCGTGCGACATGAACGCGCCGTCGCCGTACGGGAAGGTGCCGGTGTTCACCGCGGAGCCGCGGAACAGGAACATCGTCCAGATGACGTTGAAGATCATGAACAGCGTCAGCCAGGCGCCGTCGAGGTGCGAGCCCTTGAACCGCGAGCGGCGGCCCAGCCGGCTCGGGGAGTTCTTCACCCGGATGGCGGCGAACGTGACGATGCCGAGCAGGCCCATCACCGCGATGAAGTCCTGGATGAACCCGAGCAGGTCCCAGTGCCCGACCAGCGGGATCGCGAAGTCCGGGTTGAACAGCGCGCCGTAGGCCTCGAGGTAGACCGTCGCCAGGATCACGAACGCCCAGAACACGAAGAAGTGCGCGGCGCCCGGCACCGTCCACTTCAGCAGCTTGCGCTGGCCGAACACCTCGACCAGCTGGCCCTTGACCGCCCTGCCGACGCGGTGCGTCACGCCCTCGACGCGGTCGGGGGCCGGCTGCCCGCTGGTGATCACGCGGTACAGGAACCACACCCTCCGGCCCGCGATCGGCAGCGCGATCAGGTTCATCACGAGACCGATGATCAGTACCCAAGTCACTGTCGTCTCCATCTGCTGCGTCGGCTGGACTCCGGCGGGGCCCGCAGGCGCGCCGAGTCTATTTCTCCCCGGGTGGCCCGCGCCTCCCGGAGGCTTCGCGCCAAGAAGCCTACCTGTGGGTAACTTCTCCGCGCACCGCGGGATGAGTCACACCACGCGCTGGAGGTGCCCGGTCGGGGAGAACTCCGCGGTCAGGTGCACCAGGTCCCCTGATGCGGACCGGGCGCAGTAACCGTACGTCGTGCCGAGGCGGGTGTGCGGCTGCCCGGCGCGACGCAGCACCTGCTCCCAGGTGAGACCGGCGGGCAGCCCGCGGATCACCGAGGCCCGGCGCATCGCGCGGGGGTCGCGGCACGCGTCGTTGCCCACGCCGGTGGCGCGCTCCCACGTCTGCAGGTAGGCCTCCGGCCCGCGGGTCATGTCCGCGACGATCGCCGAGCCGTCGCCGGCGTGCTGCCGGCCGGCGACCTTGCGGAGGTCCTGGACCCAGTCGGGGTAGAGGCCGTAGTGCGCGACGCCGTCCTTGTTGATGTCGTAGACCCGCTGACCGCTGTGCTGCCTGTCGACGGTCACGCCGCCGATGCCGCGGAACGGGTAGGTCACCGGGTTCGGCACGTGGGCACCCCGCGGGTCGCCCTGGGCGCCGAGGCCGTTCATGTCGGCCCCGTAGCCGAACCCGAAGTAGTAGCGCGGGTCGGCCCAGGTCAGGTGCTTGCGCCACTTGGCGACGAAGCCGGCGCTGTCGCCGGCGTACGGCGTGACGAACCCGCCGAGCCGGTAGATGCGCGGGTAGGCGTCGGGGGTCGCCCAGGAGTGGCTGGAGACCACGCCGGGGTAGTGCATCGACTCGAGCAGGTCGAGGGAGGCCTTGCGGCCGGCGACGCTCATGTGGTCGGGGTCGAAGATCATGTGCCGCTCGGCCATCCCCCGGATCGTGTACGCGCCGAGGTCGGTCAGCCCGCGCTCGTTGCAGTGCGGCGTCGACGCGTACAGCGGCAGCGCGACCGGCGGCTTCACGCCGTACTCCTCCTGGATGGCGCCGAAGAGCGCGTCGCGCTGGGTGAACGGGTTCGGCTCCGGCGCGGCCAGCTGGTTCTTGTCGTGCACGTCGGCCGGGTACGTCGCCGGGCAGTGCCGCATGTCCCAGAACGAACCGGTCTCGAGGAAGTTCGCGGAGTTCACCGCGACCCCGGTCTGGCCCTCGTCGCCGGCGACGCCGGACAGGGCGTTGTCGAACTTGTTGACCAGCTCCATCTGCGAGACGCCCATCTGCCGCACCTGGGTGAGCTGCCGGTCGATGGCGTCCTTCGTGCACGACGGGTCGGGGACGTCGGCCTTCATCGTGCAGCCGAACAGCACGCTGGTCTCGATGCCCATGACCACCGCGAGCTTGCCCTGGTTGATCACCCGGCGGGCCTGGAACGGGTTGGTGACGATGCGGTACCAGCCCTTGCCCGGGCCGCCGTACTGCGCGTCGATGTAGCGCTCCATCTTGTGCATGTCGGAGGCCTGCAGCCGGATCGACGTCATGTCGTCGCAGGAGTTGTGCTTGATCGGGTAGACCTGGCACAGCTTGCCGTTCTCGACCAGCAGGTTGGTGAACACCCGCAGACCGCCGCGCCAGGCCCGCTCCATCCACTTGTAGTAGGTGCCCTCGTGGGTCAGCGAGTGCGGCGCCGGCCAGTCGCGGAACGTCGGCCAGCCGACCGGGTCGTGGCCGTGCCCGGGCTGGCCGCTGTTCAGCAGGTCCTCCAGCACCGCGCCACGTCCGTTGGCGACGTCGTGGTCGGGGCAGTCCTCGAGCGCGTAGGTGACGCCGTACGGGTGCCAGGGGCGGCCGCAGTGCACGTCGCCGCCGAGGAACTCGAAGGCCATCCCGTGGGTGTGCGCGTCGACCAGGCCGCGCACCTCCTGGAAGCCGCTGGCGCCCTTGAACGTCGGCCCGGTGACGTTGTCCTGCACCTCGGGCCAGTGCGCGCAGCCGGTCGTGGTGTGCATCCGGAACGGCGCGGCCGTGCCGCTCGTCGTCAGCGTCTGGCCGGCCGCGGGCGCGAGGTACGTCCCGGAGGCGGGGTTGCGGAAGGTGAACCCGCCGTCGACGCGCCGGGCCTCCCAGACCGCGGCGTCGCTGGGCTGGTCGGCGGACACCACGGCGTCGGGGGACAGCGGCCCGCCGTCGCGGGCGACGAAGTCGCGGCGGTCGGCGTAGAGCAGGTACCGGCCCAGGTCGGTGGCCTGCAGGTGCAGCGGCACCGCGTCGGCCCTGTCGGCGCCGGTGGCCGCGAAGCGGGTCCCGGCGCGGCGCACCCAGCCGTCGCCGGTGCCCATCGCGTAGCAGCCTCCGGCCAACGCGTAGCGGTCCGGCGGACTGGCCGGGCGGGTCGGC
>JABFXA010000273.1 GCA_013361955.1 Nocardioidaceae bacterium
CAGCGCGGCCTGGTGGGCCGGCGTCTTCTCCGGCTCGAACAGCCCGCCCTCGAGCGCCTCCTGGATCGCCGCCGGGTTGGTCGGGTCGAGGTCGCGCATCGACGACTCGATCTTCGACACGTCGATCGTGGTGCCGCGCCCGTAGTCCTCGACGGCCGCGAGCAGGTGCGCCTTGAGCCACGGCACGTGCGCGAACAGCCGCTGGTGCGCCGCCTCGCGCAGCGCGAGGTAGAGGAGTACGTCGTCCTGGCCGACGTCGAGCCCGTCCGCGAAGGCGCGGACGTTCGCGGGCAGCAGCGCCGCGGTGCCGTCGGGGCCGAGCGGCAGGCCGATGTCGGAGGCGCTGAGCACCTCACCGGCCAGCCCGCCGAGCGCCTGCCCGACCTGGCTGCCGAACATCGCTCCGCCGGCCTGGTTCAGGATCCCCATCAGCGGCCCGGCCATCGCCTGCGCCTCGGGCGGCAGCGCCGTCCCCATCGCGGACACCACGTGCTCGGCCACCGGCTCCACGAGCCCGCGCCAGACGTCGACGGTGTACTCGATCCACTCCGCCCGGCTCCATGCCGCCGACGCCCGGACGCCGGAGGGCAGCTCGGTCGCCGAGTCGAGCCAGTGGTCGGCGAGCCGCAGCGCGTCGGCGACCTCGCGCTTGTCGGCCTCGCCGGTCGAGGGGTCGGGCTCCTGCGCGACGGTGCGGCGGGCGACGTCCTTGGCCAGCGTCCAGTTCACCGAGCCCTCGTGCGGCGACATCATCGCCTGCATCTGGCTCATCAGCGCGGACAGGTCGGGCATCCCGGCACCGCCCTGGCCTCCGAGGGCACCGCCCCCGAGAGCACCGAAGATCTGCTCGAACGGCGTGCCCTTGAACGGGTTGTCGCCCTGGTCGTCCGGTCGGTCGCCGGGCTCGTTGCTCATGCGTCCCACGCTACTCGGGTCCACAACGCGCCCGTTACGCTCGCGCACGTGAGCGACAGCGCCCCCGACCGTCCCGTCGTACGGCTCGTCGACATCCGCGAGACGCCGCTCGACGTGGCCGAGGTGCTGGCCGCGGTCGAGGACCACGGCGCGGGCGGGGTGGACGTCTTCGTCGGCACCGTGCGCGACCACGACCGGGACAAGGGCGTCACCGGGCTCGAGTACTCCCAGCACCCGTCCGCGCTCGACCGCCTCCACGACGTGGTGGAGTCGGTGGCCAAGGAGTACGACGTGCTCGCCGTCGCCGCGGTGCACCGGGTCGGCAACCTCCGGCTCGGCGACCTCGCCGTCGTCGTCGCCACCGCCGCCGCGCACCGCGGGGAGGCGTTCGAGGCCACCCGCGCCCTCATCGACCAGCTGAAGCAGACCGTGCCGATCTGGAAGCACCAGCTGTTCGACGACGGGAGTGACGAGTGGGTCGGCACGCCATGACATCGGCTCGGCTCCGCCTCGCATGTCTGCGCGGCTCGGGACTCGCGTCTTCGCTCCTCGCGCCGCGCCTCCCCCGCTCCGCTCCTCCGACGCGTCGCTCCTTCACTGCAGACGCGAGCCGCGCGCAGACGGTGCCCCTCGCTGGTTGAGGTGCGAGCCTCGCGCCTCGAAACCAGGCCAAACCGGCCGGTCGAGACCACCGTTGCCGCATTGTGATGTGCACCCGTCGACGGCGTGGTTCACGGGCGGGGGAGGGGGCGAGACCTAGCCTGTTCCCCGTGGACATCCTGCTGTGGCTGGTCCCCTCGGGCGTGGTGCTCGTGGTGATGATGGTGTGGGCCGCCTGGGCGGGGCGGCCGCGCAGCGACGAGCCGGACCGCTCCGAGGCCGCCTACGAGCGGTTCGCGCGGGCGATCGCCAAGGAGCACCCCGGGGCCGGCCGACCGCGTCCGCCGGTCAGCCGCGACCGCAGCACCGGCATCGCGGTACGACCCTCGCGAGCCC
Organism: Nocardioidaceae bacterium; assembly: GCA_013361955.1. Taxonomy (GTDB): domain Bacteria; phylum Actinomycetota; class Actinomycetes; order Propionibacteriales; family Nocardioidaceae; genus Nocardioides_B. The sequence continues at coordinate 1,912 of JABFXA010000273.1, forward strand.
GGCCGTCAGGCGCCGATCGGACCCGTCGCAGCGCCTGACCACCCACCCGGACTATTGGGTCGGGGTGAGACGCTACGGGCATGAGTCGCCGCACGACGGCCAGCCTGCTGGTCTTCTTCCTCCTTGCGGCTCTGGTCGTGGTCCTGGTGTTCGTACCGGTTCCGTACGTCACCATGAGCCCCGGCCCCACGGTCAACGTGCTCGGCGACGGCAAGCAGGGCACGCCGATCATCCAGGTGCAGGGCCGCCGGACCTACCCGACCACCGGACAGCTCCGGCTGACCACCGTCTCGGTCACCAACCCCACCCGCGAGATCGGGCTCGTCGAGGCGCTCTCCGCGTGGTTCGACGGCACCCGCGCGGTGTACCCGCGCGACGCGATCTACCCGCCCGACCAGTCGCCCGACGACGTGCAGCAGCAGTCCAGCGGCGAGATGGTCAGCTCGCAGGACACCGCGGTGGCGGCGGCGCTGACCGAGCTCGGCTACAAGCTGCCGCTGCAGGTCGAGGTGCTCTCCGTCTCCCAGGACGCGCCCGCCGACGGCAAGTTGGACCCTCGCGACCGGGTCCTGGAGGTCAACGGCACCACGATCCGCAGCGCCGACCAGGTCTCGAAGGTCCTGCAGCGCAGCGGTGTCGGTGAGCCCGCGACGTTCGTGGTCGAGCGCCGCAGTGACCGCAAGACCGTCAAGGTCACCCCCGAGGCGGCGCCCGACGACCCGAACCGCGCCATCGTCGGGGTGCAGGTCGGCACCGGCTACGACTTCCCGTTCGACGTGAACGTCAACCTCGACGACACCATCGGCGGCCCCAGCGCGGGCCTGGTGTTCGCCCTCGGGGTGTACGACACGCTCACCCCCGGATCGCTCGTCGACGGCAACAAGATCGCCGGGACGGGAACCATCGACGAGGAGGGGCGCGTTGGACCCATCGGAGGCATCCAGCAGAAGATCGTCGCCGCCGCCGACGCCGGCGCCTCGGTCTTCCTGGTGCCGCCCGCCGACTGCCAGGCCGCTCTGGACGCCGACGTGACCCCCGACGAGATCAAGCTGGTGAAAGCGCCCACCATGCACAGCGCGGTCACCTCCCTCGAGGCCTACGCGAAGGACGAGGGCGCCGACCTGCCCGCCTGCTCATGAACCAGCCCACCGACGTACCCGAAGCCGACCCGGTCCTGCAGGCCGCCGTCCGGGAGATCGAGCAGCACGCCGCCGAGGCCGGCTGGGACCAGCCCGCCCGGCTCTACGCGCTGGTGCCGACCTCGGACCTGCTGGTCCGCGAGCCCGCGCTGGCCGCGGCGATGGGCCTCGACGGCGCCAGCGCCGGGTCGCTGACCCCGGTGGAGCAGGACGACGTCCCCGTCGACCAGCCGCTGGAGAGCACGCTGCAGCAGATCATGTGGCCGGCGGAGGTGTTCGGCGCCGCGGCCGTGGTGGAGCGGCTGGTGCTCCCGCCCACGGCCGACGTCCAGCTGCCCGCCGACCCCGACGAGGCGGAGCGGTACGCCGCTGAGCACCCCGACCGGCAGGAGGTGCGCATCGTGGCCGGTGCGACGCGCGACGGGTCGACGTACTGCGCACTGCGGATGCGGTCGCACGACGACGCGCTGTCCGTGCTCGAGGCACCCGACCTGGTGCCGGCCCTTCTAGAGTTGTTGCGCAGCACCCTCGAGAACTGATGGACCAGGCGGACACGTGAGCGGACTCTTCGACGACGACACCCCCGAGCCGGCCCGGCGCGTTCCGCCGGCCGCCTCGCAGCAGCGCTCGCGTGCCCTGATCGGCACGATCGTGGTGCTGATCGTCGCGTTCTTCCTGATCTCGGTGTTCACGAGCGTGTGGACCGACCGGCTGTGGTTCAAGAGCGTCGGGTTCTCCGAGGTGTTCACCAAGGTGCTGGGCACCAAGGTGATGCTGTTCCTGGTCTTCGGCGTGCTGATGGCGGTCGTCGTGGGCGCGAACGTCGCGGTCGCCTACCGGTTCCGCCCGCTGTTCCGGCCGGCGTCGCAGGAGCAGGCGAACCTGGACCGCTACCGCGAGGTGGTCGACCCGCTCCGCAAGTGGCTGCTGGTGGCGGTGGCCCTGGTGCTCGGCCTGTTCGCGGGCGGGTCCGGCTCGGGGCAGTGGCGGCAGTACCTGCTGTGGCGCAACGGCGAGCCGTTCGGCAGGAAGGACCCGTACTTCAAGCTCGACGTCGGCTTCTACGTCTTCGACCTGCCCTGGTTCCACTACCTGGTCGACTTCGCGATGGCTGTGATCGTGCTCAGCCTGATCGCGGCCGCGGTCGTGCACTACCTGTTCGGCGGCATCCGCCTGCAGTCGAAGCAGGACCGGCTCTCCGGCGCCGCGCAGGTGCAGATCTCGGTGCTGGCCGGCTTCTTCGTGCTGTTCAAGGCCCTCGACTACTGGCTGGACCGCTTCAACCTGACCAACGACGGCGGCGGCCTCTTCACCGGGATCGGGTTCACCGACAAGAACGCCGTGCTGCCGTCGAAGACGATCCTCGCCGCCATCGCGCTGATCTGCGCGGTGCTGTTCTTCGCGAACATCTTCCGGCGCACCTGGCTGCTCCCGTCCGTCGGCCTGGTGCTGCTGGTGCTGTCCTCGATCCTGCTCGGCGCAATCTGGCCGGGCATCGTGCAGCAGTTCCAGGTGAAGCCGTCCGAGCCGGACAAGGAGGCGCCGTACCTCGCGAAGAACATCCAGGCCACGCGTCAGGCGTACGGCATCTCGAACACCCAGGTGACGCCGTACGACGCGAACCTGATCCAGAGCGCCGCGCAGCTCCAGGCCGACTCCGCGTCGCTGCCGAGCGTCCGGCTGCTCGACCCGTCGCTGGTGTCCGACGCCTTCGAGCAGCTGCAGCAGGTGCGCGGCTACTACAGCGTCCCGCACGTGCTCGACGTCGACCGGTACCAGATCAATGGCCGCACCCGCGACGTGGTGCTGGCGGTGCGCGAGCTCAACGAGGCCGGCCTGCCCGACACCCAGCGCAACTGGGCCAACGAGCACACCGTCTACACGCACGGCTTCGGCGTGGTCGCGGCCTACGGCAACATGAGCGACCAGAACGACCAGCCGGTCCCGAACCTCAACAACGGCGCTCCGGTCTGGACGGAGAAGGACCTGCCGCCGAAGGGCGAGCTCAGCAAGATCCAGCCCGACGGGTCCTACCAGGCGCGGGTCTACTTCGGCGAGACCAGCCCCGACTACTCGATCGTCGGCAAGGCGCCGGGTGGCAAGAACGTCGAGCTCGACCTTCCGGCGGCGGGCGCCGCGGGCGCGGAGACGAACACCTACACGGGCAGCGGCGGCGTGCCGGTCGGCAGCCTGTTCAACAAGCTGCTCTACGCGGTGAAGTTCAGCGAGCCGAACATCGTGCTGTCCAGCCGGGTCAACGAGAACTCCCGGATCCTCTACGGCCGCACCCCGCGCGAGCGCGTGCAGAAGGTCGCGCCGTGGCTGACGGTCGACGGCGACGCGTACCCCGCGGTGGTCGACGGCCGGGTCAAGTGGATCCTCGACGGCTACACGACGACCGACCACTACCCGAACAGCCAGAAGGACTCGCTGCGGAGCATGACCTCCGACGCGCTGCAGCCGAACACGACGTACGCCACCCTGCCGACCGACGAGATCAACTACATGCGCAACTCGGTCAAGGCCGTGGTCGACGCGTACGACGGCTCGGTGAAGCTCTACAAGTGGGACGACGACCCGATCGTCAACGCGTGGTCGCGGGCGTTCCCGAACGCCATCCAGCCGAAGGCGAAGATCCCGGCGGGGCTGCTGGCGCACATGCGCTACCCCGAGGACCTGTTCAAGGTGCAGCGCAACATGCTGGCGGCGTACCACGTCACCGACGCGAAGACGTTCTACGCCGGTGACGACCAGTGGAAGGTCCCCGAGGACCCGGAGATCAGGACGAACAAGCAGCCGCCGTACCGGCTGTCGATCAAGTACCCGGGCAGCTCGCAGTCGGAGTTCTCGCTGACCAGCGTGTTCGTGCCCCAGAAGCGGCAGAACCTCGCGTCGTTCATCGCGGTCGGCTCCGACCCGACCCGGCCGGACTACGGGAAGATCAAGATCCTGCGGCTGCCCAGCAACACCCAGGTCCCCGGCCCGTCGCAGATCGCCAACAACTTCAACAACAGCGACCAGATCCAGACCCGGGTGCTGCCGTTCACGCGCGGCAACGCGAAGGTCCGCTACGGCAACCTGCTCACGCTCCCGGTCGGTGACGGCCTGCTCTACGTGCAGCCGCTGTACATCCAGCGCAACACCGGCGAGGGCACCTACCCGCAGCTGCGGTTCGTGCTCGCCACGTTCGGCGACGAGGTCGGCATCGGCACCACGCTGAGCGAGGCGGTCAACGACGTGCTCGGCGTCAGCAACGGCGGCGGCACCAGCTCGGCCGGCTCCGGAGGCAACGGCTCCGGGAGCACGAGCGGCGGTGGCGGTGCCGTCTCCGGCGACGTACGGTCCCTGCTCACGCAGGCGTCCGACAAGTTCACCGAGGCCCAGCGCGCCCTGCGGGCCGGCGACCTGGAGGCGTACGCCGCCGCGACGAAGCAGGCGCAGGACCTCGTCGAGCAGGCCCTGCGCGCCTCCGAGCGCTCGTCCGCCTCGCCGTCGCCGTCCGGGTCACCGTCCCCGTCAGCCCCGTCCGGCTGACCCCGATTTGGACCGCGACGCCCCGGTCGCGTAACCTTGGGTTCACCGACGCGGGGTGGAGCAGTTCGGTAGCTCGCTGGGCTCATAACCCAGAGGTCGCGGGTTCAAATCCCGCCCCCGCTA
>JABFXA010000435.1 GCA_013361955.1 Nocardioidaceae bacterium
GAGGGGGGAGTTGAACCCCCACGCCCTTTCGGGCACACGGACCTGAACCGTGCGCGTCTGCCTATTCCGCCACTCGCGCGTGAAGCCCGGTAAGGGTATCCCACGGCCTCGACGGCCTCCAAAACGGTTCCGGGCGACGGCGGGAGCCCGCCGAGGGCAGTGCGTCTCGGGTTCCCGGTGCCCCGATACGATGCCGGTACGCCGGACTTGTGACCGGTGTCTTGCGTGTGCGCGAGGCGGCGGTCGCAGCGGGTTCGGTGCACCGGGACGGGGGGTAGGAAGCAGGCGCGACCCAGCGGTCGGCCACAGCGGACACGGCCAGGGAGAGGAGGTGGCGATGGGGATGCTCCAGCGGTTCGAGAACCGCCTCGAGCAGATGGTCTCCGGGGCCTTCGCCAAGGCGTTCCGCAGTGCCGTGCAGCCCGTCGAGGTCGCCGCCGCCCTGCAGCGCGAGGTCGACAACTCCGCGCAGATCCTGTCCCGCGACCGCCGGCTGGTGCCGAACCAGTTCCACGTCGAGCTCTCCGCGCAGGACCACGAGCGGCTCGCGCCGTACTCCTCGACGCTGGCGCAGGAGCTCACCGAGATGCTCCGCGAGCACGCGCACGAGCAGTCCTACGTCTTCACCGGCCCGATCTCGATCAGCTTCGACGAGCGCGACGACCTGTCCACGGGACGGTTCCGGGTGCGCAGCGCGGCGCTCGCGAAGGTCACCCCCGACCGCGCGGTCACCGACACCGCCGTACGCCGGGCCAGCGTCATCCTCGAGGTCAACGGGATGAAGCACCCGCTCGACCCGCCCGGCATCGTGATCGGCCGCGGCACCGACGCCGACCTGCGGATCAACGACCCGGGCGTGAGCCGTCGGCACGCCGAGATCCGGGTGCACGCCGGTGAGGCGAGCGGCACCATCGTCAGCGTCGTCGACCTCGGCTCCACCAACGGCATGCTGGTCAACGGCTCGCGGGTGCAGCAGGCCACGCTGGCCGACGGCGCCACGATCAAGATCGGCAACACCACGATGACGGTCCGGTTCGTTCCCCACCCCGGACAGGACGGCTGACCTTTGTCCGAGCTCACCCTGATGCTGATCCGGTTCGCCTACCTGGCGATCCTGTGGATCTTCGTGCTGTCCGCGATCTCGGTGGTGCGCTCCGACATGTTCGGCGCCCGCATCGAGTCCACGCCGCGGGCCGACCGGCGTGCCGAGCGGCGGCGCGAGAAGGAGTCCCGCAACCGGGTCAAGCCGGCCAAGCGCCCGCGCGGCGCGCCCACCCACGTGCAGATCGTCGAGGGCGCCAACGAGGGGGAGTCCGCGTCGCTCGACCACGCGCCGCTGCTCATCGGCCGGGGCGCCGACGCGGCGATCCGCCTCGACGACGACTACGTGTCCACCCGGCACGCCCGCATCGCCAGCAACGGGGACCAGTGGTTCGTGGAGGACCTCGGCTCGACGAACGGCACCTACATCGGCTCGCACCGGCTGACCCAGCCCACCACGATCCAGCTCGGCAGCAAGATCCGGATCGGCAAGACCACCCTCGAGCTGAGGAAGTAGCGGCGCCGCAGCGCCCTCCGCCTGCATGGACCCCATGGATCCCACGGACACCTCCCACTCGCCGGACGGCGGGCGTACGCGCCTGGGCTGGCGGTACGCCGCCCTGTCCGACGTCGGACGGGTCCGCAAGGACAACCAGGACTCCGGGTTCGCGTCCTCGCACCTGCTGGTGATCGCCGACGGCGTCGGGGGCGCGGCCCGCGGCGACATCGCCAGCAGCACCGCCGTGCAGGCGCTGCGCCGGCTCGACGAGCCGCCGCCGGAGGACATGCTCGAGGCGCTCGCCGGCGCGATCCACCGCGCGCACGACCGGATCGCCGAGCTGGTCGAGGAGAACCCCGAGCTCGACGGCACCAGCACCACGGTCACCGCCGCGCTGTTCGACGGCAGCCGGATCGGCCTCGCGCACATCGGCGACAGCCGCGGCTACCTGCTCCGCGACGGCACCCTCTCCCAGCTGACCAAGGACCACACCTTCGTGCAGAGCCTGATCGACGAGGGCCGCATCACGGAGGAGGAGTCCCGCACCCACCCGCACCGCAACCTGATCCTGCGCGCGGTCGACGGGGTGCACGAGACCGATCCCGACCTCTTCTACATCGAGCTGGCCCCGGGCGACCGGCTGCTGCTGTGCAGCGACGGCGCGTCGGGCGTCCTCGACCACCCCCGGCTCGCCGACATCCTCGGCACCGGGTCCGCCGACTACGCGGTGGTGGAGCTGGTCCGCGCCTCGCTCGAGGCCGGGTCCTCCGACAACGTCACCTGCGTGGTCGCCGACGTGCTCGACAACGCCGTGGAGCCCGCCGTACCCGCGGGCGCGCCGCTGCCCGAGCCGCTCGTGGTCGGCGCCGCAGCCGAGCAGCCCCGCCGGTCCGGACCCGCGCGCAGCCTGTTCCGCGGTCACCGCGGCGGCGACACCGGCGAGATCGAGCCGGTGCCGGGCGAGGACGAGCCGGGGCCCGACCCCGAGGAGCTGCGCTACGCGCCCCGCGCGCCCCGCCGCGGCCGCTGGTTCCGTCGCGCGCTCGCGCTGCTCCTGGTGGTCGGGCTGATCGCCGCGGCCGCGGTGCTCGGCTACCGGTGGAGCCAGAACCAGTACTACGTCGCCGCCGAGGGCGACAAGGTGGCGATCTTCCGCGGCGTGCAGGCCGACGTGCCGGGCGTGCGGATGCACCAGGTGGACAGCACCACCGACATCACCATCGAGTCGCTCAAGGACTACAACGCCGAGCAGGTGCGGGCCGGGATCCCGGCGGAGTCGAAGTCCGACGCCCAGGCGATCGTGCAGCGGCTCGAGGGGCTGGCCACGGTCTGCCCGCCGCCGACCCCCTCGCCGACCCCGAGCCCGAGCCCGACCCGCACGCCCACCTCGAAGAAGGCCTCCGGCAAGAACCCGAGCCGGTCCCCGTCGCGCTCGGCGAGCCCCTCGCCGAGCCCGACCCCGACCGTCCAGCCGCCGGACTGCATCGAGAGGACCGCCTCATGAGTGCCGCCATCGGAGCGCTGCGCGACCGCGCGTTCACGCACCGGCGCCGCCGTGGGGCCGAGCTGTTCCTGCTCGTGCTCAGCCTGGTCGTCGGCGTGGGGGCGTACGCCGCGGTGGGCCTCGGTGTCGAGGGCACGGTGCCGCCCGACATCTTCGCGTACGGCGGGTGGCTGGCCGCGCTCTGCATCGGCTGCCACGTCGCGGTCCGCTACCTCGCGCCGTACGCCGACCCGGTGCTGCTCCCGGTGATCAGCGCGCTCAACGGCCTCGGGCTGGCGATCATCCACCGCATCGACCTCGGCTACGAGGCCAAGGGCATCGAGATCGGCCCGTTCGCGGACAACCAGCTGCAGTGGATGACGCTCGGCGCGGTGCTGTTCGTCGTGGTGCTGCTGGTGGTGCGCGACCACCGGCGGCTGCAGGCGTTCACCTACACCTTCGGCTTCGCGGCGATCGTGCTGCTGCTGCTCCCGCTGATGCCGGTGATCGGCCGCAGCATCAACGGGTCCCGGATCTGGATCGGCCTCGGCCCGTTCAGCTTCCAGCCCGGCGAGCTCGCCAAGGTGATGCTGGTGCTGTTCTTCGCCGGCTACCTCGTGGTGCACCGCGACGCGCTGGCGCTGGCCGGCCGCCGGTTCGCCGGCATCGACTTCCCGCGCGGGCGCGACCTCGGCCCGATCCTCGCCATGTGGCTGGTCAGCCTCGGTGTGCTGGTGTTCCAGAAGGACCTCGGCTCCTCACTGCTGTTCTTCGGGCTGTTCCTGGTGATGCTCTACGTGGCCACCGAGCGGCCCGGCTGGCTGGTCGTCGGCACGGTGATGTTCCTGGTCGGCGCCTTCGTCGCGAACCTCGTGGTCAGCCATGTGCAGTCCCGCGTGGACTCCTGGCTGCACCCGTTCGCCTACGACCCCGACCAGGGCGTGCCGCAGCTGGTGTCCGGGCTCTACGGGATGGCCTGGGGCGGACTCGTCGGCCGCGGCCTCGGCCAGGGCGACCCGACGATCACCCCGCTCGGGTTCTCCGACTTCATCATGGCCTCCATCGGCGAGGAGCTCGGGCTCACCGGGGTGATGGCCGTGCTGCTCCTCTACGGCCTGATCGTCGAGCGCGCGCTGCGCACCGCGCTGGTGTGCCGCGACGCGTTCGGCAAGCTGGTGGCCACCGGTCTCGGCGTGGTCTTCGCGCTGCAGGTGTTCGTGGTCGTCGGCGGGGTCACCCGGCTGATCCCGCTGACCGGTCTGACCACGCCGTTCCTGTCCTCCGGCGGCTCGTCGCTGGTCGCCAACTGGGCGATCATCGCGCTGCTGCTGCGCATCTCCGACCAGGCGCGACGTCCCCTCCCCGAGCTCACCGAGCCCGAGCAGGACGACGCCACCCAGGTGGTGAAGCTGTCATGAACAAGCCCATCCGGGCGATGTCGATCTTCTGCCTGCTGCTGTTCGTCGCGCTGCTGCTCAACGCGACCTGGCTGCAGTACGTCGACGCCAACGCGCTCAACGGCAAAGTCGACAACAAGCGGGTCCGCGACGCGGAGTTCTCGCGCAAGCGCGGCGCGATCCTGGCCGGCGGCGCGTCGGTCGCGGAGAGCGTGCGCACCAGCGACCAGTACAAGTACCAGCGGGTCTACAAGCAGCCGCGCAAGTACGCCCACATCACCGGCTACTACTCCTACCTGTACGGGCGCAGCGGCGTGGAGCAGAGCGAGAACGACATCCTCTCCGGCAGCGACCCGCGGCTGTTCGTGAACCGGGTCGTGGACATGCTCGGCAACAGCCAGCCCAAGGGCGGCTCGGTGGCGCTGACCGTCGACCCGCAGGCGCAGAACCGGGCCGTCCAGGGGCTCGGCAACCTGGGCCGCGACGCGAAGGGCGCGGTGGTCGCGCTCGAGCCGTCGACCGGCAAGATCCTGGCGCTGGCCAGCACCCCGACGTACGACCCGAACAAGCTGGCGTCGCACGACTTCGCCGCCGTGCAGAAGGCCTATGAGCGGCTGTCCACGTCGAAGGACCAGAAGATGCTCGACCGGGGGATCCAGGAGACCTACCCGCCGGGCTCGACGTTCAAGCTGGTCACCGCGGCGGCGGCGCTGTCGTCGGGTCAGTACACCCCGAACACCCCGGTGGCCGGCGGCTCCTCACTCGACCTGCCGCAGACCACGGCCAACCTGCCCAACGAGCCCGGGCTCGACTGCGGCACCGACCGGATCCCGCTCACCCAGGCGCTGGAGAACTCCTGCAACACCGCGTTCGGCGAGATCGGGCTCAAGCTCGGCGACGACGCGCTGCGCGAGCAGGCGCAGAAGTTCGGCTTCGACCAGACCTACCTCGAGGACCTGCCCGGCCAGGTGCGCAGCCGGTTCCCGGCCAACCCCGACGAGCCGCAGACGGCGCTGTCCGCGATCGGCCAGTACGACGTGGCCGCGACGCCGCTGCAGATGGCGATGGTCGCCTCGGGGATCGCCAACGGCGGCACCGTGATGCGGCCCTACATCGTCGACGAGGTGCGCGCCCCCGACCTCTCGGTGCTCGACAAGACCAACCCGGAGGCGTTCCGCAGCAACGCCGTCTCGTCGTCGGTGGCCCGCGAGCTGACCCAGATGATGATCGAGGTCGTCGACAACGGCACCGGCCAGACCGCGCAGATGCCGGGCATCAAGGTCGCCGGCAAGACCGGCACCGCGCAGCGCGGGCCCGACCAGGCGCCGTACGCCTGGTTCGTGTCGTTCGCCCCGGCCGACGACCCGCAGGTCGCGGTCGCGGTGCTGGTCGACGACCCGTCGGTGCCGCGCGGCGAGATCTCCGGCAGCGGCCTCGCCGCCCCGATCGCGAAGAGCGTCATGGACGCGGTGATCAACCGGTGACCCGCTACGACCTCCAGGAACGCATCGCCTCCGGCGGCATGGGCGAGGTGTGGCGTGCCACCGACTCCGTCCTGGGCCGAGAGGTGGCCGTCAAGGTGCTCAAGGCGGAGTACGCCGACGACCCGACGTTCCGCAGCCGGTTCGAGACCGAGGCGCGCAACACCGCCTCGCTCGCGCACCCGAACATCGCGTCCGTCTACGACTTCGGCGAGCTGCCCGACGACGGCGACGGGCGCGGCCGGCCGTACCTCGTGATGGAGCTGGTCAGGGGCCAGCCGCTGTCCGCGCTGCTGCGCGGCGGCGAGCGGATGCCGCCCGAGACGGCCAGCGAGCTGGTCGCGCAGGCCGCCGACGGGCTGGCATACGCGCACGGCCGCGGCATCGTGCACCGCGACGTGAAGCCGGCGAACCTGCTGGTCACCCCCGACCGCCAGGTGAAGGTCACCGACTTCGGCATCGCCCGGGCCGCCGACGCGGTCGCGCTGACCCGCACCGGCCAGGTGATCGGCACTCCGCAGTACCTGTCGCCGGAGCAGGCGCAGGGGCTGCCGGCCACCGCCGCCAGCGACACCTACTCCCTCGGCGTGGTGCTCTACGAGTGCCTGGCCGGGCACCGCCCGTTCGACCACGACTCCTCCGTGGCGACCGCGCTGGCGCACCTGCGCGACGCGCCGCCGCCGCTGCCCGACGACGTGCCCGAGCAGCTGCGCCGGGTCGTCGACCGGTCGCTGGCGAAGGACCCCGAGGCCCGGTTCACCTCCGCCGGCGACCTCTCGTCCGCGCTGCGGGGCGGCGCGCT
>JABFXA010000392.1 GCA_013361955.1 Nocardioidaceae bacterium
CAGGGGTGCTTGCGGCTCGGGCAGGAGCAGCGGTACGCCGGGCCGTCGAGGTGCACCAGGGTCTGGTACGGCGTCGGCCCGCTGCCGGCGCACAGCCCCCACAGCACGTCGTCGTGCACGCCGGCGCCGGACCAGGGTCCGGGCCGGGCGAGCTTCTCGCCCGCCGGGACCGACGAGGCGTCCGGGGCCAGGCCCAGCACGCGCTCGCGCGACCACCTCCCCGCCATGCGCGAGATGCTAGTGACCGGGACCGACGACGCAGTGGAGGAGGGACGGGTGCCGGAGGGCGACACCGTGTGGCGCACCGCGCTGCACCTCGACAAGGCGCTCAGCGGGGCGACCCTGGTGGAGACCGACTTCCGGGTGCCGGCGTACGCCACGCTCGACCTGTCCGGGCGGCTGGTCGAGGCCACGGTCGCCCGCGGCAAGCACCTGCTCACCCGGATCCGCGCCGACCACACCCTGCACACGCACCTGAAGATGGAGGGCGCCTGGCACCTGTACCGCCCCGGCGGCGCGTGGCGGCGGCCCGCGCACGAGGCCCGGGTGGTGCTGCGCACCGACGCCTGGACGGCGGTCGGGTTCGCGCTCGGCATCGTCGAGGTGCTCGCGCGCACGGAGGAGGACGCCGCGGTCGGCCACCTCGGGCCCGACCTGCTCGGGCCGGACTGGGACGAGGAGGAGGCGCTGCGCCGGCTGCTCGCCGACCCCGGCCGCCCGGTCGCCGACGCGCTGCTCGACCAGCGCAACCTGGCCGGCATCGGCAACCTGTACAAGAACGAGCTCTGCTTCCTCGCCGGCGTGCACCCGCGGCTGCCGGTCGGGGAGGTACCCGACCTGCGCCGGCTGGTACGCCGGGCGCACGCCGCGCTCGACGCCAACAAGGAGCGGGTGGCGCAGACCACGACAGGCGACACGCGACGCGGCCGGCAGACCTGGGTGCACGGACGCGGGCGGCAGCCGTGCCGGCGCTGCGGCAGCGCGGTGCGGGTCTACCAGCAGGGCCCCGAGGGGCAGCAGCGGGTGACGTACTGGTGCCCGTCCTGCCAGCCGGAGCCCTAGCCCCCGTCCTCGCCGAGGTGGGCGCGCAGGTGCTCCCAGCAGGCCTGCTCGAGGTGGAAGGGGTAGGCCTGGCCGAGCATCTCCCGGGCGACCGGCAGGAACATCCCCGCACAGGCCAGGTGCAGCCGGACGACGGCTCCGCGCTCGGCGTACACCGGCGGCAGCGCGGCCAGCGCAGCCATCTCCTCCGGCGGCAGCACCCGGCTCAGGTGCAGCGCGCCGCTGAGGCGGGCGCCCTCGACGCGGTACCGCAGCAGCGAGATCAGCAGGTCGCGCAGGATCCCGGAACCGGACACCGCGGTGACCAGCTCACCGCGGCCGAGCACCACGGGGAGCAGCCCGAGCACCCGCAGGAACTCCTCGGTCATCTCGCGGACCACGTCGGGGTCGGCGCCGCGGTGCGAGGGCGACCGAGGGCGCAGCCCGTCGTGGTTGAAGACCTCGGTGACCGAGCCGGGGTCCATGTTGCCGAGGTCGTGCGGAGTGCCGATCACGACGTCCCAGCGCAGCCAGCCGGGCAGCACGTGGTTGAACACCGGCGCCCCGGGGAGCCGGTGCGCGTGCAGCGGGCGGTAGCGCTCGGCGACCGACGGCCAGTCGGCGAGGTACCCCTCGAGCGCGTCCTCGGTGACCGCCACGAACATGTCGACGTCGCTGAACCGGTCGTCGCGGCCGGTGCCCAGGCTGCCGGTCAGCCACAGCCCGCGGACCCGGTCGTCGTCGCGGAGGGCGGCGCTCACCCGCTCGACCAGCTGTTGCTGCGGGGTGGGCACCGGGCCAGGCTAGAGCGCCGTCACGCGGCGGAGGCGACCACGTCGCCGGAGCGCGGCCCGGCGTCGGGCAGCGGCTGCTCCATCGCGGTGGTGTCCAGCGTGACGTCCTCGAGCTGCATGGCCAGGGCGGCCTCCTCGAGCGCGACCGCGTCGCTGACCTCGGAGAGGATCTCCGACAGGGGTACGTCGAGCGCCGCGCACAGCGCGGCGAGCAGCTCGGACGATGCTTCCTTCTGACCTCGCTCGATCTCGGAGATGTATCCGAGACTGACCCGGGCGTCCGCGGACACCTGCCGGAGCGTGCGGCCCTGGCGGATCCGCTGGGCGCGCAGCACCTCGCCGAGCAGGCGACGGAAGATCACCACGGGCACTGCTCCTTCCGACTGCGAGGGAATCCGGCTAGCTCAACGCTACCGGTAGAACAAAACTTCCCGGGCCGCAACGCCGGGAAACCCGGTCACTCGGTGGCCTGGGCCACCGCGGCGAGCAACGCCTCCAGGGCCGCGCGGCAGGTCTGGCGGCGGACGGCGTCGCGGTCGCCGGTCAGGTGCAGGTGGCGGACCTCCACCCCGGCGGGCCCGGCCAGCCCGACGAAGACCGTCCCGGGCGGCTTGCCCTCCTGCAGCGTGGGCCCGGCCACTCCGGTCGTGCTCACCGCCCAGTCCCCGCCGAGCAGGTCGCGCACCCCCGCCGCCATCTGCTCGGCGCACTCCGCGGACACCACCCCGTGCTCGCGGACCACCTCGTCGCTCACGCGCAACAGCCGCTGCTTGAGGTCGGTGGCGTAGCTCACGACGCCGCCGCGGAAGGTCTCGCTGGACCCGGAGGTCGCGGTCAGCAGGCCGCCGAGCAGGCCGCCGGTCAGCGACTCCGCGCTGGCCACCGTCTGCCCGCGCGCCAGCAGCGCCCGGTGCACCCGGGCCGCGAGGTCGGTGTCGTCCACGGCTCGCACCCTAGTGCTGGCTACGGTGAACGACATGCCGCTGCCGATCGAGGACTACGCCGTGCTCGGCGACACCGGCACCGCTGCACTGGTCGGCAAGGACGGATCGGTGGACTGGCTGTGCCTGCCCCGCTTCGACTCCCCCGCCTGCTTCGCCGCGCTGCTCGGCGGCCCCGAGCACGGCCGCTGGCTGCTCGGGCCGGCCGACCCGGACGCCCGCTGCGAGCGGAGGTACGTCGGGCAGAGCGCGGTCCTCGAGTCGACGTACACCACCGACACCGGTGTGGTGACAGTGCTCGACCTGATGCCGGTGCTCGACGAGCGCGCCGACCTGGTGCGCCGGGTCGTCGGCGTCGAGGGCACGGTGCGGATGCGGCACGAGTGGGTGGTGCGGCCCGGCTACGGGAAGATCCGCCCCTGGGTGCGGCGCGAGGACATGCACGGGATGCAGGTGATCACCGCGGTCGCCGGCCCCGACCGGCTGGTGCTGCGCGGACCGCGGCTGCCCCGCGCGGCGGACGGCCGGCACGCCGACGAGCTCGACGTACGCGGGGGTGAGGAGCTCACCTTCTCGACCACCTGGGTGTCGTCGCACCACGAGCTGCCCGAGCCGCTGGAGTTCGAGCACCGGATCCGGCAGACCATCGAGGTCTCCGAGGAATGGGCCGGCCGGTGCTCCTACGACGGGCCGTACCGCGACCACGTGGTGCGCTCGCTGCTCACCCTGCGGCTGCTCACCCACGGCGGCACCGGCGGGATCGTCGCGGCGCCGACCACGTCGTTGCCGGAGGACTTCGGCGGCGAGCGGAACTGGGACTACCGCTTCTGCTGGCTGCGCGACGCCTCGCTGACCCTGGAGGCGCTGCTGGAGTCCGGGTACGCCGACGAGGCCCGGCTCTGGCGCGACTGGCTGCTGCGCGCGGTGGCCGGCGACCCGCAGGACCTGCAGATCATGTACGCCGTCGACGGTGCGCGCGACCTCCACGAACGCACGCTCGACCACCTCCCCGGCTACGGCGGCTCCGGGCCGGTCCGGGTCGGCAACGGCGCCGCGCAGCAGCGGCAGACCGACGTGCTCGGCGAGGTGATGATCGCCCTCGACATGGCCCGCGACGGCGGCCTCGATGAGACCGCCGACTCCTGGTCACTGCAGCGCACTCTCGTCGAGGAGCTCGCCGAGCACTGGGACGCCCCGGACCACGGGCTGTGGGAGATCCGCGGGCCGCAGCGGCACTTCACGCACTCCCGGGTGATGGTCTGGGTGGCCTTCGACCGCGCCGTCGCGGCGGTCGAGAAGCACGGCCTCGACGGTCCCGTCGAGAAGTGGCGCGACCTGCGCGACCGGGTGCGCGCCGAGGTGCTCGAGAAGGGCTTCGACCAGGAGCGAGGAACCTTCACCCAGCACTTCGACACCAGCGAGGTCGACGCGTCGCTGCTGGTGCTCTCGGACGTCGGCTTCCTCGACGGCGACGACCCGCGGATGCTCGGCACCATCCAGGCCGTCGAGGAGGACCTGCTCCACGAGGGGCTGCTGCGGCGCTACCGCACCGAGTCCGGCGTCGACGGACTGTCGGGCCACGAGCACCCGTTCCTGGCCTGCTCGTTCTGGCTGGTCCAGGCCTACGCCCTCGCCGGCCGCGTCGACGACGCGCACGCGCTGATGCGCCGGCTGCTCACGCTCCCGAACGACGTCGGCCTGCTCGCCGAGGAGTACGACCCGGTGGCCGGCCGGTTCGTCGGCAACTTCCCGCAGGCCTTCTCCCACCTCGCCCTCGTCGGCGCCGCCAACCAGCTCGCCAAGACCCCCGCTGGTTGAGGGCGGGAGGCGGGCTCGCCGCTGGTTGAGGTGCGAGCGGAGCGAGCCTCGAAACCAGGGCCGTCGCCCTCAGACCCGGACCAGCTGCTCCCGCCCGAGCGGGCTGGACCAGAGGTACCCGTCGCCCAGCCGGCGGCACGACCAGCCGTGGTGCCGGGCCAGGTCGAGGTGCCGTCGGCACAGCGGCGCGGCGCTCCCCGGGGTGCTCTGTGCGTCCGTCCGGCAGCCCGGGAACACGCAGTGCCGGACGGCCGTGTCGGTGCTGGACATGCCTTCATCCAAGCACCGACCACCGACAGCTGACCGGGCGCTTCTCCTTCTGTGGAAAGAGGAATCTCAGTCGCCGAGCTCCTTGCGGCGGCGGATCACGTACTCCTCGAGCTCCGCGCGGACCGCGTCGTCGAGCGGCGGCGCGACGTACTCCTCGAGCTTCTGCTGGTAGATCTTCGTGGCCCGCGTCGCGGCGTCCTGGCCGCCGTTGCGCATCCAGCGCTCGTAGTTCTCCGAGGAGGAGAGCATCGGCCGGTAGAAGCAGGTGCGGAACCGCTCCATGGTGTGCATGGCGCCGAGGAAGTGCCCGCCGTGGCCGACCTCCTCGTGGGCGCTGAACGCGAGCGTGTCCTCGTTGATCTCCAGCGGCGTGAACTCCACCTGCAGCATCTGCAGGATCTCCACGTCGACGATGAACTTCTCGAAGCCGGCGACCAGGCCGCCCTCGAGCCAGCCGGCCGAGTGCATCACCCAGTTCGCGCCGGCGAGGAACGTCGGCAGCATCGTCATCAGCGCCTCGTAGCCGGCCTGCGCGTCGGGCACCTGCGACGAGGTGAGCCCGCCGCCGGAGCGGAACGGCAGCCCGAAGTGCCGGGCGATCTGGCCGGTGCAGAACAGCCCGATCGCCGACTCCGGCGTACCGAACGTCGGCGAGCCGGACTGCATGTCGATGTTGGACAGGAAGGACCCGAAGATCACCGGCGCGCCCGGCCGGACCAGCTGCGCGAGGGTGATCCCGGAGAGCGCCTCCGCGATCTGCTGCACCAGCGCCGCCGGGATGGTCACCGGCGACATCGCGCCCATCAGGATGAACGGCGTGAGCACGCAGGGCTGGCCGGCCTCGGTGTACTCGATCAGCGCCTCGAGCATCCGGCCGTCCCAGCGCAGCGGCGAGTTGCAGTTGATCAGCGAGATGGAGACCGGCGTCCTCTCGATCGCCTCGCGGCCACCGAAGAGGATCTCCCCCATCGCGATGGTGTCGCGGGCGTTGACGCCGGAGACCACGTTGCCCATGTAGACCTTGTCGGTCAGCGTCTGCAGCGCATAGGTCATGTCGAGGTGCCGGGAGTCCAGCGGGGTGTCGTTGGGCTCGCAGACCACGCCGCCCGCGGAGTCCAGCACCGGAAACGACTGCGCGAGCTTGGTGAACCGCTGGAAGTCGTCCATGGTCGCGTCGCGGCGGACCTCGCCCTCGCGCACGAACGGCGGGCCGTACACCGCGCCGAACGCCATCGCGTCGCCGCCGATGTGGATGCTGTGCTCCGGGTTGCGCGCCTGGACGTCGAACTCGGCGGGCGCCTTCGCGACCTGCTCGAGCACGAACTCCGGGTCGAGGTAGACCGTCTGCCCCTCGACCTTCTGACCGGCGGTGCGGAACAGCTCCAGGGCCCGCTCGCTGTCGAACTCGACGCCGATCTCGCTCACCAATCGTCGCCAGCCGGCATCCAGCTTGGCCATCGCGTCCTCGGAGAGGATCTCGTACCTCGGCATCGTGTTGCGGAACATGCGCGACCTCCGTGTAGCGGACCTGCTTGACCCATGCTGCCCGAGATCCTAGCCTCATCATGTGGAACCAAGTTCCACATGATGAAACACATCAGGATCATTCCCACGAGGCGGACATGGCCAGCTCTTCCGGAGGCACGCAGGCGGTCGACCGCGCCGCCGCGCTGGTCGACCTCGTGGTGCGCGCCGACGAGCCGCTGACCGTCACCGAGCTGTGCGACGAGTCCGGTCTGGCCCGGTCCACG
>JABFXA010000227.1 GCA_013361955.1 Nocardioidaceae bacterium
GGCAAGTCGTCGCTGGCGTTCGGCACGCTCTACGCGGAGGCGCAGCGCCGCTACTTCGAGTCGGTGGCGCCGTACGCCCGCCGCCTGCTGCAGCAGGTCGGCGCCCCGCACGTCCAGGAGGTCACCGGCCTGCCGCCCGCGGTGGCCCTGCAGCAGCGCCGGGGCGCCGCCACCTCCCGCTCGTCGGTCGGCACCATCACGACGCTGTCCAACCTGCTGCGGATGCTCTACTCGCGGGCCGGCGACTACCCCGAGGGCGCCGAGCACCTTGCTGCAGAGGCGTTCTCGCCGAACACCGTGGCCGGCGCCTGCCCCCGCTGCCACGGGCTCGGAGTCGTGCACGACGTCACCGAGGAGCTGCTGGTCCCCGACCCCTCGCTGAGCATCCGCGAGGGCGCGATCGCCGCCTGGCCGGGAGCCTGGCAGGGCGCCAACCTGCGCAGCATCGTCAGCGGTCTCGGCATCGACGTCGACACGCCGTGGCGCAAGCTGCGGAAGAAGGACCGCGACTGGCTCCTCTACACCGACGAGCAGCCGTCGGTGCTCATCAAGCCCGAGCGCGACCGCATCGACTACGGCTACCACGGCACGTTCTGGAGCGCGCGCAAGCACGTCATGCACGTGCTGGCGGACTCCAAGAGCGACCGGATGCGCGAGCGGGCCCTGACGTTCGTCGAGGACGCGCCCTGCCCCGACTGCCACGGCAGCGGGCTGCGGCCGGCGGCCCTCGCGGTGACCTTCGCCGGCCGTTCGATCGCCGAGGTCAACGAGCTGCCGCTCACCGAGGTCGTCGCGCTGCTGCGTCCGTACGCCGAGCAGCCCGAGGAGACGGGCGAGGTCGCCGTCCGCATCTGCGGCGACCTGGTGGCGCGCCTCGAGGTGCTGCTCGACCTCGGCCTGGGCTACCTCAGCCTCGGGCGGAGCTCGACCACCCTGTCGCCCGGGGAGGCGCAGCGCCTGCGGATCGCCACCCAGCTCCGTTCCGGGCTGTTCGGGGTGGTCTACGTCCTGGACGAGCCCTCCGCCGGGCTGCATCCCGCGGACGCCGAGCCACTGCTCGAGGTGCTCGACCGGCTCAAGGCGTCCGGCAACTCCCTGTTCGTCGTGGAGCACGACCTGGACGTCGTCCGCCGCGCCGACTGGGTCGTCGACATCGGCCAAGGCGCGGGCGAGGCCGGCGGCCGGGTGCTCTACAGCGGCCCGGTCGACGGGCTGGAAGAGGTCGCGGAGTCCGCCACCAGCGCCCACCTGTTCGGTCGCGCCGAGCGGCTCGAGCACGCCGTGCGCGACCCGCGGGGTTGGCTGCAGCTGACCGGCATCACCCGCCACAACCTCGTCGAGCTGTCCGTCGACATCCCGCTCTGCGTGCTGACCGCCGTCACCGGCGTCTCCGGGTCCGGCAAGTCGACGCTGGTGAGCCAGGTCCTCGCCGAGGACCCGGCGGTCGGTGAACAGTTCGACCGGCTCGTGCTCGTCGACCAGCGGCCGATCGGCCGCACGCCGCGGTCCAACCTCGCGACGTACACCGGCCTCTTCGACTCCGTGCGCAAGCTCTTCGCTGCCACCGACGAGGCACGTGAGCGCGGCTACGGTGCCGGCCGGTTCTCCTTCAACGTGCCCGAGGGCCGCTGTGAGACCTGCCAGGGCGAGGGTTTCGTCGCCGTGGAGCTGATGTTCCTGCCCGGCACGTACGCGCCCTGCCCCACCTGCCACGGCGCGCGCTACAACGAGGAGACCCTCGAGATCACCTACCGCGGCAAGAACGTCGCGGAGGTGCTCGCGCTCTCCGTCGACGAGGCCGCGACGTTCCTCGCCGACGTGCCGGCCGCCTCGCGGAGCCTCCGGACGCTGCGCGACGTCGGGCTGGGCTACCTGCGGCTGGGGCAGCCGGCCACCGAGCTGAGCGGTGGAGAGGCGCAGCGCATCAAGCTCGCCACCGAGCTGCAGCGGGCGCACCGCGGCCACGCGCTCTACCTGCTCGACGAGCCGACCTCGGGGCTCCACCCCGCCGACACCGCGCTGCTGCTGCGCCAGCTGCACCGCCTCGTCGACGCCGGCAACACCGTCGTCCTCGTCGAGCACGACCTCGACGCCATCGCCACCGCCGACTGGGTCCTCGACCTCGGCCCCGGCGGCGGCGACGCGGGCGGCCAGCTGGTCGCCACCGGCACCCCGGCCGAGGTCGCGAAGGCCGAGGGCAGCGCGACCGCGCCGTACCTTGCCCGCCGGCTCGCGCGGGCCTGAGTCGACGAACGCTCAGCGCTCGCGCCGCGATTCGACGTCGGGACGTTCCCTCCTCCCTCTCATGGCCGGCGAACGCGCCACCGGGAACCGCCCTCGGGTGCCGACCGCGCCCGCATCGCCAGCGCAGTCAGGCCGACCCCGGCCAAGGCGACCGTCGACAGCTTCGGCGACCACCGCGTCGCTGCCGTCACCAGCTCCGGCGGGCTGCTGCGCTGGGGGTCTGACTGCGAGCCCGAGTGCGAGGTCGTCGCCGACAGCGGGCCGGCCCTGAACGCGTCGAGCATGGCCGGCACGAACGCCGCCATGTCCTTAGGACCTCGGCTTGAGGTGAGGTTGCCGTCGCGTACGACGTCCTGGTCGAGCCACGTCGCGCCCGCGTTCACCACGTCGTCCCTGATGCCCGCCCAGGACGTGAGGGTACGGCCCTCGAGGACGCCGGCCGACGCCAGCACCCACGGCCCGTGGCACAACGTGACGACCGGCTTGCCGCTCTCGACGAACTCGCGGACCAGCGCACGCGCGGGTGCCGACTGGCGGAGCAGGTCCGGGTTGATGAACCCTCCTGGCACCAGGAGCCCGTCGTAGTCTTCGACGCCGGCCTGCTCGACGGTCCTGTCGACGCGCACGCGCGTGGCCGGCAGGTTGAGGTTCAGACCGCGGATGCGTCCCCGCCGCAGCGACACCACGTCCACCTTCGCGCCCGCCGCCTTCAGAGCACGCACCGGCACGGTCAGCTCGACCTTCTCGAACCCGTCGGCACAGAGAACCGCGATCCGGCGGTCCTCGAGCCCATGTCTGCTGGTCATTGCCACCTCCTGTTGAGTCGCCTCGACGCGTACCCACGCCCGCACGCCGAACACCCGGTCACCGGCCGCTGTCGTATGGGTCGTTCTGCCGATAGCGCCCGCACTCGGCGCAAGGTTCGATGGGAGGTCCGGCCTGTCGTGCGCCGCCGGATGGGGCGTGCGAATCCGTGCAGATGAAGGGAAGATCATGGACCGGTACGAGTCGATGTGCTGCGGCGCGGTGGCGGGCCCACAGTGACCAGCAGGCTGCGGCTCCAGCGCTTCATCCGCTCGAGCCTGTGGCTGCTGCCGATCGGCTGCCTCGTCGCGGGCGCCGTGCTCGCCGTCGCAACGCTCGCGGTCGACCGGATGACGGAGTACCGCCTCGTTCCGATCAGCCTGACCGGGACGCCGTCCGACGCCCAGACGATCCTGTCGTCCTTCGCCGGGGCCCTGGTGTCACTGACCACCCTGGTGCTGACGGTCACCCTGGTTGCGGTCCAGCTGGCGATGGGACAGTTCTCGCCCCGCATCGTGGGGGCGCTGCTCACCGACCGGTGGAGCCAGCTGGCGATCGGGTTGTTCGGCGCCAGCTTCCTGGTCGTGGTGCTGACCCTGCGCGAGATCCGCGGCTCCGACACCGGCACGGTGCCCGGGGTGTCGATGATCCTGTCCTACGTCCTGATGCTCGCCAGCATCGTCGTGCTGATCCTCTTCGTGCACCACGCCGGCCAGGGCCTGCGGGTCGCGGGGCTCATCGACCTCGTCGGTGACCGCAGCCGCGAGTTCATCGTGCGCGAGCACGGAGAGCTGCCCGTGGTCACTGCAGCCCGGGGCGAGATCGTCGCTGCGGAGCCGGGCAACGTGGTGCGCGTCGACCGCCCGGCCCTCGTCGCCGCGGCCCGACAGGCGGACTGCGTGCTGGAGCTGGTCCCCGTCATGGGGGACTTCGTCGTCGGCGGTGCGCCTCTGATCCGGGTGCACCCGCGCACTGCCTCGACGCCGACCGGCGACCGCGACGCCGCCGATCGGGTGCGGGCGGGCGACGTAGCCCGCCACGTGCTCCTCGGGCCCGAGCGGGTCCACACCGAGGACCTCGCCTATGGCCTGCGCAAGCTGGTGGACATCGCCGTCCGCTCGATCGCGCAGCCGTTCAACGACCCCACGACGGCAGTTCAGGCTCTGCACCGGCTGCACGACCTGTTGCGCCAGATGGCCGCGCGCCCCCTGCCACCGGGTGAGCACCGTGACGAGGACGGTGTGGTTCGCCTGGTCGAACGGACCGTCAGCTGGGACGGCTACGTGAGGCTGGCATTCGACGAGGTCCGCCTGGCCGGGGCCTCGGAGCCGCAGGTCACCAGGAAGATCTGCGCCGCCCTCACCGACCTCAAGTCCGTCGCCCCGCCCGAGCGGCAAGGACCTCTGGACCGCCAGTTCCGGCTGCTGACGGCCGCCGTCCACCGCTGCCACGAGGACGACGAGGACGCCGTCGCGGCGCTCACGCCGGACACCGAGGGCATCGGGTCAGGGGCCGACGTCACCGCCGCACCCGACCTGGGTCGGATCCCGACTTCCCCTGCGCCGACCGAGTCCCGTCCGGGCCGTGGCGCGCTACCCCGTCCGCCCGTTCGACGCTAGGGCCGCGTCCCGACCGCACCCGGCCGGTCCGGATGGTTCCGGCGCGGGCGGGTGCGGCCGTGCTCCCGGTCGTCGAGCTCACCCGATGTGACCGCGTGACGAGGCGGGACACCTCTTGTGCGCACGTCGCGGCGCGGTGCAGGCTCGATGGTCATGGACCGTGAGAAGGAAGCTGCTGAGGTGGCCGCCGTGCAGGGCCGGTTGGTGGAGCGATTTCCACAGCTCGGGCCCGAGGTTGTCGAGGCGGCGGTGCGGCTGGCGCACTCGGAGCTCACGGGCGACATCCGTGACTTCGTGCCGGTGCTGGTC
Organism: Nocardioidaceae bacterium; assembly: GCA_013361955.1. Taxonomy (GTDB): domain Bacteria; phylum Actinomycetota; class Actinomycetes; order Propionibacteriales; family Nocardioidaceae; genus Nocardioides_B. The sequence goes on from JABFXA010000227.1 coordinate 4,977, forward strand.
GAGCATGCGGCACGCGACCGGCTGTCCGCGATCGCCGACCGAGACCCGGCGTCGGATCCGAGCAAGTCGTAGCGGCATCCCGAACCACCCTCCGGACCGCGGACGACTCTCAGCGCTGCCCTCCCGCGACCGCCATGATGCGGCGCTGTCGCCAGCTCGGGATCCATTGGTGTGAGCCGCTTTCGGCGATCGTTCATCCATTGGCCATCTCGCGGTCGACGGTGCTCACCTGTGTCGGCTCTAGCGTCCGGCTGGGCGCCGGGTGGCGCCCGTCGAGACGTGAGTGAGGAAGAGCTCAGATGCGAACCAGGATGAAGGCGACCGGCGCGGCCCTTGCGGCCCTCGCCGCGGTCGCAGGAGCTGCGGGCGCCATGGCCGCCCCCGCAGCAGGGGCCCAGGGGACCGACGACGGCCGGGTCAAGAACGTGATCTACCTGCTGGGTGACGGCATGGGCCGCACCCACGTGGACGCCGCGCGGCTGCGCTACTACGGAGCCGACGGAAAGCTCAACATGGAGCAGCTGCCGGTCGTCGGGCAGAACGCGACCTACTCCGTCGAGAAGAACTCGGGTCAGCCGGGCGAGGCCGACTTCCACCCCAACAGCGTCACCGACTCGGCCTCTGCAGCGACCGCCTGGGCCTCCGGGGTCAAGACGTACAACGCCGCTCTCGGCGTCGACGCCAAGGGCAAGGTCGTGCCGACGGCCATGGAGCTGGCCAAGTCCGCGGGCTACGCCACCGGCAACGTCTCGACCGCCGAGATCACCGACGCCACCCCGGCCGGCCAGGTCAGCCACGCCCTGGCGCGCGGCTGCCAGGGCCCGAGCTACAGCGCCAGCTCGTGCCAGGACCTCGCGATCACGGGCCAGGCGCTTCCGACGAGTGACATCCGGGTGACGCCGATCGCCGACCAGATCGCGCGAAACGGCACCGCCGACGTCATCCTCGGCGGCGGGCTGTCGCGCTTCGACGCGTCCGACGAGGACGCGCTCAAGGCGCAGGGCTACTCGGTGCTCGGCTCGCCCGCGAGCCAGACCGTCGCGACCCGCTCCGACCTGCAGGGCGCCGGCGGCAGCAAGGTCTTCGGCCTGTTCAACAAGGGCAACCTGACCATCGAGAAGTTCAAGCGCGAGAACCCCACCGCACCGCAGGCCGCGGAGCCCTCGCTGCCCGAGATGACCGCCAAGGCCATCGACCTGCTGGGCGCCAAAGGCCACGTCCGGCAAAGGCTTCTACCTGCAGGTCGAGGGCGCGCTGATCGACAAGCGCTCGCACGCCAACGACGCGGCCCAGACGCTCGAGGAGACCAAGGCCTTCGACGACGCCGTGAAGGTCGCCGTCGACTTCGCCAAGCGCGACGGCCACACTCTCGTCATCGTCACGGCCGACCACGAGTGCGCCGGCTTCAACATCATCGAGAAGGGCACCTTCACCAACGCCGAGGCCGCGGCACCCCCCACGAACGTCGACAACGGCAACACGGCGAACAACTCCCCGACGCTGCGCACGTCCGGCAACACCAAGGACG
>JABFXA010000166.1 GCA_013361955.1 Nocardioidaceae bacterium
TCCGATGAGCCACGCCGACGTCGTCGTGGTCGGCGCCGGGCTGGCCGGGCTCACCGCCGCCCGCGACCTGCAGCACGGCGGGGCCGCGGTGGCCGTGCTCGAGGCCCGCGACCGGGTGGGCGGCCGCGTCGAGCAGGTCCGCCTCGACGACGGGCGGCTGGTCCAGCTCGGCGGCGAGGTGGTCGGCAACGCGCACACCGCCTACCTCGGCCTGGTCGCCGAGCTCGGGCTCACGCTCGTGCCGTCGTACGTCGCCGAGCCCGGCGAGATCACCCGCGAGGTGCCGGAGGCCGTCGACGTGGGGGACTGGCCGTCCTGGTTCACGCCCGCCGACGTGGCGTCGTACGAGGACGTCGAGAAGGCGCTGACCGCGGTCGTCGCGGGGATCGACCCCGACGACCCGTTCGCCAGTCCCGACCTGTCCCGGCTCGACCGGACGAGCGTAGGCGACTGGCTGCGCGAGGTCGGTGCGACGCCGGCGGTGCTGCGGCTGAAGGAGCTCGCACACCTCGGCCTGGCGGACGGCTCCGTCGAGCGCACCAGCATGTTCGCCTACGCGCGCAAGATCGCGGTCGGCGGCGGCAGCGGCTCCTACGACTACGACGAGTGGGAGAACCTCAAGGTCGCCGAGGGCTCGGCCACCGTCGCGCTGCGCCTGGCGGCCGACCTGCTCGACGTACGGCTGTCGACGCCGGTCGCGTCGGTCGACGTGACCGCCCGCGGGGTCACCGTGATCACGGCCTCGGGCGAGAGCCTCGAGGCCGGCGCGGTGGTGCTCGCGGTACCGGCCGGTCCGGCCCGCGACCTGCGCATCACCGGCGTCAGCGAGGAGCGGCTGCGGTCCCTGCACCGGCAGCGGCACGCCTGGGCGGCCAAGCTGGTCGCGGCGTACGACGCACCGTTCTGGCGCGAGACCGGGCAGAACGCGCTCTCCGAGAGCGAGGGCGTGCTGGGCTCCACCTGGCCGCAGGGACCGGGCGTGCTCTCGGCGCTGGTGCCGCCGGAGCGCTACGCGGCGTTCGCGGCCACCGACCCCGACACCCGCACCCGCGAGGCGCTGGCCCAGGTGGCCCGGATGTACGGGCCGGCGGCCACCAGCCCGCTGGCCACCTGGACCCGGCTGTGGGGCACGGACCCGTGGACCCAGGGCTACGTCACCGGCTGGCGGCCGGGGGACGTCGAGGCGGTCGGCCCGCTGCACGGCACCCACGAACCTCCGTTCTACGTCTGTGGCTCGGACCAGTGGGTGGCCGGTTACATGGAGGGTGCGGTGCGCACCGGCCGGGCCGCGGCCGCCGAGGCGTTGCGACGGGGCTGACGGGGCTGACGGGTTGATGATGGACGACCGAGCACAGGAGGTGCGGTGATGGACCTCTCCCTCACCGACGAGCAGCGCAGCATCGTGGAGCTGACCCGGACGTTCGTGGAGCGCGAGCTCTACCCGTACGAGGAGGAGGTCGAGCGGACCAGCACCGTCCGTCCCGAGCTGGCCGAGCAGATCCAGGCGAAGGCGATCGCGACCGGGCTGCACGCCGCGAACATGCCCGAGGAGGTCGGCGGCGCCGGCCTCGACACGGTCACCTGGGTGCTCTACGAGAAGGAGCTCGGCCGGGCGAGCTACGCGCTGCACTCCTGCGTCGGGCGGCCCTCCAACATCCTGCTGGGCGGCACCGAGGCGCAGCGCGAGCGCTACCTGTACCCCAGCATCCGCGGCGAGCGGCGCGACTGCCTCGCGATGACAGAGCCGGACGCCGGCTCCGACCTGCGCGGCATGCGCACCCGCGCGGTGCGCGACGGCGACGGCTGGAGGATCAAGGGCACCAAGCACTTCATCAGCCACGCGCACGAGTCCGACTTCGTGATCCTGTTCGCGGTCACCGAGCCGGCCACCGACGACGGTCGCAAGGCGATCTCGGCGTTCCTCGTCGACCTGGACACCCCGGGGCTCACCGTCCACGACGGCTACCGCAACGTGTCGCACCGCGGGTACACCAACGCGATCCTCGACTTCGACGACTGCCGGGTGCCCGGTGACGCGCTGCTCGGCGAGGAGCACCAGGGCCTCGACCTGGCCGGCACCTGGCTGGGCAGCACCCGGCTGCAGGTGGCCGCGAACTGCCTGGGCCGCGCCGAGCGCGCGCTCGACCTGTCCGTGCGGCACGCCGCCGACCGGGTGCAGTTCGGCAAGCAGATCGGCAAGTTCCAGGGCATCTCGTTCAAGCTCGCGGACATGGCGATGGAGCTGCGCGCCGCCGAGCTGCTCACCCTGGAGGCGGCCTGGAAGCACGACCAGGGCCTCGCCGAGGACGCCGACATGGCGATGGCCAAGCTCAAGGCGACCGAGGTGCTGGCGATGGTCGCCGACGAGGCGATCCAGATCCACGGCGGGATGGGGCTGATGGACGAGCTGCCGCTCGAGCGGATCTGGCGCGATGCGCGCATCGAGCGGATCTGGGACGGTACGTCGGAGATCCAGCGGCACATCATCTCGCGCGCCCTGCTCCGACCCCTGGGAGGCTGACCGCATGTCCGACGCCGTCCGCACCCGCCGCGAGGGGGGCATCCTCGAGGTCACCCTCGACCGGCCCAAGGCCAACGCCATCGACCTGGCCACCAGCCGGGCGATGGGCGAGGTGTTCGCGGACTTCCGCGACGACCCGGCGCTGCGCGTCGCCGTGCTGCGGACCGCGGGCGACACGTTCTTCTCGGCGGGCTGGGACCTCAAGGCCGCGGCCGGCGGCGACCCCGTCGACGGCGACTACGGCGTCGGCGGCTTCGGCGGGCTGCAGGAGCTGCCCGACCTGAACAAGCCGGTGCTCGCCGCGGTGCACGGCATGGCCGTCGGCGGTGGCTTCGAGCTCGCGCTGTCCTGCGACCTGATCTACGCCAGCCGGAGCAGCCGGTTCGCGCTGCCGGAGATCAACGCCGGCACGCTCGCCGACGCGGCCACCATCAAGCTTCCGAAGCGGATGCCGTACCACGTCGCGATGGAGCTGCTGCTGACCGGCCGCTGGATGGAGGCCGAGGAGGCGCAGCGGTGGGGCCTGGTCAACGCGGTGCTCGACGACGAGTCCGCGCTGACCGCGAAGGTGTGGGAGGTCGCCCGGCTGCTCGAGGCCGGGCCGCCACTGGTGTTCGCCACCATCAAGGAGGTCGCCCGGGCCGCCGAGGGGGCGCCGTTCCAGGAGGTCCTGGAGCAGGTCACCCAGCGGCGGCTGCCGACCGTGGACACCCTGTACTCCTCCGAGGACGGGCTCGAGGGCTTCAAGGCGTTCACGGAGAAGCGAGCGCCGGTGTGGAAGGGCCGCTGACCGGGCCGGACAGCGCGGCCTCGCTCCAGCGGTGCCCCATCGCCAGGTCGTACTGCACCAGCCGGTAGTCGTGCAGCAGCCGCCGCGCCTGCGGTGACAGCGTGCGCGGGTCGAGCCGCTGCCCGTCGGCGCCGAACAGCCGGCCGGACTCCATCGCCGGCACCCGGCGGCGGAGCTCGGTGAGCAGCGCGTAGTACGGCGACACGGGTGCACGCACCTGCTCCAGCGCGAGGTCCACGAAGTGCGCCGGGCTGACCAGCGGCGGGGCGACGACCCGGCCCGGGACGTTCGACCACACGAAGTAGGGCGTCTCGCGCATCCGCAGCCCGTTGCGCGCGACCACGTCGTCGGGATAGGTGCTCGGCAGGTGGTCGCCGTAGAACACCAGCACGGTCGGCTCGTCGAAGCCGCGCAGCCAGGAGACCAGGTCGCGCAGCGCCTCGTCGGAGTAGGTGAGCCCGCGGGCGTACTGCCCCAGGTCGGGCAGGTCCTCCCCGCCCGGCCCGTGGGCGCCGACCGGGTCGTCGTACCGGCCGGTGTAGGGCTGGTGGTTCTGCATGGTGACGACGTTCGCGAGCAACGGCCGCTTCGACGTCCGCAGCCGGTGCTCGAGCTCGTCGAAGGCGGACGTGTCGGAGATGAACGCGTCGTGGCCGATCCGGCGGTGCTCGCGCATCGTCGTGTCGTGCACGAAGTGGTCGATGCCGAAGGCCCGGTAGACCTCACGACGGCGGTACATCTCGGTGGTGAACGGGTGGATCGCCACGGTCGCATGGCCCGCGCGGTGCAGCCAGCCGACCACCGACGGGAACGTCCGGTGCCCCGGCACGAGCGTCTGGTACGGCACCCCGGTGCGCGCGGAGAGGTTGGCCATCGACATCCCGGTCAGCGCCTCGAACTCCATGTTCGCGGTGCCGTGCCCGAGGTCGCGGGCGAGCATCGCCCCGGACGGCGTGCGCGCGAGGAGCGAGCGGGTGTAGGGGATCGGGTCCTCGTCGAGGCGCACGCCGCTGAGCCGGGTCGGGTCGCTGAACGACTCGCTGAGCACCATGACGACGTTGACGTGGTCGAGCCCGTGCGGGCGCCGGCTGCGGTTGATGTGCTGCGCCGCGCGGGCGTAGCGCGACGCGATCCGGGCCATCGTCACCTCGTCGTACCCGGGCGGCTGCTGCATCGTCGGCACCCGCATGTTGAACAGCACGCCGCCGACGAACCCGTTGGTCAGGTAGTTGCGCTTCTGGCTGAACGGCTGCCACATCGCGCCGAGCGCGTCGTAGGTGGCGCGGGCCTCGTTGCCGGGCCGGTTGAAACCGGCGAGGTACGCCAGCGAGGCCAGGCAGAGCACACCGGTGAGCACCCGGACGCCGATGCGGGCGCGCCCCTCGAGCTCCGGAGCGGGTGCGCGGCGGGGTCGCAGGAAGAGCGCGACGGCCAGAGCCAGCAGCACGGCGACCACCAGCCCGAGCACGGCACGGACCCCGATCATGTCCACGAGGAAGCCGCCGTCGCCCGCGAAGTGCAGGTCGCTGGGGTACAACGGCTCGTCGAGCAGCCGGGTCTTCTCGTGGCTCGCGAACGACAGCACCACGGCCGCCACCAGCACGACCGCGGCAGTCACCCGGAACGACCCGAGCACCGCCTGCACGAGCCCGACGACCAGCCAGACGACGAGCGTGCCGAGCAGGAACATCAGCGGGTACGCCGGCTGCTTGAACTGCCACGGCCAACCCTCGACGCCGACCAGCTGGGAGAGCTCGAGGACGCCGTTCGCGGCGAGCGCGAGCAGCCCGGTGCGGCGCAGGCCCGGCAGCAACGCCGTCGCCGCGCGCGCCGCGCCGCCCCCAGTGGTCATCGGGACAGCCTAGGCAGGAGCGCCTTCCGACCCGGTCTCCCAGTGCGTGCCCGTCGCCACCCGGTACGCCTTGACGGCTGCGCCGATCGTCGGGTGGAACCGCGACGGGTCGACGACGTCCCCCGGGGCGAACCGGTCGAGCTTGCGGCGCACCGGGTCCTTGAGCTCGGCGAACACCAGCGTGGTGCCGGTCCGGTCGAGCTCCTCGACGAGGTCGAACAGCATGTCCGCGGCGGTGGTGTCGACGTCGGTGACCGGCTCGGCGGCGAGCACGATCCACCGGGGCGCGGGCTCGACGCGGGCCAGCCGCCGTACCTCCTCGCGGAAGGTGCGGGCGTTCGCGAACAGCAGGGGCGCGTCGAAGCGGTAGATCACCAGTCCGGGCAGGTGCCGCGCCTGCGGGTAGGAGCGGATGTCGTGGTAGCCCTCGAGGTCGTCCACCCGCCCGAGCACCGTCTCGTAGGGCCACCAGGCCCGGCGGAACACGTTCAGGATCGACAGTGCGACGGCGGTGGCGATCCCGACCAGCACACCGAGGAGCGCGACCCCGAGGAACGCCGCGACCGACAGCGCGAACTCGACCCGGCGCAGGTGCCAGAGCCGCATCGTGCCGGGGACGTCGGCGAGTGACAGCGACGCCGTGATCACCACGGCCGCGAGCGCCGGCTGCGGCAGGTTCCGGAACAGCCCGGGCAGCAGCACCAGCATCAGCACGATCACCGCTGCGCCGGTCACCCCGGCGAGCTGGGTGCGGGCGCCGGACCGCTCGGCGACGGCGGTGCGGGACCCGCTGGTGCTCACCGGGAAGCCCTGGAACAGCCCGGAGGCCAGGTCCGCGGCGCCGAGCCCGACCATCTCCTTGTCGCCGTCGACCTCCTGCCCGGTGCGCGCTCCGAACGCCGAGGCGGTCGAGATCGTGTCGGCCAGCGAGACCAGCGCGATGCCGAGCGCGCCGCCGACCAGCAGGCCGAGGTCTCCCCGGGCGAGGTCCGGGACCGTGAACGGCGGGAAGCCGCGCGGCAGCACGCCGACCAGGTCGACGCCGTGGTCCCCGAGGTCGAACAGCCGGGTCGCCGCGATCGCCAGCAGCACCATCACCAGCACGGCGGGGATCTTCGGCAGCCAGCGCTGCAGCACCAGCACCAGCGCCGTACCCGTCAGGCCGACGGCCACGGCCGCCGGGACCACCTCGCCCGCCGCCACGCCGCGGACGACGCCGGACAGCTCGCCGAGGAGGTCGGCGGCGTCCACGCTGAACCCGAAGAGCTTGG
>JABFXA010000318.1 GCA_013361955.1 Nocardioidaceae bacterium
CGGCGGGCTGCTGGCCCGGCTGTGGTGCCCCCGCCCGCGCGACGAGATCGACGGCGGCACCGCGTCGGCGGCCGCCGACGCGCTGCTCGACGCGTACGTCGACCCGCCCCGCCATACCGACCTGGTCTGGTACGCCGCCGCCGCGCTGCTCGTGGAACGCGCGGTGCGCGCGGTCAACCGGGTGGACGCCGACGCGATCCGCGACCTCGAGCCGGTGCTGACGATCGCCCTGGACTGGGCCCGACACCGCACGGAGGTGCCGTGGTGACCCGTCCGCGGCTGTTGTTCTACTGCCAGCACTCGGTGGGGCTGGGCCACCTGGTCCGCTCGATGAACCTCGCCGACGGCCTGGCCGCCGACTTCGACGTCACGCTGCTGAACGGCGGCCCGTGGCCGCGCGACGTCCCGCAGCCGGCCGGCATCGAGATCGTGCACCTGCCGCCGCTCGGCATGGACGCCGACTACGCCCTGGTCTCGCGCGACGACCGGTACACCGTCGAGGAGGCCGTCGCGCTTCGCACCCGGATGGTGCTGGAGGTGTTCCACCGCACCCGTCCCGACGTGGTGCTGGTCGAGCTGTTCCCCTTCGGCCGCAAGAAGTTCCGGTTCGAGCTGGTGCCGCTGCTCGAGGCCGCGCGGGCCGCGCACCACGCGCCGTTCGTCGCCTGCAGCCTGCGCGACATCCTGGTCGGGTCGCGCCGGGCCCAGCAGGCCCACGACGACCGGGCCAGCCGGGTCGCCAACGAGCTCTTCGACGCGGTGCTGGTGCACGCCGACGAGCGGTTCGCGACGCTGGAGGAGTCCTTCCACCCGACGGTGCCGCTGCGCACCCCGGTGCACTACACGGGGTTCGTGCGCGGCGCGGACGACGTGCGACCCCCGGCGGAGCGGCAGTCGCGGGTGCTGGTGTCCGCCGGGGGCGGGCTGGTCGGTGAGCCGTTGTTCCGGGCCGCGGTCGACGCGCACCCGCGGCTGCTCGCCGAGCACGGGCTGCGCACCACGATCGTGACCGGGCCGTTCCTTCCCGAGCCGGTGGTCGACGACCTGGTGCGGCAAGCGACCGGGACCGCCGGTCTCGAGGTGCTGCGCTACCTGCCGGACCTCGGCGGCGAGATGGCGGCGTCCGCGGTGTCGGTGAGCCAGGTCGGCTACAACACCACGATGGACATCCTCGGCAGCCAGACGCCGGCCGTGGTGGTGCCCTACAGCGCCGGTCGCGAGGACGAGCAGAGCCAGCGCGCGCACCGGCTGGAGCGGCTCGGCGCGCTGCGGGTGCTCGACGCCGACGCGCTCAGCGGACCGACGCTCGCCGACGCGGTCCGCGACGCGCTCGGGTGGCGGCCGCTGCCGGTGCCCCTCGACCTCGACGGGCGCACCCGCACCGCCGCGCTGCTGCGCGGGATGCTGCCCGTGCGCGAGAGCGAGCCGGTGCGATGACCGGGTGGCTGGACCCGCTGCGCGCGGCGCTCGACGCCGCCGAGGAGCCGGTGCCGTTCTTCTTCCGCGACGACGACGCCGGCTGGGACGACGACGCGCTGGCGGCGCTGCTCGACGTGTTCGAGCGCCACGGGATGCCCCTCGACGTGGCGGCCATCCCCACCGAGACGACGGCGCGCACCGCGGCCCTGCTGCGGCGCCGGGGCGGCGACGTACGCGTGCACCAGCACGGGTACGCGCACGTCAACCACGAGGCCGAGGGACGCAAGTGCGAGTTCGGCGCGAGCCGCGCACCGGAGCAGCAGCGCGCCGACGTCGACCGCGGCCGGCGGCTGCTGGCCGAGCTCGTCGGCGACCTGCCGTCGCTGTTCACGCCGCCGTGGAACCGGTGCGCGGACTGGACCCCGGCCGTGCTCCGCGACCTCGGGTTCGGCATCCTCTCCCGCGACCTGTCTGCGGGCCGGGCGGACGTGCCGGGGCTGGCCGAGGTGCCGGTCACCGTGGACTGGTTCGCGAAGCGCCGGAAGGTGCCGGTGGACCGCGACGGGCGCGGCGGGCTGCTGGCGCAGAGCGCGGCGACGGGCGGTCCGGTGGGCGTGATGCTGCACCACGCGGTGACCAGCGCCGAGGAGCGGGCCGACGTGTCCGACCTGCTGGCGCTGGTCGCGGCGCACCCCGCCGCCACCACCGTGCACCTGGACGCCCTGGCCGCCCGGGTCGGCTGAGGCCTACAGCCGGAACAGGTGCTGGGCGGTGAGGCCCGCGGTCATGTTGCGGGTGTCGAAGACCCGGCGCGCGTGCCGCACCACCAGCTGCGGGTCGTAGGCCGAGTGGTCGGTGTGCACCAGCACGAGGTCGGCCGCGGCCAGCTCCTCGGCGGTCAGCTCGCCCGCGACCGCGACCGCCGCGGTGTCCGCGATCGGTCCGGACACGTGCGGGTCGTGCCAGCGCACCTGCGCACCACGGCCCTCCAGCTTGCGGATCAGCACCGGCGCCGGCGACTCGCGCATGTCGCCGATGTCGCGCTTGTAGGCCACGCCCAGCACCAGGATCCGCGCGCCGTTCACCGACTTCTGCACGTCGTTGAGCAGGTCGGCGACCCGGGCGGCGACGTAGCTCGGCATCCGGTCGTTGATCTCGCCGGCGAGCTCCACGAAGCGGAACGGGTACCCCAGCCGACGTACCCGCCAGGACAGGTACGACGGGTCGACCGGGATGCAGTGCCCGCCGACCCCCGGGCCCGGGCTGAACGCGGCGAACCCGAACGGCTTCGTCGACGCCGCGCCGATCGACTCCCACAGGTTGATGCCGAGCTCCTCGCAGAAGATCGCCATCTCGTTGACCAGGGCGATGTTCACGTGCCGGTAGGTGTTCTCCAGCAGCTTGGCCATCTCCGCCTCGCGCGGGCCGGACACCCGGTGCACGTGGTCGATGAACGACGCGTAGAACGCCTCGGCGGCATCGCCGGCCCGCCGCCCGAGCCCGCCGACGACGCGGGGGGTGTTGGACAGCTGGTAGATCGGGTTGCCGGGGTCGATCCGTTCGGGGGAGAACACCAGGTGGTAGTCGTCGGGCGCGGTGAGCCCGGTCAGCTCGGCGATCTTCGGCGCGACCCGGTCCTCCGTGGTGCCCGGGTACGTCGTCGACTCGAGCACCACCATCCCGCCGGGGCGCAGCGCGGTGGCGACCACCTCGACCGCCGCGTCGACCATGGTCAGGTCGGGGGTCTTCTCGGTCAGCGGCGTCGGCACGCAGATCACGAACGTGTCGCAGCCCTGCAGGTCCGCGACGTCGTGGGTGAACCGCACCCGGCCGCCGGCGAGCACCTTCTCGAGCAGCCGGTCCTCGACGTCCTCGACCGGGCTGCGGCCCTCGCGCAGGCCCCGCACCCGTGCCACGTCGGGGTCGTAGCCGACCACCGTGTGGCCCGCGCCCGCCGCCGCGCACGCGAGCGGCAGCCCGACGTACCCGAGGCCCAGCACGCACACGTTCCTGCTGCTCATCGCCACCACCGCGGTCAGAGGGTCACTGCCTCGACTCTCGCGCCGCCCTGAGGCCGCCAGGTAGTGGACGTTGGTGCTACGACGTGCAGGTGGTCCACGCGTCCACCGGACGGACAGCCCGGTCAGGCGCGGACGGGCGGGGCGTGCCCTCGCTCCCACCCCCGCCGGATCGAGAGGCACGCAACGCCGAGCATCGACCGGCGGCCGCGGTGCTGCGGCTGCCCGCCGACGGCCGCACCGCCGAGTCGATCGGGTCGCGGCTGGGCATCTCCCCGCGCACGGTGCACCGGCACCTGCAGGGCCTGTACCGCAAGCTCGGCGTCGGCGACCGGGTCCGGGCCGTGCTGGTGGCCCGCGGCGGGACCGGCGGCACCACCGTGCTCAACCGGCCGTCGCGACTCACCACGGGCGTGATGGTCGGCTGCGACGCGCCGCCGCCGACCTGACTACTCCGACGACGCGAGCAGCCGCGCCACCGTGCCGTCGACGTCGACCAGCCCTGCCTCGGCTCCGAGCGGTACGGCGTCCGTCATCGCGCGCACGAACGGCAGCACCTCGCGCAGCAGCAGCTGCCCCAGCAGGATCCCGTCCGGCGACGACAGCTCGACGACCACGACCGCGCGACCGGCGACGTCGAGGGCCGGGAACACGACCACGTCACCCTCACCCGCCGGCTCCAGGACACCCCTCACCAGCAGCTCGCGGCCGAACGTCCACCGCACCGGCGTACCGCCGCCGTCGAGCACCAGCGACACCGCGAACGGGTCCGCCGGGTCGTAGACCAGCGTCGCACCGATGCGCAGTCCGCCGGTGGGACCGTCGAGGCGTTCCATCGTCGCGCGATGCTCGACGACCTCGAAGGTGGCAGGGAGGGGCTGGGGTTGCACAGGACCGACTTTCGCTCGTTCTCGGGAGGACACGAGAAGAACGAACGAGCGGTCCCCCGTCGTCCCGGGAACCGCTGCGATCCTCGTCACCGGTCAAACGCCGGGAAAAGCGGACACGCCCGGCAGAGCGGACCACCGCTTCGCCGGGTTCGGAACCGCCCGCCCCGTATGCCCTGTTAGCGCCGTGCCGAGTACTCCGTCGACAGTGCCCAGATCACCGCGATGTCGAGGGCGACGATCACCAGCGCCCACAACGGGTACCACGGCAGGTACATGAAGTTCGCCAGCGCCGAGATGGTCGCCATGATGATGCCGACCACCAGCGCCCAGCTCTGGCCGAGCAGGAGGCACACGCCGACGACGAGCGCGATCACGCCGATCGTCAGGTGGATCCAACCCCACGTGGTGACGTCGAACTGGAACACGTAGTCGGGCGTCTTGGCATAGATCGTGTCCTTCGCGATCGCCGAGATGCCTTCGAGCGCCTGGAACAGGCCGACCGCGGTCAGCCACACGCCGGCGAACAGGGTCATGCCGTACGCCCACCCGTTCCGCGTCGCGCTGCTCCGGTACGTCTGCTGCGTCATGGTCGTCTCCCTGTCCACGACGAGAGGGAACTCGTCGTTGCGCCGGACATCGTGACTCCGCCCCCCCGGGCCGACCTCGCCCGAGTCGGGTGAGCCCGGGGCCCGGGGCCGCGGTTTCATCCCATCCGGGCGATGCCCCGCGGACCGCCCCGCGCCGAGCGTGGATCGCGAACGTTCACGGGGAGGGACGGATGACCAGAGCCGACTGCGCCGAGCGCCGGACGGGGACGATCCCCCGGCAGCGGGCCGCGCGGGTGGTGGCCACGGCGCCGTGCACCCCACCCCGCCTGCAGTTCCCGGTCGTGCGACGCACCCGACTCCTCGACCGGCTCTCGGAGTCGGTGCGGACCGTCCCGCTCACCGTGGTCTGGGCGCCGGCAGGGGCCGGCAAGACGACCCTGGCGGCGACCTGGGCGGCACACCACCCACCCACCGCTGTCCACGTCACCTGGCTGCGGGTCGACGACGGCGACAGCGGGTTGGCCGCGGTCCGCGCGCGGCTCACGCACGCCCGGCACGACCCGGCGGCGACGGTGCTCGTGGTCGACAACGCGGAGCGGCTCACCGACCCGCTCGTCCCGCAGCTGATCGACGACCTGGTGCGCGACGAGTCCTGCCGCTGCCGGGTGGTGCTGCTCAGCCGGGTCGAGCCGCCCCTCCCCCTGCACCGCTACCGCCTCGACGGCTCCGTCGCCGAGCTCGGGTACGACGACCTGGCGTTCGACGAGCGCGAGGCCGCGGACCTGCTGCGGCTGCACGACGTGCCCGCCTCGTCCGGCAGCGCCCGGATGCTCGTCGAGCGGACCGCGGGCTGGGCCGCCGGGATCCGGATCGCCGCGCTCACCCTGCAGCACGCGGCGGAGCCGGTGCCGGTCGAGGAGGTCGAGGCCTGCCTGACCCCGGCGCACAACCTGATGGCCGACTACCTGGTCGCCGAGGTGGTGCAGCCGATGACCGCGTTCGAGCGCCGGCTGCTCCGCAGCACCTGCGTGTACGCCGACCTCGACGGCGCCCTGGTCGACGAGCTCACCGGCCGCGATGACGGCCGGCACGTGCTGCTGGAGCTGGCCCGGCGGCACGCGTTCGTGCGACGCGTCGGCCCGGCCTCGGAGACGTTCCGGGTGCACCCCCTGCTGCGCCAGGTGCTGTACGCCGAGGCCGTGCACGACGCACCCGAGGCGGTGCTCGCCGCGCACCGCCGGGCTGCGCGCTGGTGCCTCGCGCACGGTCGGTTCGCGCGGGCGGTGCACCACCACGTGCAGGCGCGGGACTGGGCGCAGGTGTCCGAGCTGGTGGTGGAGCGCCGGCTCGGCGAGCTCCTGGTCGGCAGCGAGGGCGCCGACGTCGCCGCGCAGCTGTCCCGGATCCCCGACGACGCGGACGCGCCGCGCCTCGACCTGGCCCGGGCCGCGGCGGCGCTGGTCCTCGGCGAGACCGGTCGGGCGCGCACCCACCTC
>JABFXA010000426.1 GCA_013361955.1 Nocardioidaceae bacterium
CGGTGCAGGTGGGGCGGGCGCTCGTCGCCGGCGGCCACCTGGCCCGGCTGGCCGCCATGCTCTCCGGCACGACGCCGACCGCCGACCTGGTCGAGGCGCGCGACGCCTGGCGGCCCGGGCTGTCCGTGCTCGCCGTGCACGCGGCGCTGCGCACCGACCTGGCCTACGGCTCCCCGCGGGTGGCGGCGGCCGCGGCGGGCTACGGCACCGCGGAGGGGATGGCGCGGCACGTCGACGCGCACCAGGCCGGGCTCCTCGAGGCCGACGACCCGTGGCTGCTGGTGGTGAACCAGACCGTGGTCGACCCGTCCCGCGCCGCCGACGGAGCGACGTTCAAGATCCTCACGATCGCGCCGTACGAGCTGGCCGACGGGCGGTCGTGGTCCGACGTCAAGGACGCGTACGGCGAGCGGCTGGTGTCGCTGGTCGCCGAGCGGTGCACCGGCCTGGGCGTCTCCGACGTGCTGGCGATGCGCACCGAGTCCCCGGTCGACGTCGCGGGCCACAACCCGCACAACCTCGGCGGCTCCTGCCACGGCGGCGAGTTCGTGCTCGACGGGCGGGTGGTCGCCGGGTGGCCGCGCTACGACACCGACATCCCAGGGCTGTTCGTCACCGGCGCGACCACGCACCCCGGGGGCTCGGTGTCCGGGCGGCCGGGGCGCAACGCGGCGCGGACCGTGCTGCGGGCGCTCGGCCTCGACCCGGGCGCGGTGATGGGCCCGGGCTGACGCTCAGGCCAGCGTCCGGACCGGCTCCTCGAGCAGCTCGACCAGCACCGCGAGCCACCGCGCCGCGACCACCCCGTCGACCGGACGGTGGTCGACCGACAGCGTCACCGTCATCACCTTGCCGGGCACGACCGCGCCGTCCTCGACGACCGGCTCGTCGCGCACCGCGCCGACGGCGAGGATCGCGGCGTGCGGCGGGTTGATGATCGCGGCGAACTCCGCGACGCCGTACATCCCGAGGTTGGTGACCGCCATTGAGCCGCCCTCGAGGTCGTCGGGCCGCAGCCGGCCGTCGCGGGCCCGCTCGGCCAGGTCGCGGATTTCGCGAGCCAGCCGACCCACCGTCAGCGAGCCGACGTCACGCACCACCGGCGTCATCAGGCCGCGGTCGGTGGCCACCGCGACCCCGACGTCGACGCTGCGGTAGCGGCGGACGCCGTCGTCGGACCAGGTGACGTTCAGGTCGGGCACCCGCTCGTGCGCGGCGGCGACGGCCTTCACCACCAGGTCGTTGACCGAGACTCCTAGCGACTCGTCGCGGTTCAGCGCGGCCCGCAGGGCGAGCAGCCCCTCGGCGCGCACCGTGGCCCGGACGTAGAAGTGCGGCGCGGTCCGCTTGCTCTCGACCAGGCGGCGGGCGGTGGCCCGGCGCACCCGCGAGTGCGGAACCAGCTCGTACGTCGGGTCGTCGGCAGCCTGCGCGGTGGCGCCGTTGTGCTTCGCCACCGCGGCGTCCACGTCGCGGCGCAGCACCCGGCCGCGCGGTCCGGTGCCGTCGATCTCCTCGAGCGCGAGACCGGCGTCCTTCGCGAGCCGTCGGGCCAGCGGGCTGGCGAAGACCCGCGTGGGCGGCGGCGGCTCGGCGGGCACCTCGCGGCGCACGGGGACGACCGGGTCGGTCACCGCGCCCACCCCGAGCGAGGCGAGCAGCGCGTCGAGGTCGTCGACCTGCTCGCCGGGGTCGCCGAGGACCGCGATCGGGTCGCCCACCTCGACCTGCGCGCCGGGCGGCACCAGGGTCTTGAGCACCCGGCCGGCGGCGTCCGCCTCCACGTCGACGGCGGCCTTGTCGGTCTCGACGGTCGCGATCGGGTCGGCGGCCGCGAAGTCGGCGGACTCCTGGACCAGCCACTCCGCGAGCACCGCCTCGGTGGTGTTCGCGGCGACGCCCGGCATCCGCAGCACGCGCGCCACGTCAGTACCTCGCGATCTCGTCGAGCGCGGCGACCACCTCGGCCTGCTGGGCGATGGCCGCGCGCTCGAGGACCTTGCTGATCGACGGCGACGCCTCGCCGCCGGTGACCCGCCACACCGGCGCGTCGAGCAGGTCGAAGAACCGCCGGTGGATCTCGTCGGCCAGCCAACCGCCGTACGACGTGCCGATCGCGCCCTGCTCGGCGATCAGCACCTGGTTCGTCCTCGTCAGGCTCTCCTCGATGGTGTCCCAGTCGATGCTGGCCCGGTCGAGCCAGCGCAGGTCGATCACCTCGGCGTCGACCCCGCCGTGCTCCTCGACCGCGCCGAGCACGTACGGCGTCATGCCCAGGTAGCTGAGCACGGTGACGTCGGAGCCGCGCCGGCGCACCGACGCCTGGCCGACCGGCAGGCAGTAGTCCCAGTCGTCGACGGGGCCCGGCCCGGTCGAGGTGTACAGGTCGACGTGCTCGAGGACCACCACCGGGTCCCGCAGCCGGAGCGCGGTGTTCATCAGCCCGACGTAGTCGTACGGCGTGCTGGGCGCGACGATCCGCCAGCCGACGGACGAGGCGAAGATGCCGGCCGGGTCCATCGAGTGCTGCGACCCGTAGCCGGTGCCCATCGCGACCTTGCTCCGCAGCACCAGCGGGACGCCGCCGCTGCCGCCGTACATGTGCCGCGCCTTGGCGATCTGGTTGAACAGCTGGTCGGCGGCGACCCACATGAAGTCGGCGTACATGAACTCGACCACGGGGGTGAACCGGCCGTCGAGCGCGATCCCGCCGGCCAGGCCGGCGAAGGCGTTCTCGCTGATCGGCGTGCCGAGGATGCGGCCGGGGAACCGGTCGGCGAGGCCGCGGGTGGCGCCGTTGGTGCCGCCGTTGAGCCGGTGCACGTCCTCGCCCATCACCACCACGCCGGGGTCGGTCTCCATCCGCCGGCCCATCACGGTCGCGACCGCGTCGATCAGCTTGGTGTCGGCGACCGCCACCGAGGACTCGTCGGTCACCACCGGAGGGTCGGCGAGCTCGGAGAGGTCGCCGCGCACGCCGACGTCGACCCAGCCGGGGTCGGGCCACTCCGCCGACCGGATCCGGCGGGTACCCGGCTTGCCCTGCGGGTCGGGCTCGAGCAGCACCGAGCCGACCTCCTCCAGCACCGACCGGGCCTGGGCGCCGGCGCGCTCGGTCTCCTCCTCGGTCAGCAGCCCACGGCGGACCAGGTGGCCGGCGGTCTGGGTGAGCGGGTCGCGCGCCCGCCACTGCCGTTCCTCCTCCTTGCTGCGGTAGCCGAAGGCGCTGCCGGCGAACCCGCCGTTCTGGTGGAAGAACCGGTAGGTGTCCGCCTCCACCAGGGTCGGGCCGCGGCCGCGGCGCATGTGCTCGACCGCCTCGGTCATCGCCAGGTGGGTGGCCAGCGGGTCCATGCCGTCGACCTTCCAGGCGGCGATCCCGAAGCCGGGCCCGCGCGAGGACAGCCGCGGCTCGCCGGTCGCCTCCTCGACGGTGGTGGACACGGCGTAGCGGTTGTTCTCGACGAAGAAGCAGACCGGCAGGTCCCACGCGGAGGCGAGGTTCATCGTCTCCAGGGTCGAGCCGATGTTGGCGGCCCCGTCGCCGAAGTACGTCACCGAGACGGCGTCGGTGCCGGCCCGCCGGTGCGACCACGCGAACCCCGCGGCCTGCGGGACACCGCCGCCGACGATGGCGTTGGTGCCCATCGCGCCGGCGTCCTTCCACTGCAGGTGCATCGAGCCGCCGCGGCCGTGCGACCAGCCGCGGTCGAGGCCGGCGATCTCGGCGAGCGTGCGCAGCAGCACCTCGCGTACGGCGTCGCTCGGCGGCGCGAGCGGGTCCAGGCCCTTGGGCTCGACGTGGTGCAGCGCCTTGGCCAGGAACTGGTGGTGGCCGCGGTGCGAGCCGTTGACCGTGTCGTCGCTGGTCAGCGCGAGCACCGAGCCGACCGCGCCGCCCTCCTGGCCGATGCTGGAGTGCGCCGGGCCGTGCACCAGGCCGGCGCCGGCCAGGTCGAGGACGTACTGCTCGAAGGCGCGCACCCACACCAGCTGGGCGTAGATCGTGCGCAGCAGGTCAGGGTCGGCGGCGTCCCAGTCGGCGTCGGTCGCGACGACCTCCACCCACGGGGTCGCGGGCTCCAGCGGCCGGTGCTCGGGCATGGCGGGCCTCCTTCGGTTCAGGGGCACGATGACACAGGATTGGATCCAAAATCTAGGCCGAGATGCCTGGACATCGGCATTCTGGCCGTGGTTTCCTGCGGTTCGGATCCACCATGCGTGAGAAGGGACGTCGGGATGGGGTTGCCGGGGCTGCGGCGGATGGACCACGTCGGGTTCACCGTGCCCGACCTCGACGCGGCCCACCGGTTCCTCGTCGACGTGCTCGGCTGCGAGTACCTCTACTCGCTGGGCCCGTTCCGGCACGACGACACCGACTGGATGGCCCGGCACCTCAACGTGCACCCGCGCGCGGTGATGGTGGAGAACCGCTGGTTCCGCTGCGGCGACCAGGCCGTCTTCGAGGTGTTCCACTACTCCTCCCCCGACCAGGCCGACGCGGTGCCGCGCAACAGCGACGTCGGCGGCCACCACGTCGCGCTGTACGTCGACGACCTCGACGCCGCGATCGCGCACCTGACCGCGCACGACGTACGCGTGCTCGCCGGGCCGACCGCGAGCAAGGGGCCGGCCGAGGGCAACCGGTGGATCTACTTCCTCAGCCCGTGGGGCATGCAGTTCGAGCTGGTGTCCTACCCGGGCGGCAAGGCCTGGGACCGCGAGCAGGTGGCGCGATGACCGAGGCGAAGCAGACCGACGCCGACACCGGCGGCGCCACGTCGGCCCGCGTCGCGACGTACCTCCGCGACCTGATCCTGCGCGACGAGCTCAAGCCCGGCGACCGGATCCGCCAGGAGGACATCGCCGCGCGGCTCGGCGCCAGCCGGCTGCCGGTGCGCGAGGCGCTGCGGATGCTCGAGGCCGAGGGGCTCACCGAGCACGCGCGGCACAAGGGCGCCCGGGTGCCGCGGCTGTCGATGCACGAGGTCGACGTGATCTACCGGATGCGCGAGCGCCTCGAGCCGCTCGCGCTCGCCGAGAGCCTGCCGCTGCTGACCGACGACGACCACGCGCGGCTCGAGGACGTGCAGCGCCGCATCGAGGACAACGGCGACCTCGACCGCTTCCTGGAGCTCGACCGGGAGTTCCACCTCGGCACCTACTCCGCCTGCCACATCGACCCGCTCAACGCGATGGTCGCCCGGCTGTGGAACTCCACCCAGCACTACCGCCGTGCGTACGTCGCGATGGGTGGCCGGTCCCGGATGTGGGTGGTCAACGCCGAGCACCGGCTGATCCTCGACGCGGTCGTGCGCCGCGACAGCACCGACGCCGAGCGGTTCCTCGAAGGACACATCCGCCGCACCCGCATCGAGCTCGGCCACCACCCCGCGGTGTTCGGGGAGCCGTCGTGACCGCGCTGACCGTCAACGGTCGCGGGGTCGAGGTGGACCGCCCCGACGACACTCCCCTGCTCACCGTGCTGCGCGACGCGCTCGGCCTGGTCGGGTCGCGGTTCGGCTGCGGCCAGGGGCTGTGCGGCGCCTGCACGGTGCTGCTCGACGGCACCCCGGTGGCGTCCTGCGACACCCCGCTGTGGCAGGCCGGGGGCACCGAGGTGGTCACCGTCGAGGGGCTGGCCGCCGACGGGCCGAACCGGGTGCAGCAGAGCCTGGTCGAGCACCAGGCGGCCCAGTGCGGCTTCTGCATCCCGGGCATCGTGGTGCGCGCCACCGCGCTGCTCGCGGAGCGTCCCGCCGCCACCGCCGACGAGGTCGCCGCCGGCCTCGAGCGGCACCTGTGCCGGTGCGGCACCCACCAGCGGATCCTGCAGGCCGTGCTCGCGGCGCGTCCGGGGCAGCCATGAGCCTGACCCGACAGCGCCCGCTCCCGGCCCACGTCGAGACCAACCCGCGGCTCGGCACCTGGGTGACCGTGGCCGACGGCCTCGTCGAGGTGCACGTCGGCAAGGTCGAGCTGGGCCAGGGGATCCTGACCGCGCTGCACCAGGTCGCCGCCGACGCGCTGGGCCTGCCGCTGCACCTGGTGCGGATCCGGTCCGCGCGCACCGACGGTCCCGACCAGGGCACCACCGCCGGCAGCCTCTCGGTGCTGCAGTCCACCGCGGCCCTGCGGCACGTCGGGGCCGCCGTCCGCCAGCTCGCGGAGGCCGACGACACCGATGACCCGGCGGCCTACGTCGAGCGGATCGCCGCGCTCGACCCGCGCACGAACCTGGCCGGCCTCGACGTCGGCCGCGAGCCCGGCCACCCGGTCGCGGTCGGCACCGACGCGCCCCGGCTGGACATCCCCGACAAGATCCTCGGCCGGCCGCGGTTCCTCACCGACCTGC
>JABFXA010000202.1 GCA_013361955.1 Nocardioidaceae bacterium
CTCGGCGGGCAGCGCGGAGAGCTCGCGGGTGAACGCGCCGACCGCGGCGCCGAGCTCGGCGGGCCGGCCGAGCTGGTCGCCCTTCCAGAACGGTAGCCGGCCGGGCTGCCCCGGTGCGGGGGAGACCAGCACCCGGTCGTGGGTGATGTCCTCGATCCGCCACGAGGTGGCGCCGAGCGCGAACACGTCGCCGACCCGCGACTCGTAGACCATCTCCTCGTCGAGCTCGCCGACGCGCGACCCGCCGGCGGAGCCTGGCCGTGATGGAGCCTCGCCGACCAGGAACACCCCGAACAGGCCGCGGTCGGGGATGGTGCCGCCGCTGGTCACCGCGAGCCGCTGCGCCCCCGGCCGGGCCGCGAGCGTGCCGGCGACCCGGTCCCAGACCACCCGCGGCCGCAGCTCCGCGAACTCGTCGGAGGGGTAGCGGCCGGAGAGCAGGTCGAGCGTCGCGTCGTACGCCGAGCGCGGGAGCGTCGCGAACGGCGCCGACCGCCGCACGGTTGCGAACAGCGCGTCGACGTCCCACTCGTCGACGGCCGTCGCGGCCACCACCTGCTGGGCGAGCACGTCGAGGGGGTTGGCCGGGACGCGCAGCGCCTCGATCGCGCCGGTGCGCATCCGCTCCACGGCCACGGCGGTCTGCACGAGGTCGCCGCGGTGCTTGGGCAGCAGCACGCCGCGGGAGACCTCGCCGACCTGGTGGCCGGCCCGGCCGACCCGCTGCAGCGCCGACGCCACCGACGGCGGCGACTCGATCTGCACGACCAGGTCGACCGCACCCATGTCGATGCCGAGCTCGAGGCTGGAGGTGGCCACCACGCACGGCAGCCGGCCGCGCTTGAGGTCCTCCTCGATCAGCGCCCGCTGCTCCTTGGACACCGACCCGTGGTGGGCGCGCGCGACGACCGTCTCGGCGCCGTACGACTGGCCGCTCTGCGCCATCACCTGCGCCGGCGGGCCCGCCGACTTGTCAGGTACGGCGGGGGTCCCAGCCCCCTCACCACCTGACAACTCGGCGGCCCGCTCCGTGGCGATCTCGTTGAACCGGGCGGTGAGGCGTTCGGCGAGACGGCGGGAGTTCGCGAAGACGATGGTGGAGCGGTGCTGCTCGATGAGGTCCACGACGCGTTCCTCGACGTGCGGCCAGATCGAGCCGTGCCGCTCGGCGCTGCCGGCGGCGGAGCCCTCGCGGACCTCGTCGACCTCGGCGGCCAGCGCGAGCTCGGTCATGTCCTCCACGGGCACCACGACCTTCAGGTCCCAGCGCTTGTCGGAGCCGGGCGCGACCACCTCGACCGGACGGGAGCCGCCGAGGAACCGGGCCACCTCCTCGACCGGGCGGACCGTCGCGGACAGGCCGACCCGCTGCGCGGGCTTGTCGAGGATCTCGTCGAGCCGCTCCAGCGACAGCGCGAGGTGCGCGCCGCGCTTGGTGCCGGCGACCGCGTGCACCTCGTCGACGATCACCGTCTCGACGCCGCGCAGCGACTCGCGGGCCTGCGAGGTGAGCATCAGGAACAGCGACTCGGGGGTGGTGATCAGGATGTCCGGGGGAGAGGTGCCGAGCCGCCGGCGGTCGGCCGCGCTGGTGTCGCCGGAGCGGACCCCCACCGTGAGGTCGGGCGCGGGTACGCCGAGCCGGTCGGAGGTGTGCCGGATGCCGGTGAGCGGCGCGCGCAGGTTGCGCTCGACGTCGACCGCGAGCGCCTTGAGCGGGGAGACGTAGAGCACCCGGCAGCGGTGCCGCTTCTCGGCGGGCGGCGACGCGGCGAGCCGGTCGATCGACCACAGGAACGCCGACAGCGTCTTGCCGGACCCGGTGGGCGCCACGACCAGTGCGTTGCTGCCCGCCGAGATGGCCTGCCAGGCGCCGACCTGGGCCGCCGTCGGGGCCGCGAAGGCAGCCTCGAACCAGGTGCGGGTCGGTGCGCTGAAGGCACCCAGCACCGCGGCGGGATCCGGCTTCTCGGCCATCGCTCCATCCTGCCCGACCGCACCGACAGGGCCCGCCGGCCGGGCGTCAGCGCACGTGCAGCCCGCCGTCGGAGTGCAGCAGCTGGCCGTTCACCCAGCCGCCCTCGGCGGAGAGCAGGAAGGACACCAGCGCGGCGGCGTCGCGGGTGGTGCCGCCCCGGCCGCGCGGCGTCCCCGCGGCGACCCGGTCGCGCAGCTCGTCGCTCATCCAGCCGGTGTCGATCGGGCCCGGGTTGACCACGTTGGCGGTGACGCGCAGGTGCTCGAGCTCGCGCGCGGCGGCGATCACGATCCGGTCGAGCGCGCCCTTGCTGGCGCCGTACGGCAGGTTCTGCACGACGTGGTCGCTGGTCAGCGCGACGATCCGGCCCTCGCCCGTCGCGACCCGGTCGGCCGGGTAGCGGTCGGCGAGCTCCTTGACCAGCAGCCAGGTGGCGCGGGCGTTCACCGCGAAGTGCCGGTCGAAGCTCTCCACGGTCGTGTCCATCAGCCCGGAGTCCACCGACTCGGCGTGCGACAGCACCAGCGCGGTGACCGGTCCCAGCTCCGCCTCGACCGTCTCGAACACCCGGGCCGGCGCGGCCACGTCCGTCAGGTCGGCCGGTACGGCGACGGTGCGGGCGCCGCGCTCGCGCAGACCGGCCGCGACCGCGTCCGGGTCGTCGGCGTGCACGCCCCACGGCATCCGCTCGTCGTACGGCGTCCAGTGCGTCGTCGCGACGTCCCAGCCGTCCTCGGCCAGCCGCAGGGCGATGGCCGCCGCGATCCCGACGGTCCGTCCCACTCCGGTCACCAGCGCCACGGGTCTGCTCATGGCGGAGAGCCTCGCGGGAACCCGCCGCCGCTGTCGAACCGATAAAGCGTTTGCGCCGGTGTCGGTGCCCGACCCTAGGCTCGACGAGTGACTTCCCGTCCCACCTCCGGCGTGCGCAGCGAACCCCTCCCCGGCGGTGAGGAGCAGGCCGGCTCGCTGATCCACGCGCGCGGGCTGCGCAAGTCCTACGGCGACTTCGAGGCGGTGCACGGCATCGACCTCGACGTGCAGCCGGGGGAGTCGTTCGGCTTCCTCGGGCCCAACGGTGCGGGCAAGTCCTCCACGATGCGGATGATCGCCGCGGTGTCGCCGCCGTCGGCCGGCTCGCTGTCCATCCTCGGGCTCGACCCGCGCACCCACGGCCCGCAGATCCGGGCCCGCCTCGGTGTCTGTCCGCAGGAGGACACCCTCGACCTCGAGCTGAACATCCGCGACAACCTGGTCGTCTACGCGAGCTACTTCGGCATCCGCAAGGCCGAGGCCGGCCGGCGCGCCGACGAGCTGCTGGACTTCGTGCAGCTCACCGACAAGGCGAAGGCGAAGGTCGTCGACCTCTCCGGCGGCATGAAGCGGCGGCTCACCATCGCCCGCTCGCTGATCAACGACCCCGACCTGCTGCTGCTCGACGAGCCGACCACCGGCCTCGACCCGCAGGCCCGGCACCTGCTGTGGGACCGGCTGTTCCGGTTGAAGCAGCAGGGCAAGACGCTGGTGGTCACGACCCACTACATGGACGAGGCCGAGCAGCTCTGCGACCGGCTGGTGGTCATGGACGGCGGCGACATCGTCGCCCAGGGGTCGCCGCTCGCGCTGATCCGCGAGCACTCCACCCGCGAGGTCGCCGAGCTCCGGTTCGCGGTCGGCGAGCACGCCGCGTTGGCCGAGCGGGTCGCCGACCTCGCCGACCGGGTCGAGGTGCTGCCCGACCGGCTGCTGCTGTACACCCACGACGGCGAGCAGACCCTGGCGCGGGTGCACGAGCGCGGCCTGCAGCCGGTCGCGGTGCTGGTGCGCCGCTCGACGCTGGAGGACGTCTTCCTCCGGCTCACCGGACGGACGCTGGTCGACTGATGGCGACCTCCACCACACCCGTGCCGGTCCGGCAGCGGCTGCTGCCCGACTGGGGCATGGTCGCGCGCCAGCGGGTCTACTGGACGACGGTCTACCAGCGCACCTGGAAGGGCTCGGTGATCACGTCCTTCGTGGTCCCGCTGCTGTACGTCGTGGCGATGGGCGTGCTGCTCGGCGGGTTCGTCGACCGGGGCGGCGCCGACCTCGAGGGCGCACCGTCGTACCTCGCCTTCGTGGCCCCGGGACTGGCCGCGGCGCACGCGATGCAGATCGCCGCCGGCGAGACGACCTGGCCGGTGATGGGCTGCCTGAAGTGGCACCGCACCTACTACGCCATGGTCGCCACCCCGCTCGCCGTGCCCGACGTGGTCACCGCGCACCTGGCCTTCGCGGGCTGCCGGATCGCGCTGACCACCGGGGTGTTCCTGCTGGTGATGGCGCCGTTCGGGGTGTTCGCCACGGTGTGGGGCGTGCTGCTCGCATGGCCGGTGCTGGTGCTCACCGGGCTGGCGTTCTGCGGGCTGTTCTTCGCCTACTCCGCGACCATCCGCTCCGAGTCCGGGTTCGCGCTGATCTACCGGCTGCTGGTGATCCCGCTGTTCCTGTTCTCCGGGGCCTTCTTCCCGATCTCGAACCTCTCGCCGACGCTGGAGGCGATCGCCCGGTTGACCCCGCTGTGGCACGGCGTCGACCTGACCCGGATGCTGCTGCTCGACACCGTCCGGCCCGGCCTCGCGCTGGTGCACCTGACCTACCTCGTCGTCCTCGCGGTCGGCGGCTGGGTGCTCGCGGTCTGGCGCCTCGACAAGCGGCTGGAGGTCTGAGTTGGCCCTCGTCACCGCATCCCTCGTCCGCGCCGCCGCCGCGCCGCAGACCACCGGCTGGGAGATCGTCCGCCGCAACTTCCTGGTCTACCGCCGCGACTGGCTGGTGTTCCTGACCGGCTTCCTCGAGCCGGTGCTGTACCTGTTCTCGATCGGCGTCGGCGTCGGCCGGCTGGTCGAGGGCTTCGACGTCAACGGCCACCTGGTCCCGTACGCCGCGTTCGTCGCCCCCGGCATGCTCGCGGCGTCGGCGATGAACGGCGCGGTGCTCGACGCCACCTTCGGGATCTTCTTCAAGCTGCGCTACGACAAGGTCTACGAGGGCGTGCTCGCCACCCCGATGCGCACGCTCGACATCGCGCGCGGCGAGCTCACCTGGTGCCTGATGCGCTCGGCCGTCTACTCGCTGGGCTTCCTGCTGGTGATGGCCGCGATGGGTCTGGTCGAGTCGTGGTGGGCGGTGCTCGCCTGGCCGGCGACCTGGCTCATCGGGTTCGCGTTCGGCGGCGCCGGGATGGCGCTGACCACGTTCATGAAGTCCTGGCAGGACTTCGAGTACATCGGGCTGGCGCTGGTGCCGATGTTCCTGTTCTCGGCGACGTTCTTCCCGGTCACCGCGTTCGACGGGTGGCTGCGCTGGCTGGTCGAGGCGACCCCGCTCTACCGCGGCGTCGCCCTGGTGCGCGAGCTCACCACGGGAGCGGTCACCGCCGACTCCCTGGTGTCGGTGCTCTACCTGCTGGTGATGGGCGCGATCGGCGTGCTGGTCGCCTCGCGGCGGTTCGACAAGCTGCTCCTGAGCTGAGCGCCGCAAAAGCGTCATTCCGGCCACCCGGGACGCCGCTCTGCGTCATGCTTGCGCCGTGGACCCGCGCACCCCGCTCCGCCCGCGACGCCTGCCCGTCGCGACCTCCGGGGACCGCCCGTGAGCGAAGCGGAGCTGGCGAAGCGCCTCGGGGAAGCGATCGCCGCCGGTGAGGTGCGCCTGCACTACCAGCCGGTCGTCGACCTGGCCTCCGGCGCCACCATCGGCATGGAGGCGCTGGCCCGGTGGCGCGACAAGGAGCTCGGGGACGTGCCGCCCGACCGGTTCATCGCGGTCGCGGAGGCCACCGGGGTGATCGTCGCGCTCGGCCGCTGCGTGCTGCAGCAGGCGTGTCGGGTCGCGGCCCGGTGGCCGATGGTCGCCGACGAGCGGTTCCTGGTCTCGGTGAACGTGTCGCCGGTGCAGCTGCGCGACCCGGCCTTCGCCGACGACGTCGCCGCCGCGCTGGAGTGCTCCGGCCTGCCCGCGGGCCGGCTGTGCCTGGAGGTCACCGAGACCGCGATGGTCACCGACGTAGCGGCGGCCGCGACGACGCTGCAGCGGCTGCAGGACCTCGGCGTCCGGGTGGCCCTCGACGACTTCGGCACCGGCCACTCGTCGCTGACCCTGCTGCGCAGCCTGCCGCTCGACATCGTGAAGATCGACCGGTCGCTGATCCGTCGGGTCGCGCACCACGCGCCCGACACCGTGCTCGTCCAGCTGGTCGTCGACGCCGCGCACACGCTCGGGCTGCGGGTCTGCGCGGAGGGCATCGAGGACCTCGAGCAGGCCGAGCAGCTGGTCGCGATGGGCTGCGACAGCGGCCAGGGCTGGCTGTTCGGCCGGCCGGCGCCGCC
>JABFXA010000296.1 GCA_013361955.1 Nocardioidaceae bacterium
GTTCGCCCGGCGGACCGGGGCGACCGCGCCGGAGGTGGCCAGCGCCTCGGCGGTCATCGGCCGCGGCGCGCTGCGCAGGTCGTGGTGCCGGGGCTCGACACCGGCCTGCGACTGCAGCCGGGCCACCTCGTCGAGGCGACGGGGCGTGGTCAGGATGACCACCGCGCCGGACTCGCCCGCGCGGGCGGTGCGGCCGGAGCGGTGCAGGTAGGCCTTCGGGTCGGTCGGCGCGTCGAAGTGCACCACCAGCCCGACGTGGTCCACGTGGATGCCGCGGGCCGCGACGTCGGTGGCGACGACGGCCTGGGCGCGGCCGGTGGAGAACCGGCGCAGGTTCCGCTCGCGCACGCCCTGGGAGAGGTTGCCGTGCAGGTCGACCGCGTCGATGCCGTGCTCGCCGAGCGCGTCGCGCAGCTCGGTGGCCCCCTCGCGGGTGCGGGTGAACACGATCGCGCGGGGGTTCGCCTCGACGAGCGCGGCGGCGGCCTCGACCTTGTCGCGGAAGCCGCCGACCACCAGCACGTGGTGGTCCATGGTGGTCACCGCGCCCCGGCTCGGGTCGAGCTCGTGCAGCAGCGGCTCGCGCAGGTGCGTGCGGACCAGCCGGTCGACGTCGCCGTCGAGGGTGGCCGAGAGCAGCATCCGCTGGGCGGTCGCCGGGGTCTGCGACAGCAGCGCGTCGACGGCCGGGTAGAAGCCGAGGTCGCACAGGTGGTCGGCCTCGTCGAGGACGGTCACCTCGACGTGGTCGGTGCGGCAGTGGCCCTTGTCGATCAGGTCCTGCAGCCGACCCGGGGTGGCGACGACGATGTCGGCCCCGCTGCGCAGCCGCTTCACCTGCGGGTCGTAGGCGGTGCCGCCGTACACGGTCACCAGGCGGAGCCGGGCGGCGCGCGCCAGCGGCTCGAGGGAGCGCCGGACCTGGGTGGCCAGCTCGCGGGTCGGCACGATGATGATCGCGCGCGGCTGGTGCGGGCGGCTGCGGCGGCCGGTCAGCCGGGTCAGCACCGGCAGCCCGAAGGCCAGCGTCTTGCCGGAGCCGGTCTGCGCGCGGCCGAGCACGTCGTGGCCGGCCAGCGCGTCGGGGACGACCGCGGCCTGGACGGGGGTGGGGGTGGTGATGCCGGCGGTGGCCAGGGCGTCCACGAGGGACGCGGGCAGGCCGAGGTCGGCGAATGCAGGCAGGGATGCCACGGGGAGAACCTTCGATCGGGAGTCGGGCCCGATCACTGGTCCTCGCGCTGACGCGCACCACACCGGGCAGGAGAAGGGCCGGTCCACGACCGGCCGCAGCAACCAGTCTACGGGCTCCGCGGGGGTGCTCCCGACCACCGAGGACGAGACGTCGGACACGCACTCGCGGTAGGAAGGGGAGCGAGGCCCCGGGACGGGCCGTTTCTGGAGGTGGAAGGTGTACTACCCGCTGACCGTGCGCGACTTCCTGGACCGGGCCGAGACGGTCTACCCCGACCGCGTCGGAGTCGTCGACGAACCCGACCAACCGGCGCCGAGCCTGGGCTCGCTGACCTACCGCGAGATCGCCGCGAACGCGCGCGCCCAGGCCGCCAAGCTCGACGCCCTCGGCGTGCCCGTCGGTGGCCGGGTCGCGGTCGTCTCGCAGAACTCCGCGCGGCTGCTCACCTCGTTCTTCGGGGTGAGCGGCTGGGGACGGGTGCTGGTGCCGGTGAACTTCCGGCTCAGCCTGCCGGAGATCGAGTACATCGTCGGGCACTCCGGCGCCGAGGTGGTGTACGCCGACCCGGCGCTCAAGGACAAGCTCGACGCCCTCGACGTCCCCCACAAGCTCGTGCTGGGCGAGGACGACGACCTGTACCTGCCCGGCGCCGAGCCCCGCCCGTGGGCCGAGCCGAACGAGGCGGCCACCGCAACGATCAACTACACGTCGGGCACGACCGCGCGGCCGAAGGGCGTGCAGCTCACGCACCGCAACCTGTGGCTGAACGCGACGGTGTTCGGCCTGCACATGGGGATCGGCGACCGCGACGTGTACCTGCACACGCTGCCGATGTTCCACGCCAACGGCTGGGGGATGCCTTACGCGATGACCGGGGTCGGCGCGCAGCACGTGGTGCTCCGCCAGGTCGACGGGACCGAGATCCTGCGCCGCGTCGAGGAGTACGGCGTCACCGCGATGTGCGCGGCGCCGGCCGTGGTCAGCGCCGCGCTCGAGGGCGCGGCGTCGTGGGACGGCGAGGTCCCGGGCCGCGACCGGGTGCGGATCATCGTCGCCGGCGCACCGCCGCCGACCCGGACCATCGAGCGGGTGCTCGACGAGCTGGGCTGGGAGTTCTGCCAGATCTACGGGCTGACCGAGACCTCGCCGCTGGTCACCTCGAACCGGATGCGCGCCGAGTGGGACGACCTGTCCGCCCACGAGCGCGCGCAGCGGCTGGGCCGCGCGGGCGCGCCGGCGCTCGGCGTACGCGTCTCGGTCGATGCCGAGGGCGAGGTGCTCACCTCGTCGAACCACAACCTCGACGGGTACTGGGAGCAGCCCGACGAGACCGCGCGGGTGCAGGCGGGCGGCACCTTCCACACCGGCGACGGCGGCTACCTCGACGACGACGGCTACCTGGTGATCTCCGACCGCAAGAAGGACGTGATCATCTCCGGTGGCGAGAACGTCTCCTCGATCGAGGTCGAGGACGCGCTGATGTCGCACCCGAAGGTCAAGGAGGTCGCGGTGATCGGGATCCCCGACGACAAGTGGGGCGAGCTGGTGACCGCGCTCGTGGTGCCCGACGGCGAGGTGACGGCCGAGGAGCTGATCGCGCACTGCCGCACCAACCTGGCCGGCTACAAGTGCCCGAAGCGGGTCGACTTCGTCGACGAGCTGGCGCGGACAGCGACCGGGAAGCTGCAGAAGTTCAAGCTGCGACAGCCCTACTGGGAGGGCCGCGAGCGGCAGGTCAACTAAGGATGGGCGACGGACGGGCCGTGCTCGTGACCGGGGCGTCGCGCGGCATCGGGGCGGCGACGGCGCGCGCGCTCGCGGCGCTCGGTGACCGGGTGGCGGTGCACTACGGCGCCTCCGGGGACGCCGCCCGGGAGACGCTGGGTTCCCTCGACGGCGACGGGCACGTGCTGGTGCAGGCCGACCTCGCCGACCCCGACGCCACCCGCGCGATGGTCGACGAGGCCGCCGCGGCCCTCGGCGGCGTCGACGTGCTGGTGAACAACGCCGGCATCTTCGAGGGGCACGACATCGAGGCGACGACGTACGAGGAGTGGCAGCGGGCGTGGGCGCGCACCTTGTCGGTGAACCTGGTCGCGGCCGCGAACGCGACCTGGTGCGCCGTACGCCACATGCCCGACGGCGGGCGGGTGGTCAACGTGGCCTCGCGCGGCGCGTTCCGGGGCGAACCCGGCCAGCCGGCGTACGGCGCGAGCAAGGCCGGCATGATCGCGATGGCGCAGTCGCTGGCCAAGGCGCTCGGCCACCGCCGGATCTCCGTCACCGCCGTGGCGCCGGGCTTCGTGGAGACCGAGATGGCCGCCGAGGCGCTGACCGGTGCCGCCGGCGACGAGCGTCGCTCCGAGAGCCCGATGGGCCGGGTGGCTCTTCCGGAGGAGGTCGCCGCCGCGGTGGTGTTCCTCGCCTCCCCCGACGCCGGCTTCAGCACCGGCACCGTGCTCGACGTGAACGGGGCGTCGTACCTGCGGATGTGAGGGACGGGTAGTCCGTGTCAGTTGGCAGGTTCCGGCGGCCCTTCCACCTGCCAGATGACACGGACTACCCGTCCGCTGGGCCGCCGAGGGGGAGGACGAGGCGGGTGTCGGCGCCGGGGACGACGCGGACCGGGACGCCCCAGTCCTGCTGGTGCACGTAGCAGGCCGCGCCCTCGCCGCCGTGCTCGTCGCAGGAGGCCGCGCGGGCGGCCACGTGCAGCACCCCGTCGCCGACGGAGGGGTCGAGGACGAGGGTGCGGGACAGGTCGGTGCCGCGGCCGTCGCCCGCCTTCAGCAGCGCGGGCGGCGTGCTGGACACCAGCAGCTGGGTGGAGGGGCCGAAGCGCTCGTCGACCTTCTGGCCCGGCGGCGGCGCGAAGTCCACCACCAGCGCGAGCTCGCCCGGGCCGACCTCGGTGACCGGCCGCTGGGTGGTGTGCGCGAAGCCGTCGACCGCGACGACGCCCGCCAGCGGTACCCGGGTGAGCCGGTGCGCGGCGGACTCCACGACGACCAGGTCGTCGCCGTCCACGACCGCGCCGCTCGGCTCTGCGAGGCCGGTCGCGAGGGTGCTGACCACGCCTCCGGCGACCCGGCGTACGGCGCCGTTGTACGTGTCGCACACCGCCACCGAGCCGTCGGGGAGCTCGGTGACGCCGAGCGGGTGCTGCAGCAGCGCCCGGTCGGCCGGCCCGTCGCGGAACCCGAAGTCGAACAGCCCGGTGCCGACCTCCGTGCGCACCTCGCCGCCCTCGACGTACCGCAGGCTCGAGGTCTCGCTGTCGGCCAGCCACAGCCGGTCGCCGGAGACCGCGAGCCCGGAGGTCTGCGCGAACCAGGCCGAGGCGAGCGGGCCGTCGAGGAGGCCCTCGTTGGCGGTGCCCGCGGCGACGTCGACCGCGCCGGTGCGCGGGTCGAAGGTCCACAGCTGGTGGACGCCGGCCATCGCCACCCAGACCCGGTCGTGCCACCAGGCCACGTCCCACGGGCTCGACAGCCTGTCGCCGGACACGCCCTGCATCAGCTGGTGGCCGTCGCCGGCGAGCGTGCGGACCTCGCCGCTCGCGAGGGCGACGCCGCGCAGCGCGTGGTTGACGGTGTCGGCGACGACCACGTCGTAGCCCACCTCGGCGGCGACGTCGGCGGGCAGCAGGCACAGGCCGTTCGGCTCGCTGAACGCGGGCTGGGTGCCGTCGACCAGCCCGCGGTCACCAGTGCCGATCCGCCGGACCAGCGTCTCGCCGTCCACGTCGAGCTCGACGAGCGAGTGGTGGCCGGCGTCCGCGACCAGGAACCCGCCGCCGGGCAGCAGCACCGCCTTCGACGGGAACGCCAGGTCGCCGGTCCACACCTCCGGCGCGACGTACGGCGAGTCGCCCGGCTGCAGCGTGCCCCGGGTCCGGTGCTCCACGCGCAGCTCGGCGATGAGTGCGTCGATGGCGTGCACGTGTCCCTCGCCGGCGTACTGCGCGACGACGTACCCCTCCGGGTCGACGAGCACCAGGGTCGGCCAGGCGCGTGCGGTGTACGCCTGCCAGGTGGCCAGGTCGGGGTCGTCGAGCACCGGGTGCTCGACCTGGTAGCGCTCCACCGCGGCGCGCAGCGCGTCGGCGTCTGCCTCGTGCACGAACTTCGGCGAGTGCACGCCGACCACGACGAGCTCGCCGGCGTACTTCTCCTCCAGCGGCCGCATCTCGGCGAGCCCGTGCAGGCAGTTCACGCAGCAGAACGCCCAGAAGTCGAGCAGCACGAACCGGCCACGCAGGTCCGACAGCGTCAGCTCGCGGTCGGTGTTCAGCCAGCCCCGGCCGCGCAGCTCGGGGGCGCGCACGCGCGGGCGGCGTCCGGTCTCGGTGGTCACGCCGGTAGTCAACACGACGACCCCGGTGCCGCTTCCCGTGCTCCGGCCCTAGGCTCCCCCGCATGGCACCCGACGACAGGCTGCAGCAGTACGTCGACGTCTGGGAGCGCGCGGTGGCCGATGCGGTCGCCCTGCTCCGCTCCCTCGAGGAGGAGGACTGGTCGCGCCCGACCGACCTGCCCGGCTGGGACGTGCACGCGGTCGCGGCGCACCTGGCGCACCTCGAGTCGGAGCTGGCCGGCAACCCGCAGGAGGACGTGCCGGTCCCCGAGGCGGCGCACGTGGTGTCGCTGATGGGCGCCTACACCGAGCGCGGACCGGTCGCCCGCCGGGACTGGCCGCCCGCGAAGATCGTCGAGGAGCTCGAGGCCGCGGCCCGCACCCGGCTCGCGGAGCTCCGGGCCGACCCACCGGCCGACCCGAAGGGCGACCCGCCGCGCACCCCCGGTGGCATCGGCTGGAGCTGGGAGACGCTGCTGTCCAACCGACCCCTCGACGTGTGGATGCACGAGCAGGACGTGCGCCGCGCGGTCGGGCGGCCCGGTGGCCTGGACAGCCCCGCGGCGGCGCACGTGGTCGGCGTGTTCACCCGCGGCCTCGGGTACGTCGTCGGCAAGCGCGTCGCGCCCGGGGCCGGCACCACCGTGGTCGTCGAGGTGACCGGCGAGACGCCGGCGTGCGCCGCGGTCCGGGTCGGCGACGACGGCCGCGCGGCGCCGGTCGACCCGCCCGCCGACCCGACCGTGCAGCTGC
>JABFXA010000075.1 GCA_013361955.1 Nocardioidaceae bacterium
CGGCAGCAGCGGGCAGCGGCGCAGCGCGAGCGCGGCGAGCGCGTCGGCGTGCGCGGCGGTCGCGGGCTCGAGGTGCATGCGCTGATCCTGACCCGCGCGACCGGCCCCTCGCTAGCGTGGAGTCGTGAGCCTCCCGACGCGAGCGCCGCGTGACGCCGCCCGGTCCCGCGTGCCCCTGGCGATCGAGGTGATCCTCGGCTTCGTCGCCCTGCTGTACGTCGTGGAGCTCGTCGACACGCTGATGCGGCACCGGCTCGACGGCGACGGCATCGAGCCGCGCGAGGCGACCGGTCTCGACGGCATCCTGTGGGCGCCGCTGCTGCACGCGAGCTGGGCGCACCTGCTCGCGAACACCGTGCCGCTGCTGGTGTTCGGGTTCCTGATCCTGCTCGACGGGTTCGCCCGCTGGGCCGCGGTGACCGGCATCGTCTGGGTGGTCGGCGGCATCGGCACCTGGCTGGTCGGGCCGCCGAACACCGTGCACCTCGGCGCCTCGGTGCTGGCCTTCGGGTGGCTGACCTACCTGCTGCTGCGCGGACTGTTCTCGTTCCGGGTCCGGCAGGTGCTGATCGGGGTGGCGCTGTTCCTGGTCTACGGCACCGTGCTGCTCGGCGTGCTGCCCGGGCAGCCGGGCATCTCCTGGCAGGGCCACCTCTTCGGCGCGATCGGCGGCGGCCTCGCGGCGTGGTGGTTCGGCGTGCGGGACCGCGAGCGAGGCTAGCCCTCAGCCCTCGCCCTCCGCCTCCTGGACGCTGAGCCGCTGGGCGAGGTCGCGGCTCATCTTCAGCGCCCGTTCCGGGTCACCGCCCCAGTCCTTGTTCGGCCGTCCGATCGCGATGCGCATGACGAAGGGCTGCCACCGCACGATGAGCTCGGTCCGGCCCTGTCCGTCGGCGAACTCCTGGCAGGCCGGCGTGTACTTCTCGGGCGTCCCGGCGTACACCCAGCCCTCGCTGCAGCCCCGCTTCGGCAGCTCGTACGGCGTCGGGTGGTACATCGCCCGCACCGTGACGTACCGCGCGTCGTCGCCCTCGTCGACGGTCCGGCAGCTCGCCGCCAGGTGGTCGTCGCGCAGCGCGCTCACGGACCCCTGCCCGCGCGACGCGGTGTCGTCGCCGACCACGCCGACCACCTGGGGCTGGGGGAGCAGCCCGCAGCCGACCGGGGTCCCGGCCGCCGGCGCGCCCGACGAGCTGCATCCGGCAGCGAGCACGAGCACACCGAGAGCGACCAGCCTCCGCATGGAACGGGAGTCTAGAGAGGACCCGCTCACACCACGCTGAAGCCGTCGGGCAGGCCGGTGCGCCCGGTCACCGCGAGGAGCAGGTCCTCGGCGAGGCCGGTGCGCACCGCGGTCCGCGCGGCGAGCGTCACCGCCTCCGCGGTGGCGTCGTCGCCGAAGCCGGGCCGCAGCCCGGTGGCGCGCGCGACGTCGAGGCCGTGCACCACCAGCTCGAACGTGCGCGTCGGCAGGTAGTCGCGCAGCCGCATCGGGCCGGCGATCGTGGTCAGCACGTAGTCGTCGTCGAACCCGGCGAGCTTCGCGGTCACCTCGTCGACGAGCGCCGCGACGTGGCCCGCCGGGTCATCCCCGAGCGCCTCGCCCGCCGCCCGGCCGCGCTCGACGACGGCCTGCGCCTGCGCCGGGTCGCCGAGCGTCGCCACGACAGCCGCGTAGTAGCCCTCCGCGTCGGGCACCACGACGTCCTCCGCGCGGCCGGGACGGTCGAGGTACTCCAGCACGGTCACCACCGACCGCGACGCGTGACCGACCAGCGCGCGCAGGTCCCACGCGCCGAGCCCGGGGCCGTCGTACGCGTCGGCGGGGAGGCGCGCGACCAGGTCGGCGAACGACCGAGCGGCACCGACGTACGTCTCGCGTCCTGGCATGCGCCCAGCCTAGGTCCGGGAATGTCGCCGCCGCGTCGTGTCGTTGCCCGGACGATGCGACCACTCGAAGAGCAGACCGTCCTCGTCACCGGCGCGACCGGCGGCCTCGGCCGCGCCCTCGTCCGACGGCTGGCCGCGCACGGCGCCCAGGTCGTCGCGCACGGCCGCGACCCGAAGCGGCTGGAGGAGCTGGCCCTCGACGTCGAGCGCGACACCGGCACCAGCATCGACACCGTGCAGGCCGACCTCGCCGACCTCCGCGAGGTGGGCCGGCTCGCGGACGCGGTGCTGGAGGAGTACGACGCGCTCCACGTGCTGGTGAACAACGCCGGCGTCGGGTTCGGGTCGCCCGGGGCGGCTCGCGAGGTGAGCGCGAACGGCATCGAGCTCCGGTTCGCGGTCAACCACCTCGCGTCGTACCTGCTCGCGCTCCGGCTCGGCGACCTGCTCCGCGCCTCCGCGCCCGCGCGGGTCGTGCAGGTGGCCTCGGCCGGCCAGCTCGCGCTCGACCCGGAGGACCCGCTCACCGAGGAGGGGTACGACGGCGTGACGGCGTACCGCCGCGCCAAGCTCGCGCAGGTGATGGCGACCTACGACCTGGCCGCCGACCTGGTCGGCAGCGACGTCACCGTCAACGCCCTGCACCCGGCGACGTTCATGGACACCACGATGGTCCGCGAGGCCGGGCAGCAGCCGGTGAGCACCGTCGAGGAGGGCCTCGACGCCACCTGGCGGCTGGTCGCCGACCCGGCGCTCGACGGCGTGAGCGGGCGGTACTTCGACGGCGTGCACGAGGCCCAGCCGGACCCGCAGGCCGACGACCCGGGCGCCCGCGCGTGGGTGCGCGCGCTGTCCGACCGGCTGGTCGCCGACGCCCTCGTCTGAGCCGTTCCGGCGCGTCGGCGTGTCCTTCCCGGGATCGAACACCTGTTCGGCTAGCGTGGGCACAGACCCGGTCGCGGACGGTTCTCCACAGGTCTCCGGATCGGGGTCGCGAACTGTCGGAGGCGGTCCCTAGGGTCCTCCTCAAATGACGAAGAGGACAGGCTCCGCCACGAAGCGGACAGACGGACGGAAGACATCCATGGCCAACACCCCAGGTGCTCGCGGCGGCGGATCGGGCGGCGACCGCGACAAGGCGCTCGACGCGGCCCTCGCCAACATCGAGCGGCAGTTCGGCAAGGGCTCGGTGATGCGGCTCGGCGACGAGACCCGCGCTCCGCTCGAGGTGATCCCGACCGGCGCGATCTCGCTCGACATCGCCCTCGGCCTCGGCGGCCTGCCGCGCGGCCGGGTCGTGGAGATCTACGGCCCGGAGTCCTCCGGCAAGACGACGGTCGCCCTGCACGCGGTGGCCAGCGCCCAGGCCGCCGGCGGCATCGTCGCCTTCATCGACGCCGAGCACGCGCTCGACCCCGAGTACGCCAAGGCCCTCGGCGTCGACACCGACGCGCTGCTGGTCTCGCAGCCCGACTCCGGTGAGCAGGCGCTCGAGATCGCCGACATGCTGATCCGCTCCGGCGCGCTCGACCTGATCGTCATCGACTCGGTGGCCGCCCTCGTGCCCCGCGCGGAGATCGAGGGCGAGATGGGCGACAGCCACGTCGGCCTGCAGGCCCGGCTGATGAGCCAGGCGCTGCGCAAGATGACCGGTGCCCTCAACGGCGCCGGCACCACCGCGATCTTCATCAACCAGCTGCGCGAGAAGATCGGCGTGATGTTCGGCTCCCCGGAGACCACCACCGGTGGCCGGGCGCTGAAGTTCTACGCGTCGGTCCGGCTCGACGTCCGCCGCATCGAGACGCTCAAGGACGGCCAGGAGATGGT
The DNA here is from genome assembly GCA_013361955.1 of Nocardioidaceae bacterium. Lineage (GTDB taxonomy): Bacteria > Actinomycetota > Actinomycetes > Propionibacteriales > Nocardioidaceae > Nocardioides_B. The sequence goes on from JABFXA010000075.1 coordinate 3,718, forward strand.
CGGCAACCGCACCCGCGTCAAGGTGGTCAAGAACAAGGTCGCCCCGCCGTTCAAGCAGGCCGAGTTCGACATCATGTACGGCCGCGGCATCAGCCGCGAGGGCGGTCTCATCGACGTCGGCGTCGAGGCGGGCCTCGTCCGCAAGGCCGGTGCCTGGTACACCTACGAGGGCGACCAGCTCGGGCAGGGCAAGGAGAACGCCCGCGCGTTCCTCCGCGACAACCCCGACCTCGCCAACGAGCTGGAGAAGAAGATCCTCGAGAAGCTCGGCGTGGGCCCGCAGGTCGACCAGCTCGACGACGCGCCGGTCCCGCTCGAGCCCACCGGGATCGACTTCTGAAAAACCCCGCACCGGCTGCTCGTCCGTGACACCGTCGACGCACGGCCGCCCGTCCGATCCTCACCTCCCAGGGGATGGGACGGGCGGTCCCGCGTTCCCCGACCCGGAGCGCGACCGGGCGCAGGACCCGGAGCCCGACCCGGAGTCGGTGGCCCGCAAGATCCTGCTCGACCAGCTCACCGGCCAGGCGCGGAGCCGGGCCGAGCTGGAGACCCGGCTGGCGCGCAAGGGCGTCCCCGACGAGGTCGCCCACCGGCTGCTCGACCGGTTCGAGGAGGTCGGCCTGGTCGACGACGAGGCGTTCGCGCGGGCCTGGGTGCAGTCCCGCCAGTCCGGCAAGGGGCTGGCGCGGCGGGCGCTGGCCCAGGAGCTGCGGCGCAAGGGCGTCGACGACGACACCGCCCGGGTCGCCCTCGACGAGGTCGACCCCGACGACGAGGTGGAGGCGGCCCGCACGCTGGTGCGGCGCAAGCTCCGCTCGGTGCAGCGGCACGGCCGCGACGCCGCGGCCCGGCGGCTGACCGGGATGCTGGCGCGCAAGGGCTACCCGGCGGGCCTGTGCTACCGAGTGGTGCGCGAGGAGCTGGAGGCGGCCGGGTTCGACGGCTTCGACGAGCCCGCCAGCCGGTGACCGTCCGCCCGTGACCGTGCACGTCGTGCTCCGCGACCCGCGCGGCGGGCTCGCCGACCTGCCGGTGCGCGACACCGGCGGCTCCGTGCTGAGCCGCTGCGAGGACGCCGTCCGCGCCGCGACCGGGACGCCGGAGCCGGACGTCTGGGCGCTCGACCTCTCCGGCCCCGACGGCCTGCTGTGCTGCGACGTGCCGCACCTGCCGGAGCGGGCCGCCGCCCCCGCGGGGCAGGCGGCCCGTCGGGCCGTCGCCGTCCCCCGCGTCGTGGTCGGCTTCCGGCCGATGACCCGGGCCGACCTGCCCGACGTGGTGGCCTGGCAGGGGCGGCCGCACGTCGCCCGCTGGTGGGGTGACGAGGCGGCCAGCGTCGAGGCCGCCGAGCGGCACTACGGGCCCGCCCTCGACGGCGCCGACCCGACCCGGCTGTGGGTGCTCGAGGTGAGCGGCCGCTCGGTCGGGATGCTGCAGGACTACCGGATCGGCGACCACCCGGAGTACGCCCTGCTCACCGCCCGGCCCGACGCGGTCGGCGTCGACTACCTGGTGGGGGAGCCGGCCTGGGTGGGCAACGGGACCGGCACCCGGATGCTGTGGGCGTACCTCCGCGACGTGGTCCGCCCGCACTACGCCGGGCTCGCCGAGGTGTTCGCGGCGCCCGACCACCGCAACGCCGTGTCGCTGCGGGTGCTCGACAAGCTCGGCTTCGTGCGCGGGCTGTGGTTCGACGAGCCGCAGCCCGACGGCCGGGTGGACACCGTGGTCGGCTGCACGCTGGACGTCCCGGGGGTACTCGGCGGCTTTGTTACCGGTGGGTAATACACTGCCGCCATGCCCCGCGTCCTCAGCCTCTACCGGCAGGCCACCCGGCTGCCGCACGGCGACCGCCTGTTCTCGCTGCTGTTCAGCCGCAAGGCGCCGTACTTCGCGTCGGTGAAGCCGCGCTTCGTCGACCTGCGGCCCAACTACGCCGAGGTGCTGGTCCGCAAGCGCCGCCGGGTGCTCAACCACATCGGCACGGTGCACGTGATCGCGATCTGCAACGGGCTGGAGGCGGCGATGGGCGCGCTCGCGGAGGCCAGCGTCCCGCCCGGCAAGCGCTGGATCCCCAAGGGCATGTCCGTCGACTACACCGCGAAGGCGGTCAGCGACATCACCTGCATCGCCGAGACCGACGCGGCGCAGTGGACGGGCGACGACCCGGACGTGCCGGTGCGGGTGCGGGCGCTGCGCGACGACGGGACCCCGGTCGTCGAGGGCGTGATCCGGCTCTGGGTCACGGAGCGGACCGGCTGAGCACCCGCCCGCGCGCCCGGCGCGCGCGGTGGCATCATGCTGGGCAGCCCTGGGCACAGCGATCCCGACCCCGGACCGAACGGAAGGCTCATCGTGGCTGGCAGCAACAACCCGATCGACAAGCTCAAGGACGCCGCTCTCGACGCCCTGAAGGACCCCAAGGGTGCGGCCGCGAAGGCGGTCGAGCAGGCCAAGGGCACCGCGGCGATCGGCAGGATGGTCGTGGGCCAGGTCGGCCGGGTGGCGTTCTCGCGGGCCGGCGAGCTGGCCGGCGAGGTGCTGCACCGTCGCCCGCCCGAGCGGACGCCGGTGGC
>JABFXA010000100.1 GCA_013361955.1 Nocardioidaceae bacterium
GCCAGGCCGCGCACCAGGCAGGTGTCGCAGTCGATGTGCACGCTCATCGGTTCCCTCCGTGTGTCGGCGTACCCACGAGGCTGACAGTGGGCACCGACAGTTTCCGAGGGCCGCCCCGGCCGGTTCCAGCGATCCGGGGTCGAGGCGGCCGCGACTCACCTATCGTGTGGCCGTCGTGGCGACCGTGCGCGCACCGTCCCCCGACCCCACGCACCCACTCGTCCCCGAGGCGCATGAGCAGACCCATCGGTCCCCTCGTCGACGCCGGCGCCACCGAGGCAACGGCGGCGAGCCGGCGTACGCCCACCTCGCCCGACGACGCACCGGAGGGACGTCGCCCCTGGCACGGGATCGTGCTGGGCACGCTGGCCGTCGCACTCGGCTGGTCCGCGCTCTGCAACCTCGCGGTCAACGTGCTCCAGGCGGGCGGCGACCTCTCCGTCGCCGTCCCGTCCCCCCTGACCCGGTCGCTGCCGTTGTTCGCGGTGAGCACCTTCGTCGTCCTGCTGGTGCTGGTGCTCCTGGTGGCGCTCACCGCACGGGTGTGGGTCCCGTGCGGGCTGCTGCTCGGCGCGGCCGTGCTGCTCGGCGCGGTGGACCACACGAAGCTGGTGCTCCGCGACGAGCCGCTGTACCCCAGCGACCTGACCTTCGTCTCACAGCTCGGGTTCGTCAGCGACATGGTGACCCCGGGCGCGGTGCTCGCGATCGTCGTGGTCACCCTGGCGGCGGTGCTGGCCGGGGTCCTGCCCGGGCGGCTGCTCAGCCACCGGTTCCCACCGCTGGAGGACCGTCATCGCCGGTACGACGTGGTCGCCACCCGAGCCGCGACCGTGCTCGTGTGCGCGCTGGTGCTGGGCTACCTGCACGGGTTCAACGACCCGTCGAACCGTGCGCGGGCCCTGTTCGAGGGAGCGGGTGCCCGCTGGGCGCCCTGGTCCCAGTCCGGCACCTACCTCGTGAACGGCTTCGTGGCGGGCACGCTCTTCAACCTCGATCCGGTCCTCATGCACCGCCCGGACGGCTACGGCAGGCGGACGATGCAGCGGCTGGCGGACCGGTACGCCGCGGAGGCAGCCGCCTTCAACGCCGGCCGGGACCCGGCCGCGCTCGACGACACGAACGTGGTCGTCGTGCTCAGCGAGTCGTTCAGCGACCCGGCGCGGGTCGCGGGGGTGCGCCTGTCGCGCGACCCGATCCCGTTCACGCGGTCGGTGATGGGCAGCACCGCCTCGGGCTCGATGCTGACCCAGCACCTGGGCGGCGGCACCGCGAACGTCGAGTTCGAGGCCCTCACCGGGATGTCCGTGTCCGAGCTCACCGTGCAGGCAAGCGCGCCGTACCAGGTGCTCGTCCCCCGCTCGCGAGAGTTCCCGTCGGCCGCGCGGTACCTGACCGCGACCGGGCACCGGGCGATCGGCGTGCACCCGTTCAGCGCCACGACCTACGGCCGCGACAAGGTCTATCCCCGGCTCGGCTTCGCCGACCTCGTGGACCAGGACCACATGCGGCACCGCGGCAGGGCCGGGCACGGCGCCTACATCTCCGACGACGCCGCGTTCCGTGAGGTCACGGATCGGATCGCCACGAGCCGCCGACCCCTGTTCGTCAACCTGGTCACGATGCAGAACCACCGCCCGTACGGGGGTCAGTTCGGCGCCCGGACCCGGGTCGGCGGCGTCTCCGGCGACACGCTGACGCAGGCACAGGACTACGTCGGCGGGCTGGAGCGCTCGGACGCGGCGCTGCGACGGTTCCTCTCCCGGCTCACGGCGTCGGGTGAGCCCACCGCCGTGGTGTTCTACGGCGACCACCTCCCGGGCTTCTGGCCGGGCGACCTGCGCAAGCGGACCGGCGAGCGCGCCTTCCACGAGACGCCGTACTTCCTGTGGTCGACGACCGGGCCGCTCCCCAGCCCCAAGGTGCGGGAGTCGAGCCCGATGTACTTCCTCCCCGACCTCGCGGACGGGCTCGGCGCGCCGCTCCCGGCGTACTGGATGCTGCTGCACGACCTCCGGGCCGAGATCCCGGCCCTGCGACCGGGCGAGTACGTCCTGCCCGACGGTCGCGGCGTCCAGGAGAGGGACCTGTCGCCGCGGGCACGGCGGCTGCTGCACGACTACCGCCTCGTGCAGTACGACCTTTCCGTGGGCCGGCGCTACGCCGAGTCGGCGTTGCTGTCTCCACCGAACGGCTGATCTTCCGCCGTCTCCCGGACAGGGCACTGTCGGCGCCTTTACCGTTGCCGGGCCGTGAGTACCCCCGTGCTGGACGAACCGCGAGACGAGTCAGCTGCCGTCGAGGAGACGCCTGATCCGTCCGACGCGACGCGCCGGTCGCGGTACCGCACCCCGCGGGCCGCGCTGCTGTTCACCGTGGGCTGGGCGGCGTTCTGCAACCTGGTGCTCGAGCTCCTCCAGCACGGCGGCGACGCCCCGCGCCTGGTCTCGGACTTCCTGGTCGGCACCCCGGTGCTCTTCCTGCTCGGCACCCTCGTGGTCTGGGCCGTGTTGCTGGCTGTCGTTGCGACGCTGGGTCGGTTGTGGGTCCCGGCAGCCCTCCTGCTCGTCGGCGTGATCGCGCTCGGGCTGGCCGACAACATCAAGCTGCAGATCCGCGCCGAGCCGGTCTACCCCAGCGACGTCGCCTTCGTGGGCACGCCCGGCTTCCTCGCGGAGATGGTGCAGCCCGGCCGGCTGGTCCTGCTGCTCGGCCTGCTCGCCGTCGTCGCCGTGTTCGTCCTGCTGGTCGGCCGCGTCGCCACCCGCCGGTTCCCGCGGCTGCGCCGCCGCGACGAGACGCGCGCGTGGCGCCGGCTGCTGTGGGTCCGCCTCGCCGTCGTCGTCGCGTGCTGCGGCTTCCTGACCTACGCGTCGCACTTCAACACGCCCGGCAACCTCGTGCGTGCGGCGTACGACGCCGGCGGCAGCCGGTGGACGCCGTGGTTCCAGGCCGGCAACTACCTGAAGAACGGTTTCGTCGGCGGGACGCTCTTCAACCTGAAGACGCCAGCGATGGCCAAGCCGGCGGGCTACTCCGAGGCGACCATGCACGAGGTCGCCGCCCGGTACGTCGCGGAGGCCGCGCAGCGCAACGCCGGCCGCGACCCGCACGCGCTCGACGACGTGAACATCGTGGTGGTGCTCAGCGAGTCGTTCAGCGACCCGACCCGGCTGGCCGGCGTGCGTCCCGCGGAGGACCCGATCCCGTTCACCCGTCGGCTGATGGGCCAGACCTCGTCGGGGAACCTGCTCGCGCACCAGGTCGGCGGAGGGACCGCGAACGTGGAGTTCGAGACCCTCACCGGCATGTCGCTGTCGCAGTTCGCGCCGCAGCTGACCACGCCGTACCAGATGCTCGTCCCGCAGTACCAGAGCTTCCCGAGCGCCGTCGGGTACTTCCGGGCGCACGGGCACCGAGCGGTCGCCGTGCACCCGTACCTGACCCAGATGTACCGGCGCAAGGACACCTACCCGGTCCTCGGCTTCCAGCAGTTCGTGGACCAGAACGGCATGCACGACCGCAGCCGACTCGCCCACGGGCAGTACATCTCCGACTCCGCCGCCTTCGGCGAGGTCGAACGGCAGATCTCGACCAGCGACGACCCGCTGTTCGTGAACCTCGTGACCATGCAGAACCACGGGCCCTATCCGGGTCAATACGACGACCCGATCGGGATGTCCGGGCTCTCCGGCGACGCCGCGGACCAGGCGTCCGACTACCTGCGCGGCCTCCGGCACTCCGACCAGGCGCTCCAGGGGTTCCTGAGCCGGCTCGAGACCTCCGGGGAGAAGACCGTCGTGGTCTTCTACGGCGACCACCAGCCCGGGTTCTGGCCGCGGGACGTGCGCGCGACCAACGGCGACCGCCGGATGAAGGAGACGCCGTACTTCATCTGGTCGAGCTTCCGGCCCGCCCGCACCGAGCACACCTCGACGGTCAGCCCTGTCTACCTGCTGCCGGAGACCCTCGACGTGGTCGGCGCCCCGCTCCCGCCGTACTACGCGCTGCTCGACAAGATGCAGCAGGAGATCCCGGGGATGGACCTGGGCAGCTACATCGACGACGACGACCACGTGGTGCCGAAGTCGGGCCTGTCGCCGCGGGCGCGGGCGCTGCTGCGCGACTACCGGCTCGTGCAGTACGACCTCTCCGTCGGCAAGCGGTACTCCCTCGCCGACATGTTCCAGGTGCCGCGGTCATGAGCCTGCTGCGCGAGGAGGAGGCCGAGGCGGTCGTCCCCGCGCCGTCGCCCGCGCGCAGACCACCGAGTGCGCGCCGGACCATCGGCGCGGCCATGGCGGTGTCGTTCCTGTGGACGGCGGGCCTGCTGGTGCTCGTCGACTACCTGCAGGACGCGGCGAGCGGCTTCGTCAGCGCGACGGCTCCCCTGCTCTTCCTCCTGCAGGCCCTGGTGATGTGGGTGCCGACCGTGCTGCTGGTCGCGATCACCGGTCGGCTGTGGCTGCCGCTCGGGATCGTGACGGCCACCTGGGTCGTCGTCGGCCTGATCAACTACGACAAGCTCCGTTTCCGCGTCGAGCCGGTCTACCCGGCCGACATCTCCTTCGCCGGACAGCCGGGGTTCCTGCTCCAGATGGCGGACACCGCCATGTTGGTCCGGCTCGCGGTGCTGCTGTGGGTGGCCGTGGCACTCGTGGTGCTCGTGGGCCGGATCGCCTGTCGCAGGTTCCCATCCGTGAGGCGCGCGACCGATCGGCGCACGCACCGTCGGCTCTTGGCCGTGCGCGTCGCGGCCGCCAGCGGGTGCCTGCTGCTGCTGGGGTCCTTCACGCACTTCAACAGCCCGGGGGACCCGTTGCGCCGGGCTTTCGAGTCTGCCGGGGCGCAGTGGGACACCCGGTCGCAGCTGGCGAACTACGTGCAGAACGGCTTCGTCGCCGGCTCGCTCTACAACCTGGACGCGCCGGTCATCGACAAGCCCGCGGGCTACAGCCGCGCAACCATGCAGCGGATCGCCGCCAGGTACACCGGCGAGGCCCGCGCCCTGAACTCATCGCGTGACCCAGCGGCGCTGGACGGCGTCAACATCGTCATGGTGCTCAGCGAGTCGTTCAGCGACCCGATGTCGGTCAAGGGCCCACACCTCGGCGAGGACCCCATCCCCCGCACGCGTGCGCTGATGCGGACCGTGCCGTCGGGGCACACCCTCGCCCAGCACTACGGCGGCGGCACCGCGAACATGGGGTTCGAGACGCTCACCGGCATGTCGCTGACCCAGTTCTCGCCGCAGCTGACCTACCCCTACTCACAGCTGCTGCCGCGGTACCGCGACTGGCCGTCGGCGGTCGGCTACCTGAAGTCGCTGGGCCACCGCGCGGTCGCCGTCCACCCGTACAAGCCGGTCGTCTACCGGCGTGACAAGGCCTACCCGGTGCTCGGGTTCGACCGCTTCGTGCACGACTCCACGATGCAGTCGCAGCAGAGGCTCGGGCACAGCCGCTACATCTCCGACCAGGCGGCCTACCAGGAGGTCGAGCACCAGATCGGGGCCAGCGACCAGCCCCTCTACGTCGACCTGGTCACCATGCAGAACCACTTCCCCTGGTCGGACTCCTACGACGACCCCATCAAGGTGACCGGCCTGGACCCCTCGGCGACCGATCAGGCGTCGAACTACCTGCGCGGCATCAACCACACGGACAAGGAGACCGCGGACTTCCTCACCGACCTGCGTCGGTCGCCCGAGAAGACCGTCGTGCTCTTCTACGGCGACCACCTGCCCGCCGTGTGGCCGGACGCGACGCAGCGAGCCAGCGGTGTCCGGGCCATGCACGAGACGCCGTTCTTCCTTTGGTCCAACTTCGGCCACCTGGAGCCGCATCGGCTCCCCACCACGAGCCCCGTGTACTTCTTCCCGCTGATCCTCGACGCGCTCCAGGCGCCCCTGCCGCCGTACTACGTGCTCCTGCGCGACCTGTACGCCGAGGTGCCCGGCCTCGCGAACGACGCGTACATCGACGCCGACGACGAGCTCGTGGAGCCGGCGGATCTCAGCCCGCGGGCACGTGCCCTGCTGCGCGACTACCAGCTCGTCGTCTACGACCTGTCCGTCGGGCACCGCTACTCCGAGTCGGAGATGTTCTACCCCGACGGCGCCGGCCAGGCCTCAGCCGCGGGACAGTAGCCGGCTGAGCGCGGTCGCCGCGACCACCCGCGCCCCGTCGCGACGGACGTCGCGGGCCACCGCCTGGTCACTGGACACCACGACCACCGGGCGTCCGGTGGGCTCGGCGGCCACCAGCTCGCGGATCACGTCG
>JABFXA010000126.1 GCA_013361955.1 Nocardioidaceae bacterium
ATCCCGAGGTCGGCGTACTCCTCGATCCGGTCGGCGACCTCCTCGTGGCTGCCGACCAGCGCGGTGCCGGCGCCGCCGCGGACCAGGCCGACGCCGGCCCAGACGTTCGGGTGGACCTCGAGGCGGTCCGTGCCGCCCTGGTGCAGGTCGAGCATCCGGCGCTGGCCCTCGGACTCGCTGCGGCGCAGGCCTGCCTGCACCTTCTCGATGGCGGGCCGGGTCGATGCCGGCCAGCAGCCGGTCCGCCTCGGCCCAGGCCTCGTCGGACGTGTCGCGGGTGATCGTGTGCATCCGGATGCCGAAGCGCACCTCGCGGCCCTCGTCCGCGGCGCGCTTGCGGATCGCGTCGAGCTTCTCGCGTACGGCGGCGGGCGGCTCGCCCCAGGTCAGGTACACGTCCGCGTGCCGGGCCGCCACGGTGCCGGCGGCCGCGGACGAGCCGCCGAAGTAGATCTCGGGCACCGGGTCGGGGACCTGGTCGAGCACCGCGTCCTGCACGCGCAGGTGCTCGCCCTCGAAGGTGACGGTCTCGCGGCGCCACAGCGCGCGGACGATGTCCAGGAACTCGTCGCAGCGGGCGTAGCGGGCCTCCTTGTCGAGGAAGTCGCCGAACATCCGCTGCTCGTGGCTCTCCCCACCGGTGACCACGTTGAGGAGCAGCCGGCCGCCGGTGAGGTTCTGGAAGGTGCCGGCCATCTGCGCGGCCAGGAACGGCGAGGTGAGCCCGGGCCGGAACGCGACCAGGAACTTCAGCCGCTCGGAGACCTGGCTGAGCATCGCGGTGGACAGCCAGGCGTCCTCGCACCAGGCACCGGTCGGCGTGAGCGCCGCCTCGAAGCCCAGGTCCTCCGCGGCCCGGGCGACCTGGCCGAGGTAGGACACGCTCGCCGGCCGGCCGGCGGCACCGGCGGAGACGCCGTGGCCGCCACCGACGACCTGACGGCCGTCCCCACCGTTCGTGGGCAGGAACCAGTGGAACTTGAGGGTCATGACGTCCTCTCGCGACGGGTGCATATGTCTACTAAGTTGCTAGACTAAGCAGCCTGATGCAAGGCAACACGTGCCATCCGGTCGGCGGAACGGTCGATCGGGTGACCGGCAGAACCTTCCACGTCACCCGAGGAGCGACCGTGCGCATCGAGCAGCTGGAGTACCTCGCCGCCGTCACCCAGCACGGCTCGCTGCGCCGAGCCAGCGAGGCGCTGCACGTCTCCCAGCCGGCGCTGAGCGAGGCGGTCGGCAAGCTCGAGCGCGAGCTGGGGACGTCGCTCCTCGACCGCCGCCGCTCCGGTGCGCGGATCAGCCGGCGCGGCCAGGACCTGCTGCCGTACATGACCGAGGTGCTCGACGCGGTCGACCGGCTCCGCCAGGCCGCCGGCGACCAGACCCTCGTGTCGCGCACGCTGCGGGTCGGCACCGTGAACGCCGCCAACTCCAGCCTGCTGGTCCCGGCGGTGCAGGACTTCCGGCTCACCCACCCCGGCACCAACGTCGAGGTGCTGTGCACCCAGCAGTCCGAGATCTTCCAGGGCGTCACCGAGGGGTCGCTGGACCTCGGGCTGGTCAACGTGCTGCCCGGCGACGACGTCCCGCCCGGGCTCGCGGCGCGCGAGCTCGTGCACGGCCACCCGGTGGTGTGCCTGCGCACCGACCACCCGCTCGCGGAGCGCGACGAGGTCACCGTCGAGGAGCTCCGCGAGGAGCCGTTCATCCTCATGCGTGCGGGCTACCTGATGCACCGGTTCACGCACCGGCTGTTCGCCGGCGACCCGCCCGCCACCTCGTTCTCCACCGACGGCGCGGAGATGGGCAAGCTCATGGTCGCCGAGGGCCTGGGGGTCACCGTGCTGCCCGACTACAGCGTCGACGGCGACCCGCTCTGCGCGGCCGGGCTGGTCACGCACCGGCCGATCGCCGGCGAGGAGACGCCGGTGCGGCTGCTGGTGGTGGCGCGCGACCTCCCCGTCGTGCCACCAGCGGTCCGGGCACTGCAGATCTCCTTGCTGCGCAAGGCTCGTGAGTACCGCGGCCGCGTCGGCCGCACCGCATCGACGGGGTGACCCGGGCCACGTCTCAATTCATAGTGTTTCAGTTGACTTAATAGCCCAAACCGCAGCAGGGTGGGCGACATGAGCGCACTCGCACCCCCTCGAGCGGCGACCGTGCGGGAGAGCACGGGCGCCAACCGGACCGGTCCCTCCCCCGGCCGCCGACGACGCCGCACTCCCCCACTCTCCTGGCTCCGGCGCTGGGTCAGCCCGCTGGCGATCGTGGTCGTCTGGCAGCTGCTCAGCAACGCCGGTGTCATCCCGGAGCAGAAGCTCGCGTCCCCGCTGCAGATCCTGGCCACCGCCCGCGACCTGGTCGCCGACGGCACGCTCGGCAGCGAGACGGTGGTCTCGCTGCAGCGGGTCGGACTCGGCTTCGCGATCGGCGCGAGCGCCGGCGTCGCGCTCGCCGTGCTGGCCGGGCTGAGCCGTCTCGGCGAGGACGCCGTCGACCCGCCCATGCAGATGCTCCGCACGCTGCCGCACTTCGGGCTGATCCCGCTGTTCATCGTGTGGCTCGGCATCGGCGAGGCGCCGAAGATCGCGCTGATCGCGCTCGGTGTCGCCTTTCCCCTGTACCTGAACACGTTCGCGGGCATCCGCAGCATCGACCGGAGGTTCCTCGAGGCGGCGCGCACCCTGCACTTGAACCGCCGGCAGCGGCTGCGCCACGTCGTCGTCCCCGGCGCCGTACCCCAGGCGCTGGTCGGGCTGCGGCAGAGCCTCGGCGTCGCCTGGCTGTCGCTGATCGTCGCGGAGACGGTGAGCGCGTCGTCCGGGCTCGGCTACCTGATCAACCACGCCCGCGAGTTCCTGCAGACCGACGTGATCGTCGTCGGCCTCGCCGTCTACAGCATCCTCGGACTGGTCACCGACGCGATCGTCCGAGCCCTCGAGAGGAAGGCCCTCGCATGGCGTCCGTGACCCGCACCGCCCGTGTCGCACAGGTGCGCGACCACCACCGCTCGTACGGCGACACGGCCGTGCTGCAGGGCGTGGACCTCGACATCGCCGGCGGCGAGTTCGTCGCGCTGCTCGGGAGGAGCGGCTCGGGCAAGTCCACGCTGCTGCGCAGCCTCGCCGGCCTCGACGCGTCGCCCGCGTCGGAGGTGCAGGTCGACGGCCGCACCTCGGTCTCCTTCCAGGAGCCACGGCTGCTGCCGTGGCGCCGGGTGACCGAGAACGTCGGCCTCGCGCTGCTAAGCACCGCCCGCCCGGAGGAGCGTGCCCGCCGTGCCGCCACCGCGCTCGGCGAGGTCGGGCTCACCGAGAAGGGCGAGGAGTGGCCGCTGTCGCTCTCGGGCGGGCAGGCGCAGCGCGTGTCGCTCGCTCGCGCGCTGGTCAGCGAGCCCGACCTGCTGCTGCTCGACGAGCCGTTCAGCGCCCTCGACGCGCTGACCCGGATCGAGATGCACCGGCTGGTCCTGCAGCTGTGGGCCCGCCACGAGCCCGCCGTCCTGCTCGTCACGCACGACGTCGACGAGGCGCTGATGCTCGCCGACCGCGTGCTGGTCCTCGACGAGGGCCGGCTCGCGCACGAGTGGACGCTGCCCACCCCACGGCACGCCCGCACCCCGACCCACCCCCACCTGTCCGAGGTGCGTGAGCAGGTGCTCGCCGCCCTCGGCGTCCAGACCGTCGACCAGAAAGCAGCCGGAGCAGCATGATCCGACGCACCCTGACCCAGAACCTCACCCGCCACCTGACCCGCCGGGCGGCCGCCGGCCTCCTCGCCCTGACCGCCGCCACCGGGCTCGCCGCGTGCTCGTCCGCCTCGGGCAACGACCAGGCGGTGCGCGACGACGGCAGCGTCGACCTCTCCAAGGTCACGCTCACCGTCGGCGACCAGAAGGGCGGCAGCCAGGCGCTCCTGCGGGCCGCGGGCGACATCGGCAGGACGCCGTACAAGGTGGAGTTCAAGACGTTCACGTCCGGCCCGCCGTTGCTCGAGGCGTTGAACGCCGGCGCCATCGACATCGGCGGGGTCGGCAACACGCCGCCGCTGTTCGCGGCTGCCGCCAAGAGCAACCTCGAGGTGGTCTCCGGCGCACAGATGGGCGCCAAGGGCGACGCGATCGTCGTCCCGAAGGACTCGCCCATCGAGAGCGTCGCCGACCTGAAGGGCAAGAAGGTCGCGGTCGCCGAGGGCAGCTCCGCGAACTACAACCTGCTCGCCCAGCTCGACAAGGCCGGACTCACCTACCAGGACGTCAAGGCCCAGAACCTGCAGCCCGCCGACGCGCTCGCCGCGTTCTCGTCCGGGCACGTCGACGCCTGGGCGGTGTGGGACCCGTACACGTCGCAGGCCGAGCTGGAGGCCGGCGGCCGGATCCTCGTGGATGGCGCCGGCACCGTGAACGGGATGACCTTCCAGGCCGCCAACCCGGACGCGCTCGACGACAAGGCCACCGCGGCCGCGATCGAGGACTACCTGAAGCGGATCGCCCGCGCCCAGAAGTGGTCGAACACGCACCGCGAGCGGTGGGCCCAGGTCTGGGCCGAGGACTCGGGACTGTCGCCGGAGGTCACCCGCCGGGCGGTCGACCGCCGGGTGGCGCGACCTGTGCCGCTCGACGCGAAGGTCGTCGGCTCCGAGCAGGAGATGGCCGACACCTTCGCCGCCAACGACCTGGTGCCGAGCAAGTTCGACGTGAGCGACTACTTCAGCGACCGGTTCAACCAGTCCGTCCCGAACGCCTGACGGCCGAGGAGGAGAGCGATGAGCATCAAGCTGCACTGGTTCCTGCCCACCACCGGGGACGCGCGGGGTCTCGTCGGCGGCGGCCACAGCGTCCCGCAGGGCGTCGGCCGGCCCGTCGACGGCGCCGGCACCGCGAACCACTTCCGGGAGGCGGACATCGACTACCTCGCGTCGATCGCCCGCACCGCCGACCACCTCGGTTTCGAGGGGGTGCTCACCCCGACCGGTACCTGGTGCGAGGACGCCTGGCTGGTCACGTCCGCGCTGATCCGGGAGACCCGGAACCTCAAGTTCCTGGTGGCGTTCCGGCCGGGCGTGACCTCGCCGACGCTGTCCGCGCAGATGGCCGCGGCGTTCCAGCGGATCTCGAACGGCCGGTTGCTGCTGAACGTGGTCACCGGCGGCGAGCCGACCGAGCAGAAGCGGTTCGGCGACCACCTCGACCACGCGTCCCGCTACACCCGCACGGACGAGTTCCTCTCCGTGGTGCGCGGCGCGTGGAGCGGCACGCCGTACGACTTCGACGGGGTGCACTACCAGGTCGAGGGCGCCACGATCCGCGGCCGCATCGACCCGCTGCCGGACATCTACTTCGGCGGTTCGTCGGCACCGGCCGGGCCGGTCGCCGCGAAGCACGCCGACGTGTACCTGACCTGGGGCGAGCCGCTCGACCAGGTGCGCGAGAAGGTCGACTGGATCCGCGGGCTGGCCCGCGAGCAGGGCCGCGAGATCCGGTTCGGGCTGCGCATCCACACCCTGTCGCGCGACACCAGCGAGCAGGCCTGGCAGCACGCGCAGTGGCTGCTCGACGGGCTCGACCCGCGCACGATCGAGCAGGCGCAGGCCGCGCTCGCGTCCAGCGAGTCGGTGGGCCAGGCCCGGATGCGGGCGCTGCACGGTGGGCGGACGTCGTTCGCCTCCGCGCACGACCTGGAGATCGCGCCGAACCTGTGGTCCGGCGTCGGCCTGGTCCGCGGCGGCGCCGGCACCGCGCTGGTCGGCAGCCACGAGGAGGTCGCCGACCGGCTCGCGGAGTACCACGCGATCGGCATCGACGAGTTCGTGCTGTCCGGCTACCCGCACCTCGAGGAGGCGTACTGGTTCGCCGAGGGCGTGATGCCGGTGCTCCGCGCGAAGGGCCTGTACGGCGCGGCCGCGGCGCCGCGCCGGGTGGCCGCCGTGGGCTAGTCGGGGGTTGCCGCCCGGATTTCTGAGAGACTACTCTCGAAACATGTCTCTCAAGAATCCGGGGAACCCGTACGGCGACCTCGAGCTCACCGACCCGCGGGCGATGCGGGCGCTCGCGCACCCCGTGCGGCTGGCGATCCTGTCGCACCTGCAGCGGCACGGCCCGGCCACCGCGACGGAGCTGTCCGAGCACGTGGACGCGAGCCCCTCGGTGGTCAGCTGGCACCTGCGTCACCTCGCCGGCTTCGGTCTGGTGCGCGACAGCGACGTCGGCGGCGACGCGCGCAAGCGCTACTGGGAGGCGGCCGCGCGCGGGATCCGGCTGGAGCTCGCCGACGACGAGGAGGGCCGAGAGGCCGGGCGGGTGCTCGGTCGCACGATGATGCAGGCGGCGGCCGGGCTCCCCCAGCGGTGGATGGACGAGGTCGAGCCGGTCCTCGAGCCCGCGTGGCACCGCGAGGCGGGGCTCGCGAACACCCGCATCCGGGTCACCGCCGAGGAGCTCGCCGGGATCTCCGCGGCCGTCGAGGAGCTGCTGGCGCCGTACGTCACTCGCGCCGACGCCGACGTGCCGGCGGAGGCGCGCGGCGTACGGCTGCTGCGCTACACGCTGCCCGAGGCGGGGTCGTGAGCTCGGCATCGCTGCTGCGGGAGCGGCGCTTCCGGAGCTTCTTCGTCGCGCACACGGTCTCGCAGCTGGGCGACCGGGTCTCGGAGCTGGCGTTCCCGCTGACCGCGGTGCTGGTGCTCGACGCGAGCGCGGGCCAGGTGGCGGTGCTGACCGCGCTGGTGTGGCTGCCGAACCTGGCGGCGGTGTTCCTGGGCGCGTGGATCGACCGCCGGCCGGACAAGAAGGCGCTGATGGTCGCGGCCGACCTCGCCCGCGCGGCCCTGCTGGTGACCGTGCCGCTGGCGTACGCGTTCGACGCGGTGACGCTGGTGCAGCTGTACCTCGTCGCGCTGCTCACCGGCGCGTTCGCGACGCTGTTCAACACGACGTACCCGGCGTTCTTCGTGCAGCTGGTGACGCGGGAGCGGTTCATCGACGCGAACAGCGTGCTCAGCGCCAGCCGGTCGGCGTCGTTCATCGCGGGCCCGGCCGTCGGCGGTTGGCTGGTGCAGCTGCTCACCGCACCGTTCGCGATCCTCGTGGACGCGGTGTCGTTCCTGGTGTCGGCGCTGTTCGTCGGGCGGGTGACCGCACCGCCGGCCCCGGCCGAGACGGCCGACGACGCGTCGCCGCGTGGCCTGTGGCACCAGGCCCGCGAGGGACTGGGCTTCATCACCCGGCACCCGGTGCTGCGCGCGTCGCTCGGCTCGTCGACGGTCGTCAACTTCTTCACGTTCGCGTCGGCCGCGGTGATCATCGTGTTCGCCAGCCGCCAGCTCGGCCTGTCCGCGGGGCTGATCGGGCTCGCGCTCGGGATCGGGTCGGTCGGCGCGCTGGCCGGGGCGGTGCTGGCCCCTTCGCTCACCAGCCGGTTCGGCATCGGCCCGGTCGGGATGGTCGGCGCCGTGGTGTTCCCGGCCTCGATCGCGCTGGCCGCGATGGCCGACGGCCCGGTGTGGGCGCGGGCGGCGATGCTCGGGCTGTCCGAGGTGTTCTCCGGCTTCGGCGTGATGCTCTACGACGTCAACCTGAACAGCGTGATGACCACCGTGATCCCCGACGGGATGCGCAGCCGGGTCGGCGGCGCGTACGCCGCGGTCAACTACGGCATCCGGCCGCTCGGCGCGCTCGCCGGCGGCGCGCTCGGCACCTGGGTGGGGCTGCGGCCGACGCTCTGGGTCGCGGCGGTGGGCGGGTCGCTGTGCGTGCTGTGGCTGGCGTTCTCGCCGATCCGGAGCACCCGGACGCTCGACGACCTGGCGCCGTACGTCGGCGCCGGGGTGCCCTAGTCGAGCGGGCGGAGCTCGTCGGCGTACGACACGGAGACCCGGCGGAGCACGCCGGCGTCGCTGACGGCGTACTGGCCCATCCGCCACAGCGGCGGGCTGTACGCGTGCACGGACACCGAGCCGCGCAGCGCGCCGTTGAGCCGGTGGATGTGCTCGGGCCCGAACGAGAACGCCCTGCCCGCGCCGACCCGGGTCTCCACTCCCCCGGCGCCGACGGCGAGGTTGTTCTCGACCAGCTCGCCGGCCACCACCGCGACCGCGCCGGAGGAGATGTCGTGGTCGTGCCAGCCGGTGTCGTTCTGCGGCGTCCAGCACAGCAGCCACACGTCGACGTGCGCGTCGCGGTGCAGCGAGGCGTAGACCCGCTCGTCGTCGTCGAAGCCGACGTGGTGTGCCCACGAGTCCGGGTCGGTGGCGATCGAGGCGACCAGGCTCCGCAGCTCGTCGGCGTCGAGGTCGCGGCCGGGGAGGTCGCCCAGCGTGACCCGGCCGGCCTCCGGGGCCAGGTCGACCGCGTCCTGTGCGGGCAGTGCGGTGTTCAGCTCGCTCGTGGCCATGAGCGTCCCTCCTGCTCCGCGGGCGCGGTCCCGTCGAGGACGCGTCGTGGGTTGCCGACCCGGATGGCGTACGTCGCGGCGTCGCCGAGGACCCGGTCGACCGGCTCGCCGTACGGGCGGTCGCTGCCGAGGGCGACCACGTCGATGCCGAGGACCCGGACCAGGGCGTCGAGCCCCTGCGGCCCGTACGACGAGGTGTCGACGTACACGTGCGGGTCGATGCCGTGGAACGTGCCGCCGCGCGCGACCAGGCGCTCGTGGTGCACCGGGGCCAGTCCGGCACCGGCGCCGAACAGCACCCGCAGCCGCGGGAACATCGCGCGGCCGCCGACGGCGTGCCAGCCCCACCAGGCGGCCTGCATCTGGTGCGCGTAGCCGACCACCGGTGCCCACCAGCCGGGCACCTGCCCGGCCAGCGGGCGGACCACCTCCGGACCGGGGTGGACGAACACCGGCCGGCCCGCGCGCTCGGCCACCCGCAGCAGGTCGCCGGCGCGCTCCCACGCCGCGGGCGACGCGAGGTCGGTGGCCGGCACCTGCAGCCCGATGAACCCGTCGTCGAGCAGGGTCGCGAGCCCGTCGAGGTCGGGGTCGACCATCGGCACCGACGCCCACGGTCGGAAGTGCGGCGGCAGCGCGCGGGCGCCCTCGTGCCAGGCGGCGAGCAGGGCGGCCGCCTCCGGGCGCACCAGGTTCTCGATGCCGAGCGGCGCGGAGAGGGACACGCAGGCGACGCCGACCCCCTGGCGACGGTCCGCGGCGATGCGGCGGTCCACGTCGTGGTGCGCCGGGTCGACGTCGTACGGCGGCTCGGCCTGGGTGTGCAGGGTCCAGCCGCGCAGGTACGGCGCCCTGGTGCGCGCCCGCAGCCGGTCCACGAGCGGCTCCGGCCACAGGTGCTGGTGCAGGTCGATCGCGGTGACCATGCCCCCTCCTTCCGGGAAGTCGATGTCTAACAACAGTAAGTCACTCGACTTTATAACGCATCGGAAGGCGCGCCGGGTGGCGGGACCCCGCCACCCCCGGACGGATAGTCCGTGTCAGTTGGCATGCCGGGGACGGCTGGAAACCTGCCAACTGACACGGACTACCCGTCAGAGGCGGGCGTCGCGGGGCAGCACGGGTACGTCGGCGGGCACGGTCTCGGGGTACTTGAGGCCGGAGCCGGTGTTGAGGACGACGACGTCGTCGGTCTCGGCGATCCAGCCCTCCTCGCGGAGGCGGGCGGCGGCGGCGAAGCAGGCGGCGCCCTCGGGGCAGACCCAGGTGCCCTCGTCGGCGGCGAGGCGGGCCAGCTCGGCGAGGATCTGCTCGTCGCTGACCGCGACGGCGGTGCCCTCCGACTCGCGGACCGCGCGCAGCACCAGGAAGTCGCCGAGCGCCTTCGGCACGTTGATCCCGAACGCCAGCGTGTGCGTGCCGTCGACGAGGGTGCTCTCCTCGAGCCCGGCCTCGAAGGCGTCGACGATCGGCGGGCAGCCGGTCGACTGCACGGCGACCAGCCGCGGCAGCCGGTCCCCGATCCAGCCGAGCTCGCGCATCTCCAGCATCGCCTTGTGGATGCCGATCAGGCCGACCCCTCCCCCTGCCGGGTAGAGGATCACGTCGGGCACCTGCCAGCCGAGCTGCTCGGCGATCTCGTAGCCCATCGTCTTCTTGCCCTCGATGCGGTACGGCTCCTTGAGGGTGGCCACCTCCTGGTAGCCCTCGCGGTCGGCGACCGCCTGCTTCACGATGGCGCCGGCGTGGTTGATCAGCCCGTCGACCAGGTGCACCTCGGCACCGGCGGCGACGCACTCGCGGCGGGTGATCTCCGGGGCGTCGACGGGCATCACGACCAGGCTGCCGATGCCGGCCCGGGCGGCGTACATCGACCAGGCGGCACCCGCGTTGCCGTTCGTCGGCATCGCCACCGCGCGTACGCCGAGCTCGCGGGCCCGGGAGACGCCGACGGCCGCACCGCGCGCCTTGAACGACCCGGTCGGCACCAGCCCCTCGTCCTTCATCCGCAGACCGGGTACGCCGACGCGCGCGCCGTACGTCGGCAGCGGGAGGAGCGGCGTCATGCCCTCGCCCAGCGTCGTCACGTGCGCGGGGTCGCGCACCGGCAGCACCTCGTGGTAGCGCCACAGGTCCGGCGGACGCGACGCCAGGTCGGCCGGCGTCACGGCAGCGCGAACCGCGTCGAGGTCGTAGCGGGCGAGCATCGGGGCGCCCGCGTCGCTCAGCCCCTGCACGACGTCGGCGTCGTAGCGGGCGCCGGTGCGGGAGCACTCCAGGTGGGACAGGTGCGAGAACGACATGCGGGCCACCCTCGCACGGGCCGGCGCCGCTACTCGCTCGGGATCATCACCCACAGCACGATGTAGACCAGGAACTGTGGCCCGGGCAGCAGGCAGCTGACCACGAACAGCAGCCGGACGACGTTCGGCGAGATGCCGAAGCGGCGACCCAGGCCGGCGCACACTCCGGCGATGACGCGTTGGCGGGGACGGACCAGCGTGGTGCTCATGCACCGAGCATCGCGCGGGACCGGGCGCGACTCCAGGCTTCGGCGACGGTTCCGGGGTCGGACCCGGGACGACCCCGAACGGCATCAGGGACAATCCTCGCGTGAGCGCACTGCCGGCCCGCACCGCCGACTGGGTGCACGCCCTGCTGCCCGCGGGCACCGAGGTCGTCGACGTACGCCGGCTGGCCGGCGGGTGGACCTCGCGGATGCGGTTGCTCACCACCGAAGGGCCGGACGGCACCGGAGTGCTGGTGCTGCGGTCGTTCGTGGACGCGTTCTTCCGCCGGCACGCCCCCGGCCTGCTCGCGCGCGAGGCGGGCGTGCTGCGGCTGCTGCGGAGCACACCGGTGCCGGCCGCGGAGCTGCTCGGCGTCGACGCGGACGGCTCGCGCTGCGACGACCCGTCGCTGCTGATGACGCTGCTCCCCGGCCGGGTGTGCCTGGACGAGGCGCACCCGGTGCTGCTCGCCAGGCAGCTGCTGGCGATCCACGCGGTGCGACCCGACGAGCGGCCGCGCACCTACCAGCCGTGGACCTCCGCCGAGCAGGTGCGACCGCCGGCGGACGGCGACGAGCGGGTGTGGCGGGCCGCGGTCGACGTGGTCGCGGCACCCGCGCCGGCGTACGACGGGGTGTTCCTGCACCGCGACTTCCACCCCGGCAACGTGCTCCTCGAGGACGGCCGGGTCAGCGGCGTCGTGGACTGGGTGGAGACGTCGTGGGGGCCGGCCGACCTGGATGTCGCGCACTGCGCCACCGCGCTGGCGGTCCTGCACGGCGCGGAGCAGGCGCAGGCCTTCGTCGCGTCGTACGTCGACCTCGGCGGCGTGCTGGCCGACCCGGCCCGGCACCTGTACTGGCGGCTGCTCGACACCCTCGCGTCCGCGCCCGACGCCGAGAAGACCGCCGGGCCGTGGCGCGAGCTCGGCCGCACCGACCTCACGCCGGACGTGGTCGGGCGACGGCTCGAGGACTACGTGCGGCTGCTGCTCGACACCTACCGGGCCTAGCCGTTCGGGCCCTGGCTGGTCGCCGAGAGTTCATCCCACCAGCACCGGGAGTCAAGGAACCGCGACCACCCTCGTCGCATGACCACATTCGGGCGTCGCACGTTCCTGTCCACCGCGGCCTCCGCCGTCGTCGTCGGCGCGGCCTCACGCGCCGTCGCGGCCCCGTACCAGACCCGCTCGCGCATCGCGCTGCCCTCGGGCGTGCAGTCCGGCGAGGTCACCACCGGCTCGGCGGTGCTCTGGTCCCGGGCCAGCGCTCCCGGTCGGCTGGTCGCCCGGGTCACCAGCGGCCGCGCGGGCCGGGTGCTGCGCGGCGGGCTGGCCACGCCGGGCACCGACCACACCGCGAAGCTGTTCCTCACCGGTCTCGCGCCGGGACGCGAGTACGAGGCGTTGCTCTGGTTCGAGGACGAGGACGGGCACGCCGGCGAGACCCAGCGGCTCCGGTTCGGCACCGCGTCGGAGCGGCCGGCCGCGCAGAGCTTCGTGTGGACCGGCGACACCTGCGGCCAGGGCTGGGGCATCAACCCCGACCTCGGCGGGATGGTCGGCTACCGGGCGATGCACCGGACCCGGCCGGACTTCCTGGTGCACTGCGGCGACACGATCTACGCCGACGGCCCGATCCAGGCGGAGGTCGCCGAGCCGGGCGGTGCGGTGTGGCGGAACCTGGTCACGGAGGAGGTCAGCCACGTCGCCGAGACGCTCGACGACTTCCGCGGCCGGCACCGCTACAACCAGCTCGACGACAACGTGCGCGCGATGTACGCCGACGTACCCGTGCTCGCGCAGTGGGACGACCACGAGACGCACAACAACTGGTACCCGGGCCAGGTCCTCGACGACGCGCGGTACACCGAGCGCCGGGTGGACGTGCTCGCCGCCCGGGCCCGGCAGGCCTGGCAGGAGAACATGCCGATCGCGGCGCCGCCCCAGCGGCAGCAGGACGACGGCTTCGTGCCGGCGCGGATCTACCGGACGGTCCCGCGCGGGCGGAACCTCGACGTGTTCTGCCTGGACATGCGCACCTTCAAGGACCCGAACACGCCGGGGACCGAGCCGCAGCGCACCCACATCCTCGGCCAGGAGCAGACCGACTGGCTGATCCGGGAGGTGAGCCGGTCACGCGCGACGTGGAAGGTGATCTCGGCGGACCTGCCGCTCGGCGTCGTGGTGCCGGACGGCCCGGTGAACCAGGAGAGCCTGTCGAACCGGGACCCGGGAGCCCCGCTCGGCAAGGAGCTCGAGCTCGCCGCCGTGCTGTCGGCGTTCAAGCGCAACGGGGTGCGGAACGTCGTCTGGGTGACCGCCGACGTGCACTACTGCGCGGCGCACCACTACTCCCCCGAGCGCGCGTCGTTCACCGACTTCGACCCGTTCTGGGAGATCGTCGCCGGGCCGATCGCGGCCGGCACGTTCGGCCCCAACCAGATGGACGCGACGTTCGGACCCGAGGTGGTGTTCTCGAAGGTGGCCGACTACCCGAACCAGTCCCCGCGCGGCGGCAACCAGTTCTTCGGGCACGCCGACATCGCCGCCGACGGGCGGCTGACGCTGAGCCTGCGCAACAGCGCCGGTACCGTGCTCTGGACCCGGACGCTCGACCCGACGTGACCACCCCGGTGCCACACTGGGCCCCGTGAACGGCACCACCTGGGGCCTGGTCGTCGCGACGTTCGCGGCCTGCTTCGTCGAGATGGTCGAGGCGACCACGATCGTGATGGCGATGGGCTTCACGCGCGGCTGGCGCAGCGCCCTGGCCGGCACCGCCGCCGCCCTCGCCGCGCTGTCGCTGGTCACCGTCGCGGCCGGCTACGCGCTGGCCACCTGGCTGCCGGAGTCGGCCGTGCAGCTCGTGGTCGGCGGGCTGCTGCTGGTGTTCGGGATGCAGTGGCTGCGCAAGGCGATCCTCCGCTCGTCGGGACGCAAGAGCGTGCACGACGAGGACGCGATCTACCGCGAGGAGGTGGCGGCCGCGGAGGCGGCCGAGCGGCGCGACCACGGCCTCGACGTGTTCGCGTTCATGGTGTCGTTCAAGGGCGTGTTCCTCGAGGGCCTCGAGGTGGTGTTCATCGTGATCACGTTCGGCCTCAGCGCCGGCGACGTACCCGTCGCGGCGGCCGAGAACGCCCTGAAGTACGGCGTCGGCCTGCTGCTCGCGACGTTCGGCACGTTCTGGGCGGTCGAGGGGGTCGGCATCTTCCGGGCCGGCCACGAGAGCGTCGAGTGGCCGGGACAGGACCTCGCGATCCTCGGGCTGCTGCTCGCGTGGTGGCTGCTCAGCCGGGTGTTCATCCGGGTGCTGCGCCGCTCCGCCGACCGGGAGGCGGTGCCGGTGCGATGAGGCTCGTGAAGGCCTTCGGGCGGTTCTGGTACGACTTCGTGATCGGCGACGACCCCAAGATCGCCGGCTTCGTGGCGGTCGCGCTGCTGGTGCTGATCGGCCTGTTGCGGCTCGACGTGCTGTCCGACGCGGTGCTCGCCGTGCTGGGCGGCGTGCTGCTCCTCGGCGCCTTCACCCTCGCCCTGCTGCTCGACGTCCGTCGCCGCTGAGCGTCACGTCGAAGTCGACCACCCGGTACGGCGTCCCGTCGGCGTCGTGCTCGGTGCGCACCCGACGGACCAGGCTGCGCTTCACGCCGAAGACGGTGTCGTCGTCGAGGTACGGGCTGCCGTCGAGGAACACGTGCGTCGTGACCGGGACGTGCCCGTCGGCGGTGACGATGAGGTGGATGTGCGCGGGACGGTACGGGTGCCGCTTCGTCCGCCGCAGCAGGTCGCCGACCGGGCCGTCGTCGGGGATCGGGTAGTGCGAGGGCTCGACGGTGCGGAACCAGAACCGGCCGTCCTCGTCGGTGTGGAACAGCCCGCGCAGGTCCTGGTCGGGGGTGGCGTCCTTCTGCACGTCGTAGAAGCCCTCGGCGTCGGCGTGCCACACGTCGACGGCGGCGCCGGCGAGGGCGGCCCCGTCGAGGTCGAGCACCCGGCCGCGGACCAGCAGCGGCTCGCCCTCGCTGACGTCGGCGAGGTCGTCGCCGAGCACGCGCTCCGGCGACCGCACGACGTGGAACGGTCCGAGCACGGTCGACTCGGTCGCGCCGGCCGGCGTGCGGTGGTTGATCGCGTCGACGAGCATCGACACCCCGAGCACGTCGGACAGCAGGATGAACTCCTGGCGCTTGTCGTCGCACATCGCGCCGACCGCGGTGAGGAACCCGATCGCCGCCTCCCACTCGGCCTGGGTCGGCTCGACCTCGCGCACGAAGCCGTGCAGGTGCCGGACCAGCGCGCCGAGCACCGTGCGCAGCCGGTCGTCGGGGGTGCGGGCGAAGCTGTCCACCACCACCGCGGTGGCGGTCTCCTCGGAGAAGTCGGCGGTCATGAGGACACGCTCCGGCATCAGCCGCGCGGCCACAAGGGACTAGCGGTCGGCGCGCACCCACGCCTCGCGGACCCGGTCGGCCACCTCGGCGGCCTGGCGCAGGCCGGACCGGGCGGCGTCGGCGCGCTTGGCCGGGTCGAGCACGTTGCGGCCGATGTCGGAAAGCGCCTGCTTGTCCGGCGCCACCGCCGCCGTGCGCGAGGCCCCGGTGCGGCCGAGCTGCGCCTCGATCGACATGTGCCGGCTGAACGACTGCGGGATCGGCGCGATCACCACGACCGCGTCGCAGCCCTTCGCGAGGTCGGCATTGGTGGTGGACCGCACGCCGCCGTCGACGTAGTGGCTGCCGTCGATGGTCACCGCCGGCCACACCAGGGGCACCGCGCAGCTGGCCGCGACGGCGTGCACGAGGTCCACGCCCGCGTCCTTGTCGAACACCCGGAACCGGCCGGCCTCGGCGTCCACCGCGGTCACCCGCAGGTCGTGGTCGGGCCAGCGGTCGACGTGGATCCGCGAACGGATCACCTCGACCCGCTCCTCGCCGCCGGGTGGGTGCGCCTTGAGCGACATCCGGCCGATCCGCTGCAGCTTGCGCTGCGGGCTGCCGGGCACCACCGCGGGCAGCATCATCCGCAGCAGCGTGCCCCGCGACAGCGTCGCGCCGATCTCTTTGTCGGGTGGGGCGAGCTGTCCGTCGTACAGGTCGTCCAGGGCGAGCCCGCTGGTCACCTGCGCGCCCACGACCGAGCCCGCGGAGGTGCCGACCACCAGGTCGGCGGCGGTGACGTCGACGCCGGCGTCCGCCAGCCCCTTGAGGATGCCGAGCTCCCAGGCGATGCCGGTGACACCGCCGCCGCCGAGGACGAGTGCTGTGCGCGTCATGCGCACAACCTACGGGTCAGCCGCACTCCCAGGTCGCCACCCAGTACTGCACGCCCAGCGGGTCGCCCTCGTAGAGCAGCGATGCTCGTACGTCGTGGGCGGCCGCGGCGACCGCGTTGAGCGCGGAGGTGCCGGCCGCCATCAGCTCCGCGCCGAGCACCGGGTCGGCCGCGGCGAGAGGTGCGGTGTCGCCGTCGGCGAGCGCCTTGACCAGCACCTCGTCGACGCCGAAGGCACGTTCGTCGACATAGCCGGGGGCCTCGTCGCCACGGCGCGCCGAGCCGTTCGCGAGCACCAGCACCGCGGGCGCGCCGTCGACGTCGGGACCGGTGGCCGGGTCGGCGAACGTGGCCTCCCCCTCGTAGCCGACGGCGGCGAGCAGCGCGCTCCCCACCCGCTCGGCGAAGCCGGTGGTCACGCCCCGGGCCCGGTCGGCGTCGGTCGGGCCGTCGCCGAGCACCAGCACCCGCGCCGGCCGGTCCAGCACCAGCCAGGCGACCGCCTCGTGGCAGGCGACGCGAAGGTCGGGCAGCGGGTCGACCCGCCCGGCGTAGCCCGGCAGCAGCAGCGGCGCCGCCGGCGCGAACGCGACCCGCCTCACGCCAGCCCCCGGGTGGCGTGGTGCGGCAGCAGCCGGCCGGCGACGGCGTTGGCCATGTCGACGACCTGCCGGGTCTCGGTGACCTCGTGCACCCGGAAGATCCGGGCGCCGGCCGCGGCGCAGAGCGCGGTCGCGCTCAGCGTGCCGAGCAGCCGCTCGCCCACCGGCCGGTCGAGCGTCTCGCCGACGAAGTCCTTGTTGGACAGGGACACCAGCACCGGCCAGCCGCTCGCCACCATCTCGTCGAGTCGGCGAGTCACCTCGAGGGAGTGGAAGGTGTTCTTGCCGAAGTCGTGGGCCGGGTCGATCACCACGCTGCGCCGGTCGACGCCCAGCGACACCGCCCGCTCGGCCTGCGCGACGGTGGCCCGGATCGCGTCGGCGACCACGTCGTCGTACTCCATCCGGTAGGGGTTGGTGCGCGGGGTCAGGCCGCCGGTGTGCGTGCAGACCAGCGCGACGTCGTGCTCGGCGGCGACCTCGGCGAGGCCCGGGTCGTAGCCGCCCCAGGCGTCGTTGAGCAGGTCGGCGCCCTCGGCGCACACGGCCCGGCCCACCTCGGCGCGCCAGGTGTCGACGCTGATCACCAGGTCGGGGTGCGCCGCCCGCACCCGCGCCACGAACGACGCGACCCGGCCGATCTCCTCGGCCGCGTCGATGTCCGGTCCGACGCCGGCCTTCACGCCGCCGATGTCGACGATCTCGGCGCCGTCGGCGACCACCCGCTCGACGCGCTCGAACGCCTTGTCCTCCGCCCAGGTCGCGCCGCGGTCGTAGAAGGAGTCGGGGGTGCGGTTCACGATCGCCATCATCAGCGTCGCGTCGGCGGGGAACTCGTGCCGGCCGAGTCGGAGAGCGCCCATCCGGTCACCCTATCCAGCGCGGTCGGGGACCGGCCCGGTCGACGCCCGGATCACCAGCTCGGTCGGCAGCACCCGGGCCGGCTGGTCCGTCGTACGTCGCGGCAGCTGCCGCACCAGCGCCTCCACGGCCCGCGCGCCGGCATCCTCGGTGCGCTCGGCCAGCGTGGTGAGCGGCGGGTTGCAGAAGTCCGCGCCGAAGATGTCGTCGAAGCCGACCACGCTCACGTCGTCGGGCACCCTCAGCCCACGCTGCGCGAGCCGCCGCATCAGCCCGATCGCGAGCATGTCGTTGTGGCAGACCACCGCGGTGGCGCCGCTCGCGACGACCGCGTCCGCAGCCGCGGGCCCGCCGGCGAGCTTCGGCTGGAACGGCCCGAACCGGGTCGCCTCCAGCCCGAGCCGCCGGGCCGCGGTCCGCAGCCCGCGCCACCGGCGTCGCCCGGACCAGGACTCCGCGGGTCCGCCCACGAACACGAACGACGGGTGCCCGTACGACGCCAGGTGGTCGACGATCTGCCGGGTGCCGCTGTCGAAGTCGGCGACGACGCAGGCCAGCCCGGGCACCGCGCGGTTCACGAGCGCGACCGGCCCCTTGTCGGCGGCCGCCAGCAGCTCGTCGTCGGAGAGCCGGGGCGCGCTGAGCACGAAGCCGTCCACGGCCCGCCGCAGCCGCTGCACCATCGCCTCCTCCTGGGTGGGGTTCTCCTGGGTGTCCCCGAGCATCAGCGTCAGCCCGGCGGCGGCCGCCGCCCGCTCGGCGCCCTTGATCACGCCGGCGAAGTACGGGTTGGTGATGTCCGGCACCAGCAGCCCGATCGTCCGGGTGCGCCCGGACTCGAGCGCCTGGGCCGCCGGGTTCGGCTCGTAGCCGAGCCGCGCGGCGATCGCGAGCACGTGCTCGCGGGTGTGCCGGTTGACGCGCTGCGGCCGGGAGAAGGCCCGGGACACCGTGGACGGCGCGACGCCGGCCTCCGCGGCCACGTCGGTGAGGGTGGCGGGACGGGGCGGTCGGGCCGACGGCATGGACCACTATGGCAAATTTTGGCAAGCGTTTGCCATGTGACCGCGGTCACCCTAGCGTCCCGACGCATCGATCCGACGACTGGAAGGACGACCGATGGCCGCGACCGATGTGGTCAGGACCCCGAAGAAGGCGGCGCTCGCTGCCTGGACCGGGAGCGCCCTGGAGTACTACGACTTCGCCATCTACGGCACCGCGGCCGCGCTGGTGTTCCCCGACATCTTCTTCCCGGAGGGCAACGACTCGGCCGCCACCGTCGCCGCCTTCGCCACCTTCGGGGTCGCGTACGTCGCCCGGCCGATCGGCTCGTTCCTGATGGGCCACGTCGGTGACCGGCTCGGCCGCCGCCGGGTGATGGTGGCGACGCTGCTGCTGATGGGCGTCTCGACGTTCCTGGTCGGCTGCCTGCCGACGTACCAGCAGGTCGGGCTGCTCGCGCCGATCCTGCTCGTCGTGCTCCGGCTGCTGCAGGGCCTGTCCGCGTCCGGCGAGCAGGCCGGCGCCAACTCGATGTCGTTCGAGCACGCGCCCGACGACAGGCGCGGGTTCTTCACCAGCTTCACGCTCAGCGGCACCCAGGGCGGCCAGGTGATCGCCCCGGCGGTGTTCCTGCCGCTCGCGGCGGCGCTGCCCGACGACCAGCTGCAGTCGTGGGGCTGGCGGGTGCCGTTCTGGATCAGCGCGGTCGTGGTGATCGTCGGCTTCGTGATCCGGCGGACGCTCGACGAGACCCCCGAGTTCCAGGTCGAGGCGGCCAAGGCCGAGGTGCCGCGCGCGCCGCTCGGCGAGCTGTTCCGCTCGCACTGGACCTCGGTGCTGCGGGTGTTCTTCGCGGCCTTCATCGCCGCCGTCAACACCATGTTCGCGGTCTTCGCGCTCAGCTTCGCCACCTCCGACGAGGTCGGCATCAGCGACACCCTGATGCTCTGGCTGGCGATCGTGGCCAACGTCGTGGCGATCGCGGTGATCCCGCTGTGGGCCCGGCTGTCGGACCGCATCGGCCGCAAGCCGGTCTTCGTCACCGGCGTGCTCGGCAGCGGCGTGCTGGCGTTCGCGTTCTTCGCCGCGATCTCGCAGGCGAACGAGCCGCTCACCTTCGTGCTCGGCGTGCTGCTCGCCGGCTTCGTCTACAGCATGCCGAACGCGGTGTGGCCGGCGACGTACGCGGAGTACTTCCCGACCCGGGTCCGGCTGTCCGGGATGGCCGTCGGCACCCAGTTCGGGTTCGCGCTCGCCGGCTTCTCGCCGACCATCGCCGAGGCGCTGCTCGGGGGCGACCCGGCCAACTGGTACAAGGTCGGGCTGTTCACCGCCGCCGCCTGCGCGATCTCCGCCGTCGCCGTGCTGACCGGGCCGAGCGGCACGCACCGGGTGGCCACCCCCGAGCTCGGCGCCCGCGCCGCGGGCCGCACCCGCGTCGCCGCGCGGGTGGCGTGAGGGAGCAGGAGTGAGCACGTCGTTCGTGCTGGGCCTGGTCGGCGTCGGCATCGAGAGGTCGCTGACGCCGGCCATGCAGGTCCGCGAGGGTGAGCAGCAGGGCCTGTCGGTGAGCTACCGGATCATCGACGGGGCGCAGCGCGGCTTCGGCGTCGACGACCTGCCCGACGTGCTGGCCTGGGCCGAGCGGCTCGGGTTCGACGGGCTCAACGTCACGCACCCGTTCAAGCAGGCGGTGGTGCCGCTGCTCGACGACCTGTCCCAGGACGCCGCCGACCTCGGCGCGGTCAACACCGTGGTCTTCCGCGACGGCCGCCGGCTGGGCCGCAACACCGACTGGTCGGGCTTCGCCCGCGCGTTCACGCGGGCGCTGCCCGGGGCCGACGACGACCCGGTGGTCCTGGTGGGGGCGGGCGGCGCCGGGGTCGCCGTCGGCTACGGGCTGCTGGCGCAGGGCGCCGGACGGGTCTCGGTCTTCGACAGCGACGGCGGGCGGGCCGACGACTGTGCGATCCGCCTCGCGAAGCGGTACGGCGAGGAGCGGGTCGGCGTGGTGCGCGAGCTGCGCCGGGCCGTCGACGACGCGGGCGGCGTCGTGAACGCCACCCCGGTCGGCATGCACGGGCACCCGGGCAGCGCCGTACCGGAGGCGGCCCTGCGCGACGACCTCTGGGTCGCGGACGTCGTCTACTTCCCGCTCGAGACCGAGCTGGTGAGCATTGCACGCAGGCACGGCTGCCGGGTGATGACCGGCGGCGGGATGGCGGTGCAGCAGGCGGTCGGCGCGTTCGAGCTGTTCACCGGGCGGAGCGCCGACGCGACCCGGATGCACCGGCACTTCGAGGAGCTCACCGCCTGATGCGCAAGGGCATCGCCACGGTCTCGCTCAGCGGGGTGCTGGCCGACAAGCTCACCGCGGTCGCGGACGCCGGGTTCGACGGCATCGAGGTCTTCGACAACGACCTGGTCGCCTCGCCGTCGTCCCCGCGCGAGGTCGCCGCGCGCTGCGCGGACCTCGGGCTGGCCGTCGACCTGTTCCAGCCGGTCCGCGACGTCGAGGGGGTGCCGCCGGACCGGTTCGCCGGCGTGCTGCACCGGGTGCGCACCAAGATCGGGGTGATGGCCGAGCTGGGCGCCACCACCTTCCTGGCCTGCTCCAACGCGACACCGGGTGCGGTCGACGACCGCGACCTGTCCGCGGAGCAGCTGCACGCGGTCGGCGAGGTCGCGGCCGAGCACGGCGTGACGGTGGCCTACGAGGCGCTCGCGTGGGGTCGGCACGTGCACCGGGTCGGCGACGCCTGGGACCTGGTCCGGCGGGCCGGCCACCCGGCGGTCACCCTCGCCGTCGACACCTTCCACATGCTGGCCCGCGGGGACGGCGGGGCCGCCCTCGCCGACGTACCGGGCGACCGGATCGGCTTCCTCCAGGTCGCCGACGCGCCACTTCTGGACATGAACGTGCTGGAATGGAGCCGGCACCACCGATGCTTCCCGGGGGAGGGGATGCTCGACGTCGAGGAC
>JABFXA010000450.1 GCA_013361955.1 Nocardioidaceae bacterium
CTTGTCGCCGTCCAGGAAGAACGTCGTGTTGTACGTCGGGCCGTCCGGCAGCTCCGCGATCGCGAAGGACCGCTTCACGGCGTACGCGACGTCCTCGGCCTTGACCGGGGTGCCGTCCTCGTACTTCAGACCGTCACGCAGCGTGAAGGTCCACTCCTTGTTGTCCTCGGACGGCTTGCCCAGGTCGGTCGCCATGTCCGGGATCAGCTGCATGTCGTTGGTCTTCTCGTTGTACGCGTACTGCGTCAGTGCACGAGTCACCAGGTCGGACATGATCGCGGTCGAGTCCGTGAAGTACGCACGGGTCGGGTCCAGAGTCGCCGGCACCTGGTTGGTCAGCACGGTCAGGGTGCCGCCCTGGGAGGCGTCGCTCGGGACCGCCAGGGGCGCCTTCGCGTCGGCGTTCTTGAACGAACCGGCGGCACCGCCGGCCCCGAGGGTCTCGTTGTCGGTTGCGTTCCCGCCTCCGCTGCCACCACCACAGGCAGCGAGGGCGAGGAGCGCAGCAGCCGCCAGAGTGGCGACGGCTGGTTTCTTCATCCGCATCTAGGTGTACCCACCTTTCTTGGCTGGTCGATGCTCTCGATCGGCGACAGGTTCACCGGCGAGTCTTGGGGTCGAAGGCGTCGCGGACCGCGTCGCCTAGGAGGTTCAGCGCCATGACGAGGATGAGGACCCCGAACACAGGCGCGTAGAGGTAGAGCGGGTAGGTGTCGAAGAAGTTCACGGCCTTGTTGATCGTCTGGCCCCAGGAGGGGACGCCGACCACGCCGATGCCGAGGTAGGCCAGGCCGGCCTCGGCGGTGACGAAGGCGGGCAGGCCGAGCGAGATCGACACGATGATCGGCGCGATGAGGTTCGGCAGCAGCTCCTTGAACAGGATCCGCCGGGTGGGTACGCCGATCACCCGGGCCGCCTGCACGAACTCGCGCTCGCGCAGCGAGAGCACCTCACCGCGCACCAGACGCGCCAGCGTCATCCAGGTGAGCAGCGAGAGCACCAGCAGCAGCGCCGTGAACTGCCAGAACACCAGCTTGTCCGGGTCGGACCCGAAGCGGCTGACGATGATCGGGGCGACGGCCAGCGCGACCATGATGAACGGCAGCGACAGGAACACGTCGACGATGAAGTTGATGAACCGGTCGGCCCAGCCGGTGCTGAAGCCCGCGACCAGCCCGATCACCACGCCGATCAGGGTGGACGCGACCGTCGAGACGGTGGCCACGAAGAGCGAGGTGCGGGCGCCGTAGAACCACTCGGCGAGGTTGTCGTCGGCGGTGTTCGGCGCGATGCCGAGGGGCGCCTTCCACGTGAAGCCGTGGTCGGGCGGGCCGAAGAGCGGGAAGTTGGTCGCGTCGAGGTCGCGGACCGGGTCGCCGGCGTCGAGCTGGACGCCGAAGAGCTTGGTGAGCAGGGGCGCGAAGACGGCGATCACGACGAAGACCACGACGATGATGGCGCAGGCCATCGCGACCTTGTCGCTCCGCAACCGAGCGAGCGCGATCTGGGTCGGGGACCGACCTGCCACGGTGGCCTTGACGGGAGCGTTGGGGTCGTCGTGGAGGTCGCTCTCCGACAGCTCCGCGGGGGAGATTCCCATGGTCACCTTTCCTGGTCGAGGCAGACCCTTGCCCTCGTCGATTCACCGTCACCGTCCGTGGGTCTCACGCGGCGCGGCTCCTCCAAGCCGAAGCGATGCTAGACGACGGCCAGTCAATGTTTGGTCCATACGATGTAACGGTTTGATACCAGCCACTGGCCCTCTTGGGGGGTGTGCACACCCCCCAAGAGGTCCACCTGGAGCCCCTGGAACCTCAGCTGGGGTCGGTGGGACGGGTGGGGCCCGGCTGGGCCGGGGCGTCCACGCCCGCCTCCTTGCGCTGCTCCGCCGTGATGGGGGCCGGGGCGGCGGTCAGCGGGTCGTAGCCGCCTCCGGTCTTCGGGAACGCGATGACCTCGCGGATCGAGTCGGTGCCGGCCAGCAGCGCGCAGATCCGGTCCCAGCCGAAGGCGATGCCACCGTGCGGCGGGGCGCCGTACTGGAACGCCTCGAGCAGGAAGCCGAACTTCTCCTCGGCCTCCGCCTCGGTGAGGCCCATCACCGCGAAGACCCGCTTCTGCACGTCCTCGCGGTGGATACGGATCGACCCGCCGCCGATCTCGTTGCCGTTGCAGACGATGTCGTAGGCGTACGCGAGCGCGGACCCCGGGTCGGTGTCGAAGGTGCCCAGGCACTCCGGCTTGGGCGAGGTGAAGGCGTGGTGCACCGCCGTCCATGCGCCGCTGCCGACCGCCACGTCACCGGCGGCGGTGGCCTCGTCGGCGGGCTCGAACAGCGGCGCGTCGACCACCCACACGAAGCTCCACGCGGACTCGTCGATCAGGCCGCCGCGACGGCCGATCTCCAGCCGGGCCGCGCCCAGCAGCGCGCGCGAGGGCTTCGCCGGGCCGGCGGCGAAGAACACGCAGTCGCCCGGCTGCGCGCCGACGTGGTCGGCCAGGCCGGCCCGCTCCTCCTCGCTGAGGTTCTTGGCGACCGGGCCGCCGAGCTCGCCGTCGTCCTGGACCAGCACGTACGCCAGGCCGCGGGCTCCGCGCTGCTTGGCCCACTCCTGCCAGGCGTCGAGCTGCTTGCGCGGCTGCGAGGCTCCCCCGGGCATCACGACCGCGCCGACGTACGGCGCCTGGAAGACCCGGAAGGGGGTGCTCGCGAAGTACTCGGTGCAGTCGGTGAGCTCGAGGTCGAGCCGCAGGTCGGGCTTGTCGGTGCCGTAGCGGGCCATCGCGTCGGCGTACGTGATCCGCTCGACGGGCGTCTTGACCTCGTGGCCGGCGACCGCCCAGACCTCCTTCAGCACCTCCTCCGCCAGCGCGACGACGTCGTCCTGCTCCACGAAGCTCATCTCGATGTCGAGCTGGGTGAACTCCGGCTGCCGGTCGGCTCGGAAGTCCTCGTCGCGGTAGCAACGGGCGATCTGGAAGTAGCGCTCGAGCCCGGCCACCATCAGCAGCTGCTTGAACAGCTGCGGGCTCTGCGGCAGGGCGTACCAGGAGCCGGGCTGCAGCCGCGCGGGCACCAGGAAGTCGCGGGCGCCCTCGGGCGTGGACCGGGTCAGCGTCGGGGTCTCCACCTCGACGAAGTCCTGGGCGAGGAGCGCCTCGCGGGCGGCCCGGTTCACCCGGCTGCGGAGTCGGAGCGCCTCGGCGGGGCCGGAGCGGCGCAGGTCGAGGTACCGGTGCCGGAGCCGGACCTCCTCCCCCACCTCGACGTGCTCGTCGATGGGGAACGGGAGGGGCGCGGCCGCGCTGAGCACCTCCACGCCGTCCTGGGCGGCGGCGATGACCTCGATCTCGCCGGTGGGCAGCTGCGGGTTCTGGTTCCCCTCCGGACGGGCGGAGACGGCGCCGGTCACCTTGAGGCAGTACTCCGCGCGCAGCTGGTGGGCCACCTCCTCGTCGCGGATCACCACCTGGACCACGCCGGAGGCGTCGCGCAGGTCGATGAACGCCACGCCGCCGTGGTCGCGCCGGCGGGCCACCCACCCGGTGAGGGTGACGGTCTGGCCGACGTGCTCGGCGCGCAGGCTGCCTGCGTCGTGGGTGCGGATCACTGCTGCTCCTCATTCTCGGTGGTGACCACGATCCGGGGGGTGCGGTCCTCGTCGGGCGGGCTCCAGGTGCCGGGGTCGGCGTCGACCTGGTCGCCGCTGCGGATGTCCTTGACCTGGTCGGTGCCGTCGCCGGCGCCCGGGAACCAGACGAACGGGATGCCGCGCCGCTCGGCGTAGCGGATCTGCTTGCCGAACTTCTGCGGGTTCGCGGCCACCTCGGTGGCGATGCCGCGGGCCCGCAGCCGCTGCGCGATCGCGTCGGAGTCGGGGCGGGACTCCTCGTCGGCGAGCGCGACGAGCACCGCGGACGGCACCGATCGGTCGCTGCCCAGCAGCCCGCGCTGCAGCAGCGGCACCAGCGTGCGGGAGATCCCGAACGAGATGCCGACGCCGGGGTACGTCGTCTTCCCGTCCGACGCGAGCGCGTCGTAGCGTCCGCCGCCACCGACCGACTTGAGGTTCTCGAATCCGTCCATGTAGATCTCGAAGACGGTGCCGGTGTAGTAGTCGAGCCCGCGGGCCAGGCTGAGGCTGGCCACCACCTGGAAGCGGTCGCCGTTGACCGACTCACAGCCGCGCATCACCGCGGCCAGCTCCTCGAGACCGGTGTCGAGCAGCTCGTGCCGGACGCCGAGGTCGCGCACCCGGTCGGCGAACGAGCCGTCGGTGGACTCGATCTCGGCGAGGGCCAGGCACTGCTTGGCCTGCGCCTCGTCGAGGCCGCCGTCGTCGACGAGCAGCCGGGCGACCTCCTCGGCGGGCAGCTTGTCGAGCTTGTCGACGATGGTGATCACCACCGCTGGGTCGGGCGCGCCGATGCCGCGGTAGAACCCCTCGATCAGCTTGCGGTTGTTGACCCGCAGCCGCATCGGCGGGAGCGGCAGCGCGGACAGCGCCTCAGCCATCACCCGGGCCACCTCGACGTCGAAGTGGAACGGCAGCACGTCGCGCGCCACCACGTCGATGTCGGCCTGGGTGAACTCGCGGAACCGGCCCTCCTGCGGCCGCTCGCCGCGCCAGGCGCGCTGGATCTGGTAGCGCCGGAACGGGAACTCCAGCCGGCCGGCATTCTCGAGCACGTAGCGCGCGAACGGCACGGTGAGGTCGAAGTGCAGCCCCATCCCGGTGCCCTGCCCGCCGGTCTCCTCCTGCAGCCGGTGCAACACGTAGACCTCCTTCGAGGTCTCCCCCTTGCGCAGGAGCTGGTCCATCGGTTCGACCGCGCGGGTCTCCAGGCTCGCGAACCCGTGCAGCTCGAAGGTACGGCGCAGGCGGTCGGTCACGGCCTGCTCGACGAACCGCTGCGCGGGCAGCAGCTCGGGGAACCCGCTCAGCGGGGTGGGCTTGCTCATGTGTCTTCCGGCTTCTCGTCGGGTCGTGCGGGAGTGGGTCTGCTCAGAGGCCGCGGTGCGGCGCCGGATGGCCGGCCTCGCCGCGCACCAGCTCGAGAAGGAACGGGTTCGTGGCCCGCTCCCGCCCGATGCTGGTCTGCTCGCCGTGGCCGGGCAGCACGACGATGTCGTCGGCCAGCGGGAGCACCTTGTCGCGCAGGCTGCGCAGCATCGTCGGGTGGTCGCCGCCGGGCAGGTCGGTGCGCCCGATCGAGCCCGCGAACAGCAGGTCGCCGGAGAACATCAGCTCGCTGACGTCGGCGCTGCCGGCCGCCTCGCCGTACGGCGTGCGGAAGGTGACCGAGCCCTCGGTGTGCCCCGGCGTGTGGTCGACGGTGAAGGTCAGCCCGGCCAGCTCCAGGGACTGCGCGTCGCCCAGCTCGGCGACGTCGTCGGGCTCGGCGAACTGGTACTTCGCGCCGATCAGCATCGCGGCCGTCTCGCGCGACATGCCGGCCATCGGGTCGGAGAGCAGGTGCCGGTCGCGGGGGTGGATCCAGGCGGTGGCGTCGTACGTGCCGGCGACCGGGGCCACGCACCACATGTGGTCGACGTGCCCGTGCGAGACGAGCACGGCGACCGGCTTGAGCCGGTGCTCGCGGACCACCTCGGCGACGCCCTCGGCGGCGTCCTTGCCCGGGTCGACGACCACGCACTCGGAGCCGGGTCCGGTGGCGACCACGTAGCAGTTGGTGCCCCAGGGACCGGCGGGGAAGCCAGCGACCAGCACGGGGTTCTCCTCCTGTCGGGGCGGATCGGACCGTTGCAGCCTATCGACCGGCCGGTCGGCGGCCGCACGCACGGGCGGTCCATGTCACTAGACTCGGAGCGTGGTCACCAAGAAGAAGCGGCGCAGCCAGCTGGCGCGAGCCAGCTGGGAGCGTCAGCAGGTCCGTCGCGCCGAGCGCGCGTCGCGACGTAGGAGGCGTAGGACCATCACCACGGTGGTGGTCGTCGTGGTGCTCGTGGCCGGGCTGCTCGCCTGGATCCTGACGCACCAGCCCGGCACCGCCTCCGCGCACGCCGCAGCCGGCCAGGCTGCTCTCACCGGACAGGCAGCGCGGTGACCGGGCCGGAGACACCGGACCACTCCGCGGACCAGGAGACCACGGCACGGGACGAGCAGGTCGCGTCCCCCGACACGCCCGAGTCCGCGGAGCAGCCGTCCGAGCAGCCCGCCGAGCAGCCCGCCGAGCAGCCGGTGGCCGCCCGGCCGGAGCCGCCG
>JABFXA010000346.1 GCA_013361955.1 Nocardioidaceae bacterium
AGGATGGGCGGGTGAGGTTCGAACGCAAGCACGCCGTCCTGCTGCTCGGGGTCGCCGCCTGGAACGTCCTGACCTACGTCATGTTCGCCAGGAACCTGGCCGCCGCCCACCAGAGCGGCGAGGACCGGCCGACGGGCTACTGGGTCGCGCACACGGTGCTGATCGTGGTCAACCTGGCGATCGCCGCCGTGCTCGGCACGCTCGGCACGAAGGCGCTGCGGGCCGACCGCGAGGACGTCTCGGAGCCGGTCGGCTAGACGATCCGGGCCAGCACGCTCACCAGCACCAGCAGGCCCACCACCAGGCCGGCGGTCAGCGCCACCATGTTCGTGCGACGCGACGGTACGGCGGACGATGGCGCCGTCGCCGAGGCCTGCTCGTCCGCGGTCGCCGCCAGCAGCTCGGCCACGCTGGTGGCGGCGAGCACGGCGGCGCGGCGACGTTCGAGGCTCGCGGTGTCCAGGACCCCGCGGGCGAACTCACCCTCGAGGTGGTTCACGGCAGCCTGGCGCTGGTGGTCGGTCACCGGGAAGTCGGTGCCACCCGTCTGCGGCTCGGCTGCGTCGTCCATGCCGACGAGTGTCGCAAGCAGCGGACGCGCGCGTGGCGGAATCCGCGAATGCGACCGGCGCCGGAGCGTCAGCGGCGGAAGATCAGCGCCCGCTTCACTTCCTGGATCGCCCTGGTCACCTCGATGCCGCGCGGGCAGGCCTCGGTGCAGTTGAACGTGGTGCGGCACCGCCACACGCCCTCGCGGTCGTTGAGCACCTCGAGCCGCTGGTCGGTGCCCTCGTCGCGGCTGTCGAAGATGAACCGGTGCGCACCGACGATCGCCTGCGGTCCGAAGTACTGCCCGTCGCTCCAGTACACCGGGCACGACGTGGTGCAGGCCGCGCAGAGGATGCACTTGGTGGTGTCGTCGAAGCGGGCGCGCTCCTCCGGCGACTGCAGCCGCTCGCGCGTCGGCGCGTTGCCGGTGGTGACCAGGAACGGCATCACCGAGCGGTACGCCGCGAAGAACGGCTCCATGTCGACGACCAGGTCCTTGAGCACCGGCAGGCCCTTGATCGGCTCGACGGTGATCGGCTGGGACGGGTTGACGTCCTTGAGCAGGGTCTTGCAGGCCAGTCGGTTCTTGCCGTTGATCCGCATCGCGTCGGAGCCGCACACGCCGTGCGCGCAGGAGCGCCGGAAGGTGAGCGTGCCGTCGAGGTCCCACTTGATCTTGTGCAGGGCGTCGAGCACCCGGTCGGTGGGTTCCGCGGTGACCTGGTAGGTCTCCCAGGTGGCCTCCTCGGAGACCTCCGGGTTGTAGCGGAGGATCTTGACGGTGACGTCCATCGTGGTGGTGCCGGCTGCCATCAGTACTTGCGCTCCATCGGCTTGTAGCGGGTCTCCACGACGGGCTTGTAGTCCAGGCGGATGTCGTAGCCGCCGCCCTCCGACGCCGGGGTGCGGTAGGCCATCGTGTGCCGCATGAAGTTCACGTCGTCGCGGGTCGGGAAGTCCTCCCGGAAGTGCCCGCCGCGGGACTCGTTGCGGGCCAGCGCGGAGACGACCAGCACCTCCGCGAGGTCGAGCAGGAAGCCGAGCTCGACGGCCTCGAGCAGGTCGGTGTTGAACCGCTTGCCCTTGTCCTGCACCGACACGTTCGCGTAGCGCGCCTTCAGGCCCTCGATGTCGCTGAGGGCCTGCTTGAGGGAGCCCTCGGTGCGGTACACCTGCGCGTTGATGTCCATGGTGGCCTGGAGCTCCTGGCGGATCGCCGCGACCCGCTCCGAACCCGCCGAGACGCGCAGCCCCTCGACCATCTCGACGACCGCGGCCTCCGGCTGCGCCGGCAGCTCGTCGTGGTCGGTGCCGAGGGCGTACTCCGCGGCGTGCACGCCCGCGCGCCGCCCGAACACGTTGATGTCGAGCAGCGAGTTGGTGCCGAGCCGGTTCGCGCCGTGTACCGACACGCAGGCGACCTCGCCGGCGGCGTACAGGCCGGGGATCACCGTGTGGTTGTCGGAGAGCGCCTCGCCCTTGATGTTCGTCGGGATGCCGCCCATCGCGTAGTGCGCGGTCGGGAACACCGGGATCATCTCGGTGTACGGCTCGACGCCCAGGTAGGTGCGCGCGAACTCGGTGATGTCCGGCAGCTTGGCGTCGATCTGCTCGCGCGGCAGGTGCGTCAGGTCGAGGTAGACGTAGGCCTTGTCGGGGCCGGCGCCGCGACCCTCGCGCACCTCGTTGGCCATCGCCCGGGCGACCATGTCGCGCGGCGCGAGGTCCTTGATGGTGGGCGCGTAGCGCTCCATAAAGCGTTCGTTCTCGCTGTTGCGCAGGATGCCGCCCTCGCCGCGGGCCGCCTCGGACAGCAGCACGCCGAGCCCGGCCAGGCCGGTCGGGTGGAACTGGAAGAACTCCATGTCCTCGAGCGGCAGGCCCTTGCGCCAGATGATGCCCATCCCGTCGCCGGTCAGGGTGTGCGCGTTGGAGGTGGTGCGGAACACCTTGCCGAAGCCGCCGGTGGCGAAGATGACCGACTTGGCGCTGAACACGTGGATCTCGCCGGTGGCCAGCTCGTAGGCGACCACCCCCGAGCAGCTCGCGCCGCCGGAGGACTCGGTGGTCAGCAGGTCGAGCACGTAGAACTCGTTGTAGAACTCCACGCCGTGCTTGATGCACTGCTGGTACAGCGTCTGCAGGATCATGTGCCCGGTGCGGTCCGCGGCGAAGCAGGACCGGCGTACGGCGGCCTCGCCGTGGTTGCGGGTGTGCCCGCCGAACCGGCGCTGGTCGATGCGGCCGTCGTCGGTGCGGTTGAACGGCAGCCCCATCTTCTCCAGGTCGAGCACCGCGTCGATGGCCTCCTTGGCCATCACCTCGGCGGCGTCCTGGTCGACGAGGTAGTCACCGCCCTTGACGGTGTCGAAGGTGTGCCACTCCCAGTTGTCCTCCTCGACGTTCGCGAGGGCCGCGCACATGCCGCCCTGGGCGGCACCGGTGTGGGAGCGGGTGGGGTAGAGCTTGGTGAGGACCGCGGTGCGGGTGCGCTGACCCGACTCGAGCGCCGCGCGCATGCCGGCGCCGCCTGCACCGACGATCACGACGTCGTACGTGTGGTGCTGGACCATGGTTCCTTCCTAGCGCCGAGGCGTCGGTCAGCGTCCCTGGCAGACGCTGAGCGTCGAGCTCGGGTCGATGCAGGGGTCGAACGTGAAGATCACCAGCGTGCCGAGGACCAGCACCACCAGCGCCGACAGGTACAGCAGCGCCTTCAGCGTGAACCGGGTGCCGGGCTTGGTGGCGTAGTCGTTGATGATCGTGCGCAGGCCGTTCAGGCCGTGCAGCTCCGCGAGCCAGAGCATCAGCAGGTCCCAGACCTGCCAGAACGGGTTCGCCCACTTACCGGCGACGAACGCGAAGTCGATGGCGTGGATGCCCTCGCCGAGCATCAGGTTCACGAACAGGTGCCCGAGGACGAGGACCACGAGCAGCAGCCCGGAGCCGCGCATGAACAGCCAGCTGTTCATCTCGAAGTTCCCGCGGGACGACTTCGAGCGCGGCGGGGCGAGGGGCGGTGCGGTCGGAGCAGCCACGTCAGCCCCCGAACACGTTCGACAGGTGCCGGACCACGAACGGCACGAAGAGCACCACCCACAGCCCGACGACGCCGTACGTCATCTGGCGCTGGTAGCGCGGGCCCTTGTCCCAGAAGTCCACGAGCACGATGCGGATGCCGTTGAAGGCGTGGAACAGGACGGCGCCGACCAGGCCGACCTCCATGAGCCCGACGACCGGGTTCTTGTACGCCTCGACTGCCTGGTTGTAGGCCTCGGGGGAGACCCGGACCATCGCGGTGTCGATGACGTGCGCGAAGAGGAAGAAGAAGATGGCGACGCCGGTGATGCGGTGCAGGACCCAGGACCACATTCCTTCACGGCCCCGGTAGATGGTTCCCGCCGGAGTGCTGGCCACGTGCGAACCTTTCGAGATCGTCTCGCTTGGGCAACCTCAGCACTCTATCGGCGGGGACGGCGGCGGGTCGCATCGAGGCCTGTGACATCCATTACCGTGGCATCCCGCCCCTCGGCGGGGCCCAGCAGAGAGGACGTCCGTGACCCAGCCCGCGCGCCGGAGCAGCCTGGTGCTGCTCCTGGTCCTCCTGGTGCTGGCGGCCGGCTGCGACAGCGGCTCCCCGGAGGCCGACCCCGGCCGGTCCGCGAGCACCGGCACGCGCGAGCCGTCCGCCGGCCAGACCGTCGAGGAGGACCCGCTCGTCACCGGGCTGGACGTCTGCTCCCTGGTGAGGCCGACCCAGGTCCGTCGGGCCGCCGGGCAGATCGGCGAGCCGACGTACCGGGCGCTGTCGCGGCTGCCCGGCTACGCCGGGATCACCGACCAGTGCGGGTTCGGGGTGTCCTTCGACTCCTACACGCTGACCGTCGACGTCGGGATGCTGCCGGCCTCCCCGCAGGTGGTGAAGCGGCTGCCGCTGAAGCCGGTGAAGGGTGTGTCGGTGGCCGGCCTCGGCGACGCGGCGCTCGCCACCGAGTCGGACAGCTACTCGGCGGTGTACTTCGTCAAGGGCAGGACGTTCGTCCGGCTGCAGGCGTTCAAGCGGGAGGACCCGTCGCGGATGCGCGACCTCGTCGGGGTGGCGCGGCAGGTCGCGGAGAAGGTCCCCACCGACCCGCCGGACAGCGACGAGGAGACCAGTGGCGGCTGCGCGCGGCTCGACCCGGCCGCGGTGCGCGGCGTGCTCGGTGCGGAGCCCGGGCTGTCCCGGTCGTTCCCGTACAAGGACAACTCGTCGGTGTGCAGCTTCGCCTCGGGCGTCGGGTCCGACGCGAAGTTCGTCGCGGTGGCGACGTACACGAACCCGAGCGCGGGGCCGTTCCTGGCCGACCAGGAGCAGTTCCTGCCGAGCAAGCCGGTCTCCGGCATCCCCGGCGGGCACGCGTTCACGGTGCCGGGGACGGCGTACTTCATCGGTGACGACGGGCAGGCCATCGGCGTGACCGGCTCGCTCGGCGGCGACCCCAAGGTGCCGGCCCGGCCGACCCCTGCCCTGGTCGGACTGGTCACGAGCGCCGCGGGCCTGCTGCAGTAGCCCTCAGACGAAGGTCTCGAACGTCGGCTCCGGCAGCGGTCCGGTGTCCGCGTCGCGGGCGGTCTCGTAGCCGTGCGCGATCTCGACCAGGGTCGCCTCGCTGCCGGCGGTGCCCCAGAACGACACGGCGACGGGCAGGCCCGCCGCCATCCCCGACGGGACGGTGAGCAGCGGGTAGCCGGCCATCGCGGTCGGCTGGGTGCAGGAGCCGCCGGGAGCCTCGGCGTTGACCAGGTCGATCGGCATCGCCGGTGTGTACGACGGCGTGACCAGCGCGTCGAGGTCGTGCGCCTGCAGCACCGCGTCGATCCCGTCGACCCGTCCGGCCCGCACGCAGCGTGCCCGCGCCTCGGCGTACTCCGCGTCACCCACGCCCGGTCCGGCCAGCGCCGTCTCGAACAGCGACTGCCCGAAGTACGCCAGCTCGGTGTCGGCGTGCGCGCGGTTGAACTCGACCACCTCGGCGAGCGTGCGCGGGACGTCGCCGGTGCGGGTGGCCAGGTAGTTCGGGAGCGCGTGCCGGAGCTCGGCGAGCAGCACGGTCAGCTCGTCCTCCCAGCCGAAACCGTCCATCGACTCGAGGTCGGTGTGGTCCACGATCGTCGCCCCGTGCGCCGCGAGGAGCGACACCGCCTGCTCGGCGGCCGCGTCCGCGTGCGGGCTGTAGCCCCAGAACTCCCGCCGTGGCACTCCGATCCGCTTGCCGGCCAGCCGGCCGTCGACCGCGTGCGCGGCGTAGTCGACTCCGTCACCGGCGAGCACGGTGAGCAGCGCGGCGGCGTCGCGGACCGTGGCCGCCAGCGGACCGGGGGAGTCCTGGCTGAACGACACCGGGACCACGCCCTCGGTCGGGACCAGCCCGACGGTCGGCTTCAGCCCGACGCAGCCGTTGAACGCCGCCGGGCACGAGATCGACCCGTCGGTCTCGGTGCCGACCGCGAGGCTCGTGATCCCGGCGGCGACGGCGGCCCCGCTGCCCGAGCTCGACCCGCCGGCGGACCGGTTCAGCGCGTAGGGGTTGCGGGTCAGCCCGCCGTACGCGCTCCAGCCGCTGGTGGACGCCTCGTCGCGGATGTTCGCCCACTCGCTGAGGTTCGCCTTGCCGAGCAGCACCAGCCCGGCCTCGCGCATCCGGCGGACCAGCTCGGCGTCCCGCTCGGGGTACGGCGCCTCGGCCAGCGCCAGCGACCCGGCCGTCGTGGGCAGGTCATGGGTGTCGATGTTGTCCTTGACCAGCACCGGCCGCCCGTGCAGCGGCCCCCGGGAACGCCCGGCCGCGGCCTCCCCGTCGAGCCGCCGCGCCTCGTCGAGGGCGGCCTCGTTCGGCGTGCACACCGACGCGACCAGCGGCTCCACCACGTCCATGCGCGCCAGCGCGCGCTCCACCTGCTCCACGCTCGACACGGCGCGATCCTCCCAGACACCGCGCTGGTCGAGGTGCGAGCCCGCTAGGGCGAGCCTCGAAACCAGCTCGACCGCCGCCCGCTCACCCGAACGGGTCTGGGCCTCGCCGCCGCGACAACCCCGGTAGGTCGTCCATGCGCCCCTCGACGAGGGCCCGCTTCGTGGCCCGCCCCCACCTCAACCAGCGAGGCTTGTTCGCACCCCAACCAGCGGCGTGGGAAGTCTCACGGTGCGCCGTACGACGGGGCCGCCGTACGCTGCGAGGCATGACCGCAGGCGAGAACCCGACCGCCGGTACGCCGGGTGCGGGCGACGAGAACAGCACCGAGTCCGGGCTGCCGTTCGAGTCGCTCTACGGACCGGGCGCCCTCGGCGACTGGGACCCGGGGGCGCAGCTCGGCGAGCCGGGGGAGTACCCGTTCACGCGGGGCGTCTACCCGTCGATGTACACCGGCCGGCCGTGGACGATGCGGCAGTACGCCGGGTTCGGCACCGCCAAGGAGTCCAACGAGCGCTACAAGCAGCTGGTGGCCAACGGCACCGGCGGGCTCAGCGTCGCGTTCGACCTGCCCACCCAGATGGGGCACGACTCGGACTCCCCGATCGCGCACGGCGAGGTGGGCAAGGTCGGGGTGGCGATCGACTCGCTCGACGACATGCACACGCTCTTCGACGGGCTGCCGCTGGACCAGGTGTCCACGTCGATGACGATCAACGCCCCGGCGGCGCTGCTGCTTCTGATGTACCAGCTCGTGGCCGAGGAGAACGGCGTCGCGGGCGACACGATCACCGGCACCATCCAGAACGACGTGCTGAAGGAGTACATCGCCCGCGGCACCTACATCTACCCGCCGCAGCACTCCCTGCGGCTGATCACCGACATCTTCGCCTACTGCAAGGCGGAGGTGCCGAAGTGGAACACCATCTCCATCTCCGGCTACCACATGGCGGAGGCCGGGGCGACGCCCG
The DNA here is from genome assembly GCA_013361955.1 of Nocardioidaceae bacterium. Taxonomy (GTDB): domain Bacteria; phylum Actinomycetota; class Actinomycetes; order Propionibacteriales; family Nocardioidaceae; genus Nocardioides_B. The sequence goes on from JABFXA010000346.1 coordinate 7,475, forward strand.
CGCAGGAGGTGGCGTTCACGCTCGCCGACGGCATCGAGTACGTCCGCGCCGCGGTCAAGGCCGGCCTCGACGTCGACGACTTCGCCGCCCGGCTGTCGTTCTTCTTCGTCTCGCGGACCACCATCCTGGAGGAGATCGCCAAGTTCCGCGCGGCCCGCCGGATCTGGGCCCAGGTGATGCGCGACGAGTTCGGTGCGAAGAAGCCGAAGTCGCAGATGCTGCGCTTCCACACCCAGACCGCCGGTGTCCAGCTCACCGCCCAGCAGCCCGAGGTGAACCTGGTCCGGGTCGCCATCCAGGCGCTCGCCGCGGTGCTGGGCGGCACCCAGTCCCTGCACACCAACTCGTACGACGAGGCGATCGCGCTGCCCACCGAGAAGGCCGCCCGCCTCGCGCTGCGCACCCAGCAGGTGATCGCCTACGAGAGCGACGTGACCAAGACCGTCGACCCGTTCGCCGGCTCCTACGCGATCGAGTCGCTCACCGACGACCTCGAGGCCGAGGCCCGCCGGCTGATGGACCGGGTCGAGGAGCTCGGCGGGGCGGTGGCCGCGATCGAGAAGGGGTTCCAGAAGGAGGAGATCGAGCGGGCGGCGTACCAGATCGCCCGCGACATCGACACCGACCAGCGCGTCGTGGTCGGGGTGAACCGCTTCCAGGTCGACGAGGAGGAGCCCTACGAGCCGCTCCGGGTCGACCCGGCCATCGAGGCGCAGCAGGTCGAGCGGCTGGCCCGGCTCCGCAAGGAGCGCGACCAGGCCGCGGTCGACAAGCACCTCGCCGCGCTCACCGAGGCGGCGAAGGGCACCGACAACGTGCTGTTCCCGATGAAGGAGGCGCTGCGGGCCCGGGCCACCGTCGGCGAGGTCTGCAACGCCCTGCGCGACGTCTGGGGCGTGTACTCTCCCCCCGACGCTTTCTGACCGCATCCATCTCGGGGGACGACCATGGGCCGAGCGACCGTCGCCGCGCTCGCGCTGACGCTCGGCGCCGTGCTCACGGGGTGCAGCAGCAGCGGTCAGGCCGGCGACGACTTCCGGCCGGCCACGTCCGGTGAGTCGGAGTCGCCGTCGCCGACGGCGACGCCGTCCACGTCCGACAGTGCGTCCCCGAGCCCGCCCCCCGGTTTCGGCCAGCAGGCCGAGAACTCCTTCGCCGTGCACCCGCGCCGGATCACCGTGACCGGCGAGGGCCGGGTGGTCGCGGACACCCTGGTCGACTACATGACCGCGCGGCTGGCGGCGTTCAACGCGGCCGAGGTCGACCGGGGGGCGCTGGCCCGGGTGGCTCGCGCCGACGCGTTCAACGACGTGCAGTCGTACGTCGCCGACCTGCAGCGGACCAAGCACCACACCGTCGGCGAGGTTTGGGTCGACGTCCGCCGGGTCAGAATCCGCGGCGGCACCGCAACCGCCCGGTCGTGCATGCCCAACAGCACGGCGGACGCGGACCGAGGGGGACGGATCGTGGAGCAGAACTCCGCACCCGCGTACGACGTCCACGCCCGCGCGCGCGAGGTGACGCCCGGCACCTGGGCGATCGTCGACATCAGCTTCGACGGCGTCCCGGGGTGTCCGGGATGAGCCGCGTAACCCGCACCGGGTGCGGGTCGTTGAGGGGGACGCCGGCCGCCGGGACGGCGCAGACACACCAGGGGGACCGATGAAGAAGCTGCTCGCTCGCGCCGGGGTGGTGCTCGGGGCGGGGCTCGGTGCGATGGCGCTCGCCGCACCCGCCCAGGCCGACGTCAGCGGGGACAGCTCCGGGTTCACCGTCTCGGTGCACCTCAACGTCAGCTCCGGCGGGGGAGACCCGGTGCCGTCCGCCGGCACCACGATCTCGGTGCCCGCCAAGTGCTACTGGGGTCCGACCACCAACTTCGACGGCACCGACCCCGAGGCCTTCTGGAAGTACTACAAGGAGTCGCTTCCCTTCCTGCAGGGCAGCGAGACCGCGGCCGGCTACTACAGCTTCCCCGAGGGCTCCCAGATCGAGGACATCGCGAAGCAGGAGAAGCACGGCGACGGCGACTTCACCTGGTACCAGCTCAACTGCCGCGACGGCGTCAACGGCGCCAAGGAGGGCTACACCACCAGCCGCTGGACCACCCCGGACTCCTACGGCGCCGAGCTCGGGGGCCAGCCGGTCCCCGTCGGGTACGCCGTGTTCCCCGCCGCCCAGCCCCCGCCGCCCCCGCTCGTCGACGTCAAGGACGTCACCGAGTCGCTGTGGGACGTCGCGTCCGCCGACCTCGGCCAGGCGACCATGGGGCGCAACCCGACCATCGCCGCCCACGACGACGCGACGCTGGTCAACCTGCCGACCTGGTTCTGGGTGACCAACCCGGTCGAGTCGCTCGCCCAGGACGGCGTCATCGACATCACCGCCTCGATCCCCGGCAGCCCGGTGCGCACCCACCTGCACGCCGAGACCGGCGACGTCGCGATCACCTCCGACGCGGGCTCCACGGAGTGCGGCCCGGAGCAGGTACAGCAGGCCTACACCTCCGGCGCCTCCGATGCCGGCGCCTGCACCATCAGCTTCGACCGGGCCCGCCCGGCCGGCTGGGACGTCCGCACCCTGATCAGCTGGACGGGCACCTGGGACGGCGCCGACAACAACGGCCCGCAGGGCGGCGACCTCGCCCCGGTCACGCTGATCTCGGACACCAACGTCCCGGTCCAGGAGTCCCAGGCCCTGGTCAACTCCGCCGACGGCGACGGCAACCCGTGACGGGCGCGTGGACCGGTCGGTGGTCGCGCGCCGGTTCAAACGCTCCCGAACGGTAACCTTGGATGTCGTGCCCACCTCGCCCCTGACCATCGCCGTCGACACCGTCGACGCCCTGGCCGACGACCTGGTGGCACTCCGGCGCGACCTGCACGCCCATCCCGAGCTGGCGTGGCAGGAGCAGCGCACCACCGCGCTGGTCGCCGAACGGCTGGAGAAGGCCGGGCTCGGCGTCACCCTCCTCCCCAAGAGCGGCCTGATCGCCGAGATCGGCACCGACGACGGCCCGCTGGTGGGGCTGCGAGCCGACCTCGACGCGCTCCCGGTCGACGACCGCAGCGGGGCCGAGTTCGCGAGCACCGTCGGCGGGGTCGCGCACGCCTGCGGGCACGACGTGCACACCACGGCGCTGGTCGGCGCCGGCATCGCGCTGGCCAAGGCCCACGAGCAGCAGCCGCTGCCGGGCCGGGCCCGGCTGCTGTTCCAGCCGGCCGAGGAGGTGATGCCCGGCGGTGCTCTCGAGGTGGTCGCCGCCGGCGCCCTCGACGGCGTCTCGCACGTCTTCGGCCTGCACTGCGACCCCACCATCGACGTCGGCGAGGTGGGCCTCCGGGTCGGCCCGCTCACCGGGGCGGCCGACGCGCTGACCGTCCGGCTCACCGGACGCGGCGGGCACACCTCCCGACCGCACCTCACCGAGGACCTCACCTACGCGCTCGGCAAGCTCGTCACCGAGCTCCCCGGGGCGCTGTCCCGCCGCCTCGACCCCCGGGCCGGGGCCAGCCTGGTCTGGGGGGTGGTCCGGGCCGGGTCCGCGAAGAACGTCATCCCGGCCTCCGGCGAGGTCGCCGGCACCCTGCGGATGCTCGACGCCGTCGCCTGGGCCGACGCCGAGGACCTGGTCCGCGAGCTGATCGACCAGATCCTGGCGCCGTACGGCGTGGGCGCGGAGGTCACCTACGTCCGGGGCGTGCCACCCGTCGTCAACGAGCCGGCCTCGACGGCGCTGCTGTCCCGCTCGGTGCGCGCCGTGCTGGGGGAGGGCGGCGCGGTCGCCACCCCGCAGAGCCTCGGGGGCGAGGACTTCGCGTGGTACCTGGAGGGCACCCGGGGCGCGATGGGCCGGCTCGGCACCCGGACTCCCGGGGGTCGGACCTACGACCTGCACCAGGGCGACCTGCACATCGACGAGCGCGCGATCGGGGTCGGCGCGAAGGTGCTCGCGGCCGCCGTTCTGACCACGTTCGACGGCTGAAGACCGGTTCGCTACCCGTTCGGGGGCATGACTACTCACGCCGGTTGGTCACCCTCTGATAACAGTTCTCGGCGGGGCCGCTCGTCCGGTCGGTCCGCCCTCCCCGCGCCATTAGGGTGTGCTCTGGTCTGCGCCCGGTGGAGGCGTGTTTCAAGGATGGAGGGCGTCTTGCGTCACCTGACGAAGATCGCTGCGGTGATCGGGGCGACGACGCTCCTGGTCGCCGGATGTGGCCAGAAGCCGAGCGACAACAACAGCGCGAGCGGCGGCGACGGCGGCGGCGCGAAGTACAAGGCCTGCATGGTGCTGGACGTCGGCGGTGTGGACGACAAGTCCTTCAACCAGTCCGCCTGGCAGGGCATGCAGGAGGCCGCCAAGGCCAACAGCGACATCGACGTCTCGTACGTGCAGTCGCAGGGCGACGCCGACTACGAGCCGAACCTGAACAACAGCGTCTCCAAGGGCTGCGACGTGACGATCGCCGTCGGCGGCCTGCTGGCCACCGCGACCGACAAGGTCGCCAAGGCCAACCCGGACAAGAACTTCGCGATCATCGACGCCCCGTCCGGCGCCGGCAACGTCTACGGCATCACCTTCCACAACGAGCAGGGCGGCTTCCTCGCCGGCTACGTGGCGGCGAGCCTGTCCAAGACCGGCAAGGTCGGCACCTGGGGCGGCATCGACGTCGGCCCGCCGGTGACCGGCTACATGGACGGCTTCAAGCAGGGCGCCGAGTACTGGGGCCAGCAGAACGGCAAGAAGATCACCGTCCTCGGCTGGGACGGCAAGAAGGGCTCGTTCGCGAACTCCTTCACCGACACCGGCGCCGGCAAGAGCACCAGCGAGGCGCTGGTCCAGCAGGGCGCGGACGTGATCTTCCCGGTGGCCGGCGGCGCGGGCGCGGGTGCGTTCGACGTGGCGCAGGCGCAGGGCGGCAAGGTCAGCGTGATCTGGGTCGACTTCCCGGGCTGCACCTACTACCCGGACGACTGCAAGTACATCCCGACCAGCGCGCTCAAGGCGATCCCGCAGAACGTCAAGGACTACGTCACCAAGGCCGCCGACGGCAACATCCCGACCGGCACCTACGAGGGCACCCTCGAGAACGACGGCGTGGGCATCGACGGGTTCAACGACTTCGACTCGAAGATCAGCGCCAAGACCAAGTCCGGCCTGGACCAGGTCCGGCAGGACATCATCGACGGCAAGATCAAGATCACCGTCAACCAGTAGTCCGCACGGTACGACGCTGCGAGGCCCCGGGAACCGGCCACCCGCCGTTCCCGGGGCCTCCGCGCGTTCTACCCTGTAGCCGCCCGCCGACTCACTCCCAGGAGGGTCCGTCCCCATGCGTCTCGAGCTCCGCGGCATCACCAAGCGGTTCGGCTCGCTCGTCGCCAACGACTCCATCGACCTGACCATCGAGCCGGGCGAGATCCACGCCCTGCTGGGGGAGAACGGCGCGGGCAAGAGCACCTTGATGAACGTGCTCTACGGGCTCTACCAGCCCGACGCCGGCGAGATCGTGGTGGACGGCGAGCCGGTCACCTTCTCCGGCCCCGAGGACGCGATGGCGGCCGGGATCGGGATGGTGCACCAGCACTTCATGCTGGTCCCGGTGTTCACGGTCGCCGAGAACCTGATGCTCGGCTACGAGGAGGTCCGCGGTCCCGGGCTCCTCGACCGGGCCCAGGCCCGCAAGGACGTGGTCGAGGCGTCCCGGCGCTATGGGCTCGACGTACCCCCGGACGCGCTGGTGGAGGACCTCCCGGTGGGCATCCGGCAGCGGGTGGAGATCCTCAAGGCGGTGGTCCGCGACGCCAAGGTGCTGGTGCTCGACGAGCCCACCGCGGTGCTCACCCCGCAGGAGATCGAGTCGCTGATCGCCGTGCTCAAGGAGCTCCGCGACCAGGGCACCTCGATCGTGGTGATCACGCACAAGCTCAAGGAGGTCCGGGCGATCGCCGACAAGGTGACCGTCATCCGGCGCGGCAAGGTGGTCGGCGAGGCCACCGCCGACGCGACGGAGGAGGACCTCGCCTCGATGATGGTGGGCCGCCCGGTGGTGCTCCGGGTGGACAAGAAGCCGGCCGAGCCCGGCGAGGTGGTCCTTGAGGCCGACGACGTCTCGCTGGTGACGCCCGACGGGGCGCTGGTGGTCGACGACGTGTCCCTGCAGGTACGCCGGGGCGAGGTGCTCGCCATCGCGGGCGTCCAGGGCAACGGCCAGACCGAGCTCACCGAGCTGCTGGTCGGGCTGCGTGAGCCGACGTCCGGCACCGTGCGCATGAAGGGCGAGAACGTCACCGAGCTGGGCATCGACGAGGTGCTCGACCGCGGGCTCGGCTACGCACCCGAGGACCGCATGCACGACGGACTGATCGGCACCTTCACCGTGGCCGAGAACCTCGTCCTCGACATGTTCGACCGGCCGCCGTTCGCGTCCGGGGCCCGGCTGAGCTGGCCGGCGATCGAGAAGAACGCCCGCGAGCGGGTCGACGAGTACGACGTCCGCACCCAGTCCATCTCGGCGCCGGCCGCGACGCTCAGCGGTGGCAACCAGCAGAAGCTGGTGCTGGCCCGCGAGATGACCCGCGACCTCGACGTGCTGGTGCTGGCCCAGCCGACCCGCGGCCTCGACGTCGGGTCGATCGAGTTCGTGCACCGCCGGGTGGTCGGCGCGCGTGACGCGGGCGCCGGCGTGGTGCTGGTGTCCTCCGAGCTCGACGAGGTGCTCGGCCTCGCGGACCGGATCGTGGTGATGTACCGAGGCCGCGTCGTCGGGGAGTTCCCGGCGGGCGTGACCGCCGACGAGCTCGGCCTGGCGATGGCCGGCTCGCACGAGGGAGAAGGAGCGGCGGCGCAGTGACCGGATCCACCGACCAGGCGACCGAAGCGCCGCCCCCGACGCAGCCGCCGGCGCCCCCTGGGCGCGGCGACGAGCCCGCGCGCGCCGGCGGCCGCTGGACGCAGCTGTGGCGCAGCATCGTGACCGCCGCGCTGTCCGTGCTGCTCGCGATGTTCATCGGCGGCCTGCTGATCGCGGCCACCGACCAGGACACCCGCAACTCGCTGGGGTACTTCTTCGCGGCGCCCGGCGACACGTTCTACAACGGCTGGTGGGCGGCCAGCGAGGCGTACTCCTGGCTGCTCAAGGGCGCCATCCTCGACCCGGCGACGCTGTCGGGCGGGAGCCCGAGCCAGGTGTTCGGGTCGATCTCCGAGACGCTGGTCTACGCCACCCCGGTGATCCTCACCGGGCTCTCCGTGGCGCTGGCCTTCCGCACCGGCCTGTTCAACATCGGCGCCCAGGGCCAGATGATCTTCGGGGTCATCTTCGCCGGCTGGGTGGGCTTCAAGCTGCACCTGCCGTTCGTGATCCACCTGCCGCTGGCCCTGCTGGCCGGCATGCTCGGCGGCGCCCTGTACGGCGGGCTCGTCGGCGTGCTGAAGGCGCGGACCGGGGCGCACGAGGTGATCACCACGATCATGCTCAACTACGTCGCGGTGTCGTTCCTGCTGTTCCTGCTCGGCGTGCACGGCTTCCAGGCGCCGCCGTTCAACCAGTCCAAGTCCCTGGCCGTCGACGACAGCGCCGGCCTGCCGCGGCTGTTCGAGCTGTTCGCGCCGGGCCTGCGGGCCAACGTCGGGTTCATCCTGGTGCTGATCGCCGCGATGCTGGTCTGGTGGCTGCTGGAGCGCAGCACGATCGGCTTCCGGCTGCGCGCGGTCGGCGCCAACCCGGCCGCCTCCCGCACCGCAGGCATCTCCGCCGAGCGCGCCTACGTCGTGGCGATGACGCTGGCCGGGCTGCTGGCCGGGCTGGCCGGCGCGGTCCAGCTGCTCGGCCCGGCGCGGGAGATCACCGGCACGATCGACAACGGCGCCGGCTTCGACGGCATCACCGCGGCGCTGCTCGGCCGCGGGAAGCCCGCCGGCGTCGTCGCTGCGGGCCTGCTGTTCGGTGCGCTGCGCGCGGGTGGCCAGCGGATGGCCAGCGAGACCGGCACCCCGATCGACATCGTCGTGGTGGTGCAGGCGCTGACCGTGCTGTTCATCGCCGCGCCGGCCCTGGTGCAGTCGATCTTCCGGGTCAAGACCAGCGGCGGCCTCGGCGCCGAGCAGGCGAAGGGCTGGTAATGAGCGAGAAGATCGACGAGCTCGAGCAGGAGCCGCAGCTCACCCAGGAAGAGATCACCACGCACGACGTGGTGGCGCGGCCGGTCGACACCAAGCCCTCGCGCGGCACCGGCGTCGTCTTCGTCCTCACCGGCGTCCTGGTGGTGCTGCTGATGACGGTCTGGCGCGGACCGGCGGACACCACGACGTTCCGGTTCAGCGACTCCGGCGACCTGTTCAAGATCCCGGACACCCCGATCCCGGCGTGGCTCGGCGCGGTGCTCTTCGGCGGCGTGCCGCTGGCCCTCGGGGTGCTGGCCCTCACCCGGCCGCTGACCGGGCGGGTGAAGCCGCTGGCGATCAGCGCCGTGGTGCTCTGCGGGATCCTGGGCTTCCTGGTCTGGTGCGGCACCGCGCAGGCGGACACCACCATCGACCTGACCGGGCTGCTCGCGAACACGCTGTTCCTGGCGATCCCGCTGATCCTCGGCGCGATGGCCGGCATCGTCAGCGAGCGAAGCGGCGTCATCAACGTCGCCATCGAGGGCCAGATGCTGGCCTCGGCGTTCATGGCCGCGATGGTCGCCACCCTGGTCGGCAGCCTGCTGGTCGGCGTGCTGGGCGCGCTGGTCACCGGTGCGCTCGTGGGGGCGCTGCTCGCGGTGTTCGCGATCCGCTACCTGGTCAACCAGGTGGTGCTCGGCGTGGTGATCAACCTGCTGGTGCTCGGCCTCACGAACTACCTGTACTCATCGCTGATGCAGACCGACGCGAACACCTTCAACAACCCCAAGGTGTTCCAGCCGATCGCGATCCCGGTGCTCTCCGACATCCCGGTGCTCGGCCGGCTGCTGTTCACCGCGAACCTGCTCGTCTACGCGACGTACGTCGTGGTCACGCTGGTGCACGTGCTGCTGTTCCACTCCCGCTGGGGGCTGCGCACCCGCGCCGTCGGCGAGCACCCGAAGGCCGCCGACACCCTGGGCATCAAGGTGAACCGGCTGCGCTTCACCAACAGCCTCTGGGCCGGTGCGCTGGCCGGGATGGCGGGCGCCTACCTGTCCATCGGGTCGGTCGGCGAGTTCGGCGCGAACATGACCGCGGGCCGCGGGTTCATCGCCCTCGCCGCGGTGATCTTCGGGCGCTGGACGCCGATCGGCTCGGTCGGTGCGGCGATGCTGTTCGCGTTCTGCACGGCACTGCGCACCCTGCTGTCGATCATCGGCACCCCGGTCAGCATCCCGAGCGAGGTGCTGTCGATGCTGCCCTACCTGGTCACGATCATCGTGGTCGCGGGCGTGGTCGGCCGGGTGCGCCCGCCGGCCGCCGACGGCATCCCCTACACCAAGTCCTGAGAGGAACCCCGTGTCCGACCCTGGGTCCGACGCTGCCGTCGACTGGGAGGCCCTGCGGGCCGAGGCGCGGCGCGTGATGGCGCTGGCCTACGCGCCGTACTCCCGGTTCAAGGTGGGGGCCGCCGCGCTGGTCGACGACGGCCGGGTGGTGTCCGGCTGCAACGTCGAGAACGCGGCGTACGGCGTCACGCTCTGCGCCGAGTGCGGGCTGGTGTCCGCGCTGCACGCGACCGGGGGCGGCCGGCTGGTCGCCTTCACCTGCACCGACTCGCACGGCGACCTGCTGATGCCGTGCGGCCGGTGCCGGCAGCTGCTGTGGGAGAACGGCGGGCCCGACCTGCTCGTGGACACCCCGGCGGGGCTGCGCACGATGACCGAGGTGCTGCCGCAGGCGTTCGGCACCGACGAGCTCGAGGCGGGAACGGAGCACGATGACTGAGCGGCACGACGCCGTCGAGGTGGTGGTCACCAAGCGCGACGGCGGGGTCCTGTCGGACGCCCAGATCGACTGGGTGGTCGACGCGTACACCCGCGGCGTGGTGGCCGACGAGCAGATGTCCGCGCTGGCGATGGCGATCCTGCTCAACGGGATGACCCGCGGGGAGATCTCCCGCTGGACCGCGGCGATGATCGCCTCGGGGGAGCGGATGGACTTCTCCGGGCTGTCCCGGCCGACCGCCGACAAGCACTCGACCGGCGGGGTCGGCGACAAGATCACGCTGCCGCTCGCGCCGCTGGTGGCCGCGTGCGGGGTCGCGGTGCCGCAGCTGTCCGGGCGCGGGCTCGGGCACACCGGCGGCACCCTCGACAAGCTCGAGGCGATCCCCGGCTGGCGCGCCGACCTCGGCAACGAGGAGATCCTCGCCCAGCTCGAGGACGTCGGGGCGGTGGTCTGCGCCGCGGGCTCCGGGCTGGCTCCGGCCGACAAGAAGCTCTACTCGCTGCGCGACGTCACCGGCACCGTCGAGTCGATCCCGCTGATCGCCTCGTCGATCATGAGCAAGAAGATCGCCGAGGGCACCGGGGCGCTGGTGCTCGACGTGAAGGTCGGGTCGGGTGCGTTCATGAAGCACGTGGGCGCGGCCCGCGAGCTCGCCGAGACGATGGTCGCGCTCGGCACGGACGCCGGCGTCACCACGGTCGCGCTGCTCACCGACATGTCCACGCCGCTCGGTCGTACGGCGGGCAACGGGCTGGAGGTGGCCGAGTCGGTCGACGTGCTCGCCGGCGGCGGCCCCGCCGACGTCGTGGACCTGACGCTCGCGCTGGCCCGGGAGATGCTCCGAGGGGCCGGGGTGGACGACGTCGACCCGGCCGACCGGCTCGCCGACGGCTCCGCGATGGACGTGTGGCGGCGGATGGTGCGCGCCCAGGGCGGCGACCCCGACGCCCCGATGCCGGCGGCCAAGGAGACGCACACCGTCCGGGCCGAGAGCGACGGCGTGCTCACCCGGCTGGACGCGATGGCCGTCGGGCTGGCGGCCTGGCGCCTCGGCGCGGGGCGGGCCCGCAAGGAGGACCCGGTGCAGGCCGCGGCCGGTGTGGTCATGCACGCCAAGCCCGGCGACCGGGTCACCGCCGGCCAGGACCTGCTCACCCTGCACACCGACGAGCCGGAGCGGTTCGAGCGCGCCCTCGACGCGCTGGACGGTGGGGTCGAGGTGGCCGCCGACGACACCTCGTACACGCCGGTGCCGCTGGTCATCGACCGGGTGGCCGGCTGACGCTCGCTGGCGGTGGCCCGGCGGACCGGCAGGCATACTGACCCCGTGCCACTTCCGGGAGTGACGACGTGCGGCTGAGCCTGACGCTCGTCGACGGCCGCACCGAGCGCTGCGTCGACACGGTGGTGGACTTCGACGTGGACCAGCCGGTCGAGGACCTGGTCGCGCCGCTGGTGCGCGTGCTCGGCGAGGAGGTGCACGACAGCTTCGCGCGCCGGATCCCGGTGTGGGTCGACGGCGCGGAGGCGGACACGGCCGCACCCGCGGGCAAGGCCGGCCTGCGCAACGGCGCCGTCGTGGCGCTGTTCGAGCCGGGCGACAGCCTCGGCACCGGGGTGCGCAGCGCCCCGGTCGGGGTGGCCGAGATCCGGGTGGCGTGCGGGCCCGGCGCGGGCCGGATCCACCGGCTGCCGCTCGGGGAGACCGTCGTCGGCTGCGGCGCCCCGGGGTGGTCGCTTCCCGACCTGCGGCTGCCCGCCGACGCGCTGCGGGTCCGGGTGCGGCCCGACGGCTCCGTGCACGTGGCCCCGGCCGACCGGCTCGACGTACGTCTCGACGGGGAGGGACTGGAGGCCGGGCAGGACGCGGAGTGGCCGGTCGGCGGCTACCTCCGGGCCGGCGACACGGTGCTGGTGCGGGCCGAGGTGGGTGAGCCGGCGGCCGACGTGACCGTGAACCCCGACGAGGCCCTGGTCGACTTCAACCGGCCGCCGCGGATGCTGCCGCCGGAGCGCGAGCGCAGCTTCCACCTGCCCGACAAGCCGCGCGACGTCCGCAACCGGCCGCTGCCGTGGGTGATGGTCTTCGCGCCGCTGGTGGTCACGCTGCCGATGTTCTTCCTGTGGGGACCGCGGGCGCTGCTGTTCGCGGTGTTCTCCCCGGTGATGGCGCTGGCCAACTACGTCAGCGACAAGCGGCACAGCCGCAAGGAGGGCGTCCGCTCCACGAAGGAGTACGACGAGACGCTGGCCGACGTCACCGCGCGCATCGAGGCGGCGCTGGTGGCCGAGCAGGCCGCCCGGCGGCAGTCCTACCCCGACCCGGCGACGCTGCTCATGCAGGCGATCGGCCCCGGTCCCCGGCTGTGGGAGCGGCGGCACTCCGACCCCGACTACCTGCACGTGCGGCTCGGGCTCGGCACGCTCCCGGCACAGGTCACCGTCGACGAGCGCCGCGACAAGACCGCCGAGGAGGCACCCCCGCGGATGCTCGACGAGGTCCCGGTGTGGATGGACCTCACCCGGCTCGGCGTGGTCGGCGTCGCCGGCGACGACGAGACCGCCCGGCCGGTGGCACACTGGCTGGTCGCCCAGACCGCGCTGCTGAACAGCCCGCGCGACGTCCGGCTGGTGCTGCTCACCGACGCCGACGGCGAGCGCGACTGGGGCTGGGTGCGCTGGCTGCCGCACGCCCGGGTCGACGGCGACGTCGGGGTGTACGTCGGCACCCAGCAGGAGTCCGTCGGCCGGCGGCTGGCCGAGCTGACCTCCGCCGTCGACCAGCGCGAGCAGCTGGTCCGCGAGAAGGTCCGGCCCACGCCCGACCTGCTCGTGGTGCTCGACGGCGCCCGCCGGCTGCGCACCCTGCCCGCCGTCGTCGACCTGCTGCGGCGCGGCCCGGCGGTCGGCGTGCACGTGCTCTGCCTCGAGGACGAGGTGCGCCAGCTCCCCGAGGAGTGCCGGGCCGTCGTGGCCTGCGAGATGGGCGCGGTCCGCATCGAGGAGACCAGCAGCGAGGCGACCACCGGGATCGTCCCCGACCTGGTCGAGGCGCCCTGGTGCGAAACCGTCGCGCGGGCGATGTCGCCGCTGCGCGACACCACCCCGCAGGCGGAGGCCGCCGGGCTGCCGGCGTCCGCGCGGCTGCTCGAGGAGATCGACCTCGACCCGCCCACCCTGGAGGGGGTGGCCGCCCGCTGGAGCCACGGCCGTACGACGGAGGTGGTGGTCGGCGCGGGCTTCGACGGACCGTTCCGCCTCGACCTGCGCCGCGACGGGCCGCACGCCCTGATCGCCGGCACCACCGGCTCCGGCAAGTCGGAGTTCCTGCAGACCCTGGTCGCCTCGCTGGCGATGGCGAACCGGCCCGACGAGCTGACCTTCGTGCTCGTCGACTACAAGGGCGGCTCGGCGTTCAAGGACTGCAACCGGCTGCCGCACACCGTCGGCATGGTCACCGACCTCGACAACCACCTGGTCAGCCGGGCTCTGGTGTCGCTGGGTGCGGAGCTGCGCCGGCGCGAGCACCTGCTGGCCGGCCCGGGCGCGAAGGACCTCGAGGACTACTGGGCGCTGCAGCGCGGCAACCCCGACCTGCCGGCGATCCCGCGGCTGGTGCTGGTCATCGACGAGTTCGCCAGCCTGGTCGCCGAGCTGCCGGACTTCGTGCAGGGCCTGGTCAGCATCGCCCAGCGCGGCCGCTCGCTCGGCATCCACCTGGTGCTCGCCACCCAGCGGCCCAGCGGCGTGGTCTCCGCCGACATCCGCGCGAACACCAACCTGCGGATCTCGCTGCGGGTCACCGACGACAACGACAGCCGCGACGTGATCGACGCGCCCGACGCGGCCCGGATCCTGCCCAGCCAGCCCGGCCGCGCGTTCGTGCGCAGTGGCGCGTCCACGCTGATGCCGTTCCAGAGCGGCCGGGTCGGTGGCCGCAGCCCCGACGCCGACCCGGACGCCCGGCAGGCCCCCGAGCCGCTGGCCTGGCCGGTGCCGTGGTCGCGGGTCGGGCTGCCCGCGCCGGTCCGCCCGCAGGTGCGCACCGAGCAGACCGACGAGGCGGGCACCGACCTCAAGGCGATCGTCGACGTGGTCACCTCGCTGAGCTCCGCCCTCGGGATCGACGAGCAGCACCGGCCCTGGCTCGTCGCGCGG
>JABFXA010000431.1 GCA_013361955.1 Nocardioidaceae bacterium
CTTCGACGTGAGCACTCCCTTCTCCCTGCTCCTGCCGGTGTACCGCGGTGACCGCGCCGACTACCTGGCCAGGGCGTTCCAGAGCACCGTGCACGAGCAGCTCGTCCGCCCCTCCGAGGTGGTGGTCGTCCAGGACGGCCAGATCGGCCCGGAGCTCGCCTCCGCGCTGGAACGTGCCGAGTCCTCGAGCCCGGTGCCGGTCCGACGGCTGCGCCTCAAGCACAACGTCGGCCTCGCGCAGGCGCTGCAGTGCGGGCTGTCGGCCTGCTCCCACGAGGTCGTGGCCCGGATGGACGCCGACGACATCAGCCTGCCGACCCGCTTCGAGCGGCAGCTGCCGCTGGTGGAGCAGGGCGCGGACATCGTCGGCAGCGGGCTGCTGGAGTTCGGCTCCTCCGCGGACGACGTGGTCGGCCGGCGTACCCCGCCCACCGACCCCGACGAGATCCGGCGGGTGATCCGCTTCCGCGACCCGTTCAACCACCCGACCGTGGTGTACCGCCGCAGCGCGGTCCTGGCCGCCGGCGGCTACACCGACATGGCGCTGATGGAGGACTACCTGCTGTTCGCGCGGATGGTCGACGCCGGTGCCCGGCCGGCGAACCTGGCCGAGCCGCTGGTCCGCTACCGGGTCGGCGCCGGGGCCTACGCGCGGCGCGGCGGGTCCCGGCTGCTGCGCTCCGAGCTGGCCCTGCAACGGCGGTTCCGGCGGCTCGGGATCACCACGCGGGGGGAGTACCTGCGCAACGTCGCCGTGCGGGGCGGGTACCGTCTGGTGCCGGAGTGGCTGCGCAGGCTCGCCTACCGCGCGTTGATCGCGAACCGCGGAGGGTGAGGTACGTCGCTCCGTACGCGGCGCTGGTGCCGGGGGACCGGTTCGCGGCCGATAGACTCGACGGGGCCTCGTGCAGGCCCCGAGCCGTCCCTCTCCAGGAGTTTCGTTGGTGAACGCTGACCTCGTGGTCGTCGGTTCCGGTTTCTTCGGGCTGACGATCGCCGAACGCTGCGCGAACGAGCTGGGCCTCAAGGTGCTGGTTCTCGACCGCCGTCCCCATCTCGGCGGCAACGCCTACAGCGAGAAGGACCCGGAGACCGGCATCGAGGTGCACGTCTACGGCGCGCACCTGTTCCACACCTCCAACAAGCGGGTGTGGGACTACGTCAACCGGTTCACCACCTTCACCGCCTACCAGCACCGGGTCTACACCCGGCACAACGGTCAGGTGTACCCGATGCCGATCAACCTCGGCACCATCAACCAGTTCTTCGACGCGGCGTACAGCCCCGACGAGGCGCGGGCGCTGATCAAGGAGCAGTCCGCCGAGCTCGGCGACAAGGAGCCGGAGAACTTCGTCGAGAAGGGCGTCTCGCTGATCGGCCGCCCGCTCTACGAGGCGTTCATCGCGCACTACACCGCGAAGCAGTGGCAGACCGACCCGGAGAAGCTGTCCGCCGACATCATCTCGCGGCTGCCGGTCCGCTACACCTACAACAACCGCTACTTCAACGACACCTACGAGGGTCTGCCCACCGACGGCTACACCGCGTGGCTGGAGCGGATGGCCGACAGCGACAACATCGAGGTCCGGCTCGACACCGACTTCTTCGACGTCCGCGACGAGTACGTCGGCAAGGTGCCGATCGTCTACACCGGCCCGGTCGACGAGTACTTCGACAAGTCCGAGGGCGAGCTGTCCTGGCGCACGCTCGACTTCGAGCGCGAGGTGGTCGGCACGGGTGACTTCCAGGGCACCTCGGTGATGAACTACCCCGACGCCGACGTGCCGTTCACCCGGATCCACGAGTTCCGGCACTTCCACCCCGAGCGCGACTACCCGGCCGACAAGACCGTGATCATGCGGGAGTTCAGCCGCTTCGCCGAGAAGGGTGACGAGCCGTACTACCCGGTCAACACCTCGGAGGACCGGGAGAAGCTGCTTCGCTACCGGGAGCTGGCGAAGAAGGAGCCGATGGTGTTGTTCGGTGGCCGGCTGGGCACCTACAAGTACCTCGACATGCACATGGCGATCGGCTCGGCCCTGTCCATGTACGACAACAAGCTCAAGCCGCACTTCCAGTCCGGAGAGGCGCTGCTGAGCGGAGGAGTCGACGAGTGAGCCCGAAGCCCGACACCGTGCGTCGCGTCCTGCAGCGCGTGGTGCTGCCCGCCGACCACGACATCGACGTCCTCCCGCTGTACGTCGACGCCGACCGCCCGCAGCTCGACGTCGACAAGAGCACGCTCACGCCCGCCCAGCGCGGCAAGATCCCGCCGACGGAGCCGAACTCCCAGGTCTCGCCCGACCCGGGTGCGGTGCTCGGCCGGCACAGCTTCCGGGTCGCGCACGGCGAGCGGATCTCGTTCGGCACCTACTTCAACGGCTTCGCCGCCAGCTACTGGCGGATGTGGACCGTGGTCACGAAGGTCACCCTCAACGTCCGCGTGCACGGTGACGGCGCCGCGGTGATCGTCTACCGCTCGATGCCCAACGGCCGCGCCCAGCGCGTCGACTCCACGGTGCTGTCCGGCACCGAGCCGCAGGACCTCGCCTTCGAGCTGACCCTGGCGCCGTTCGGCGACGGCGGCTGGTACTGGTTCGACGTCATCGCCGGCGACAGCCCCGCGGTGATGGAGGAGGCCACCTGGGTGGCCGACGTGCCGGCCGAGCGCGCCGACCCCGGCTCGGTGAGCATCGGCATCACCACGATGAACCGCACCGAGTTCGTCACCAAGCTGCTGTCCCAGATCGGCGGGGACGACGACGTGCGCGCGGTCCTCGACAAGGTGTACCTCGTCGACCAGGGCAGCCAGCGGGTCGTCGACGACCCCCGCTACCCGGCAGCGGAGAAGGCGCTCGGCGGTGCGCTGCGGCTGATCGAGCAGGGCAACATGGGTGGCTCCGGCGGCTACGCCCGCAGCCAGCTCGAGACGCTCGAGGCCGGCGAGTCGACGTACATGATGTGCATGGACGACGACGTCGTCTGCGAGCCGGAGAGCATCCTGCGCGCGGTCACGTTCGGCGACCTGTGCCGGCGCCCGACGATCGTCGGCGGACACATGTTCAGCCTGTACTCCAAGGCCCGGCTGCACAGCTTCGGCGAGATCATCCAGCCGTACCGGTTCTGGTGGATGTCGCCGCCGACCGTCGAGACGGACTGGGACTTCGCGGGCCGCAACCTGCGCAGCGCCCGCTGGCTGCACCGCCGCATCGACGTGGACTTCAACGGCTGGTTCATGTGCCTGATCCCCACCGAGGTGCTGCGCACGGTCGGGCTGAGCCTGCCGCTGTTCATCAAGTGGGACGACTCCGAGTTCGGCGTGCGCGCCAAGGAGGCCGGCTTCCCGACGGTGACCCTGCCGGGCGCGGCGGTCTGGCACGTGCCGTGGACCGACAAGAACGACGCGCTCGACTGGCAGGCGTACTTCCACCAGCGCAACCGCACGATCGCGGCGCTGCTGCACTCGCCGTACGAGCACGGCGGCCGGGTGGTCCGCGAGAGCTTCAACCACCAGGTCAAGCACCTGTTCTCGATGCAGTACTCCACCGCCGAGCTGCGGCACCTCGCCCTCGAGGACGTGCTCGCCGGACCGGCCGGTCTGCACGGTGACCTGCTCACCAAGCTGCCGCAGATCCGCGAGCTGCGCACGCAGTTCCCCGACGGCCGCACGGACCCCGACCCTGACGCGTTCCCCGCCGTACGCCGGGAGAAGCCGCCGAAGCGCGGCACCGACCCGACCCAGCCCAAGGGCAAGCTCGGCCAGCTGGTGTCGGCCGCGACCAGCGCGGTCCGGCAGACGCTGCCGACGCGGGCGCTGGCCGGCGACCACCCCGAGGCGCGGCTCTCGGCGATGGACGCCAAGTGGTGGATGATCTCCCAGTTCGACTCCGTGGTCGTCTCCATGCCCGACGGCACCAGTGCGTCGTGGCTCCAGCGCGACCGCGAGGAGTTCCGCGACCTGATGAAGCGGACCGTCGACATCCACGCCCGGCTGCACAGGGAGTGGCCGCGGCTGGCCGCGGAGTACCGCCGGGCGCTGCCCGACATCACGTCGCCGGAGCAGTGGGCCAAGACGTTCGACGCGAGCGCGAGCCGGAGCGAGGGATCGTGACCAGACCGTGAGCACCCAGTCGGAACACCAGCCGGCGACCAGCGCCGCCAACGGCGCCTCCGCCGACGGCTCTGTGGGGCAGCCGGTGCGGGTCGTCGACGCGCCGCTGGCCGCGCCGTTCAGCTCGGCCGGCCTCGTCGACGTCTTCCGTCGGCGCTACCTGCTGCGGCTGCTGGTGCGCAAGGAGATCAGCGCCCGCTACCAGGGCTCGCTGCTCGGCCTGCTCTGGTCGTACGTGCAGCCGCTGGTGCGGTTCTGCATGTACTTCTTCGTGATCGGGCTGGTGCTCGGCCTGCACAAGAACGTCCCGAACTTCGCCATCCACATGTTCTCGGCGCTGGTCGCGGTGCACTACTTCACCGAGACGTTCTCCAACGGCACCCGGTCGATCGTGCGGAACCGCTCGCTGGTGCGGAAGATGGCGATGCCCCGGGAGATGTTCCCGGTGTCGTCGTGCATCGTCTCGGCGATCAACAGCTTCCCGCAGCTGCTGATCCTGTTCGTCGCCTGCGTCGCGGTCGGCTGGTCCCCCGACGCGGAGGCGATCCTGGCCGGCATCCTCGGCATCGCGATCGTGACCGTCCTCGGCGTCGCGCTCGCGCTGCTGTTCTCGGCGATGAACGTGTTCTTCCGCGACTTCCAGAACATCGTCGCGACGTTCCAGCTGTTCACGC
Source organism: Nocardioidaceae bacterium (assembly GCA_013361955.1). Lineage (GTDB taxonomy): Bacteria > Actinomycetota > Actinomycetes > Propionibacteriales > Nocardioidaceae > Nocardioides_B. Next base: position 4,786 of record JABFXA010000431.1, read on the forward strand.
ACTGGATCGTGCCGATGATCTACCCGTACTCCAAGCTCGCCGAGAGCAGCCTGGGCTCGGGCTGGTTCTACTACCTGTACATGTCCAACCCGCTGACCGTGGCGGTGCTCCTCGTCGAGCGCTGCTTCTGGGTGCCGACGGCGCTGGGGCAGGGCACCGACCCGAAGATCCCGGCGGACCAGTCCCAGGTGGGCTTCCCGGTGATGCCGGACCACCTGATGTCACTGGGCTGGTTCATGCTGTTCGCCTCCCTGGTCATCCTGGTGCTGTGCCAGCTGGCGTTCCGGCGCCTCGAGGGCAAGTTCGCGGAGCGTCTCTGATGAGCAACGACTCGATCGTGGTCGACGGCGTCACCAAGAACTTCACGCTGCGCTACCACCGCACGATCAAGCAGATCACCATCGCGGCGCTGCGGCGCCAGCAGATCAGCGACACCTTCCCGGCGGTCGACGACGTCACGTTCAGCGTCGAGCAGGGCGAGTCGGTCGGGCTGATGGGCCTCAACGGCTCCGGCAAGAGCACGCTGCTCAAGCTGATCAACGGCGTGATGCGCCCCGACGCGGGCAAGGTCCAGACCCGCGGCCGGATCGCCGGCCTGATCGCCACGGGAGCCGGGTTCCACCCGCAGCTCACCGGTCGCGAGAACGTCTTCCTGAACGCCGCGATCCTGGGCATGAGCGAGGCCGAGACCAACCGGAAGTTCGACCAGATCGTGGAGTTCGCCGACATCGGCCGGTTCCTTGAGACGCCGGTCGGGCACTACTCCTCGGGCATGTTCTCCCGGCTCGGCTTCGCGGTCGCTGTGCACACCGAGAGCGACATCTTCCTCATCGACGAGGTGCTCGCCGTCGGCGACCGCCCGTTCAAGAAGAAGTGCATGGCCCGCATGGAGGAGATCCGCAAGGAGGGCCGCACGATGTTCTACGTGAGCCACGCGGCCGCCTCCGTCCGGAAGATGTGCGAGCGGGTGCTGGTGCTCGAGAAGGGCCGGCTGGTCTTCGACGGCGACGTCGACGAGGGCATCCGCTACCTGCAGTACGACGACGACGACAACGAGAGCGTCGAAGAGGAAGACCTCGACGAGGAGCTCGGCGCCGACATCTGAGCGCGTGCGCGGGTGGTCGACCACCCCCGGTCTCCTTCGCGACGCCGCGCGCCGGCCCGGTGGTGACCGGCGTCGCGAATCCCCAAGCAGGCAAGGCGAATTACAACTTTGTAGTTAAACCGAACCGCTTGCGGGGCCTGTGGGGCGGGTGTGACATTTGATTCGCCTGTGAATCTTCCCCCGCTCCAGGAGTCGGACTCGTGCCCCAGAACAGAAGCCGTTTCGTGCTCCTGTGCCAGCAGCTCCTGGCCCTGGCCGTGGTGCTCGCCATGGCCGCGCCGGCGGCGAACCTGGTGACCCTCGACATCGTCGACCC
>JABFXA010000221.1 GCA_013361955.1 Nocardioidaceae bacterium
AAATTCCTGGTCGTACTTCCTCGGTGCTGACACGATCGCAGTCTCCTTGCTGCATCAGCACCCTCCGGGGATTTCAGGACGGTTCACCTTGAGCCCGCGGGGGGCTCGCACCTCAACCAGCGGGTGGGTGACCGGTAGATTCAGCACACGTGAGCACCGGCACCGACGAGGCGACCTACCCGCGGCACTGGGAGGCCGACGTGCTCCTCCGCGACGGCCGGGTGGCGCACCTGCGGCCGATCACGCCGGCCGACCAGGAGCTCCTGGTGGAGTTCTACGGACAGGTGTCCGCGGAGTCCAAGTACCTCCGGTTCTTCGCGCCGATGCCGACCCTGTCCGAGCGCGACGTGGCCCGCTTCACCAACGTCGACCACCACGACCGGGTCGCCTTCGTGCTCACCGTGGCGCAGAAGATGATCGCCGTCGGCCGGTTCGACCGGATCCCCGAGGAGGAGTCCCGCCGTTCGGCGAAGGACGGCCGCCCCAGGGTCGAGGCGGAGGTCGCGTTCCTGGTCCAGGACGCCCACCAGGGCCGCGGGATCGCGCAGCTGCTGCTGGAGCACCTGGCCCAGGCCGGCCGCGAGCGCGGGATCGAGCAGTTCGTCGCCGACGTGCTGCCCGAGAACGCCCGGATGATCCAGATCTTCCGCGAGGCCGGCTACCGGGTCGCGGGCGGCTTCACCGACGGCGTGATGCACCTGGTGTTCCCGATCGACGCCACCGACACCTCGGTGAGCGTGATGCAGGCCCGCGAGCACCGGGCCGAGGCGGCCTCGATCCAGCGGTTCTTCGACGCCCGCAGCGTCGCCGTGATCGGCGCCTCGCGACGGGTCGACACCATCGGTCAGACGCTGGTCCGCAACCTCGTGCTCGGCGACTACCAGGGCCGTGTGTACGTCGTGAACCCGGCGGCGCAGTCGGTGGCCGGGCTGCCGGCGTACCCGTCGGTCGGCGACATCCCCGATGACGTCGACGTCGCGATCGTCGCGGTGCCCGCGGAGTCGGTGCAGGACGTGGTGCTGGACTGCGCGGCCAAGGGGGTGCACGGCCTGGTCGTGATCTCCTCCGGCTTCGCGGAGACCGGCGAGGAGGGCCGGCAGCGGCAGCGGCGGCTGGTCGGCCTGGCCCGCAGCTACGGCCTGCGGCTGATCGGCCCGAACTGCCTGGGCATCATCAACACCTCCGCCGACTACTCCCTCAACGCCTCGCTGTCGACGCTGATGCCGCCGCGTGGACGGGCCGGCTTCTTCTGCCAGTCGGGCGCGCTCGGCGTGGCCATCCTGGAGAAGGTGGCGCGGCGCGGGCTCGGGCTGTCGACGTTCGTCAGCGCGGGCAACCGCGCCGACGTGTCCGGCAACGACCTCCTGCAGTACTGGGAGGAGGACGACGACACCGAGGTGGTGCTGCTCTACCTGGAGTCGATCGGCAACCCGCGCAAGTTCAGCCGGCTGGCCCGCCGGGTGTCCCGGCGTAAACCGGTCATCGCGGTCAAGTCCGGCCGGTCCACGCAGGGCGTGCCGATGGGCCACGCGGTGCGGTCGATGCTGGCGCCGCAGGCCGCCGTCGACTCGATGTTCCGGCAGGCCGGGGTGATCCAGGTGGACACCCTCGACGAGATGTTCGACGTCGCGCAGCTGGTCGCGCACCAGCCGTTGCCGCGCGGGCCCCGGGTCCGGATCGTCGGCAACTCCGACGCGCTCGGCCTGCTCGCCGCCGATGCCGCGGTCGCGGTCGGGCTGCAGGTCAAGGACCCGGTCGCGCTGGGCGCCGATGCCACCGCCGAGGACTTCGAGGAGGCGCTGGAGGCGGCGATCGACGACGACGAGGTGGACGCGGTGGTCGCGGTGTTCATCCCGCCGCTGAACACCTCCGGCGAGGAGGTCGCCAACGTCCTCGCGGCGGTGGGCGAGCAGTCGTTCAAGCCGCTGGTCTCGACGTTCCTCGCCAGCGAGGGCATCCCCGAGCTGCTCCGGGTGCCCGACGTCGCCGGCTCCACGGCGGGCCGCGGCTCGGTCCCGTCGTACGCCTCGGTCGAGGCGGCCGTGCGGGCGCTCGCGCGGGTGGTGGAGTACTCCGCGTGGCGAGCCAGGCCGGAGGGCCACCTCGTGCCGCCCGACGACGTCGACGTGACCCGCGCCCGCACCCTGGTCGCCACGGTGCTGCGCGACGAGCCGAAGGGCCGCGACCTGGACTTCACCGAGGTGCACGTGCTCCTCGACTCCTACGGCATCGACCTGTGGGACCGGGTCCCCGTGCAGGAGGAGGACGAGGCGGTCGCGGTGGCCGAGCGGCTCGGGTACGACGTGGTGCTCAAGGCCACCGCCGAGCACCTGCGGCAGCGGCCGGACCTCGCGCACGTGTGGCGCAACATCGACACCGAGGAGGAGATGCGCGACGCATGGCGGTCGATGCGCGACCTCATCGACAACCCCGACGCCGCCGCCTTCATCGTGCAGAAGCAGGCCGCTCCCGGCGTACCCGTCTCGATCGGCAGCATGGAGGACCCGCTGTTCGGGCCGGTGGTGTCGTTCGGCATCTCCGGGCCCGCGACCGAGCTGCTCGGCGACCGGTCGTACCGGATCCCGCCGATGCACGGCGGCGACGCCAGCGACATGGTCCGCGAGATCCGCTCCGCGCCGCTGCTGTTCGGGTACCGGGGCAGCGAGAAGATCGACGCCGACGCGGTCGAGTGGCTGCTGCTCCGGGTCGCGCAGCTCAAGAACGACCTGCCCCAGGTGCGCGCGCTCGACCTGAACCTGGTGCTGGCCGGCGCGCACGGCGTCAGCGTGCTCAACGCGGTCGGCCGGGTGGAACCGGTTGCCGACGCCCGGTCCGACTGGTTCGTGCGCCGGTTGTCCGTCCAGGCCGGCGACACCCTGCACGGCTAGCCCGGCCGAGACCCCGTGCAATGCTGTCGGCATGAGTGACGCCGACCTGGGCACGCACGACCTGCGCATCGCGATCGAGAAGTCCGGCTACTACCCCGACGTGGTGTGGGACGCCGTGCAGGCCGCCATCGCCGGGGAGGGCGTCGACTCGTACCTCGTGCACCACGAGCCCACCATCGACGAGCGCGACGAGGTCCGCCGGCACGTCACGGTCCTGGTGCTCACGCCGACCCGGCTGATCCTCGGCCACACCGACGAGCACGCCCCCGACGACCTGCTGCCCGCGCCGTACACCTCGAGCTCGACGGAGGCGGTGCTGCTGTCGTCGGTCACGTCGGTGGTGGTGAACCGGATGGTCGCCAACCCGGAGTCGTACACCGGCCGGTCGGCGGGCGCCGACGAGGCCGTGCTCACCATCGGGTGGGGCGCCGTCGGGCGGATCGACCTGGAGCCGGCCGGCTGCGCCGACCCCGAGTGCGAGGCCGACCACGGCTACACCGGGGTGGTCAGCTCCGACGACTTCTCACTGCGGGTCAGCGCCGCGGCCGAGGGGCCCGAGGCGGTCGCGAACCTGCTGCGCTTCTCCGACGCGCTGTCCGCGCACACGGCCGGGACCCGGTGAGCGCCGACGGGCGCTTCGTCGAGCCGGCGTACCGCGACCACTCGCTCGGTGACCTGCTGCCCGCCGTCGCGCGTGCCCTCGGCGTCGACGCCGGGCTGCCGGAGACGTCGATGCGGCTGCCCGAGGGGCACAGCTACGTGGTCTTCCTCGTCGACGGGCTCGGGTACGAGCTGCTCCGCGACCACGCCGACCAGGCGCCGTACCTCTCGTCGCTGCTGGACCGGCACGCGCCGGCGACCGCCGGCGTCCCCTCCACGACCGCGACCAGCCTGACCTCCCTCGGCACCGCGCTCACGCCCGGCACGCACGGCGTGGTCGGGTTCACCTCCCGGATCCCGGGCACCGACGACCTGCTGAACGCGCTGTTCTGGAGCAAGAAGGTCGACCCGCTCGAGTGGCAGCCGCACCCGACCGCCCTCGGTCGGCTCGCCTCCGCCGGGGTGCGGACCACGGTGGTCAGCAAGCGCGAGTTCGCCGGCTCCGGTCTGACCGTGGCCAGCCAGCGCGGCGCCGACTACGTGGGCGCCGACCGGGTCGGCGAACGCACCGCCGCCGTCCTCGCCGCGTCGAGCGCCGACCCGTCGCTGACGTACGTCTACGAGGGCGACCTCGACTGGACCGGCCACCGGTACGGCGTCGCCTCCACCTCCTGGCAGCTGCAGCTCTCGATGGTGGACGCGGTCGCCGAGCAGCTGCGCGACACCCTCCCGTCCAGCACCCGTCTCGTCGTCGTCGCCGACCACGGCATGGTCGACTCGCCCGCCGAGCGCCGTCTCGACGTCGACGACCACCTCGAGCTGCTCGACGGCGTCGTGGTGTTCGGGGGAGAGGCGCGGTTCCGGCACGTGTACTGCCGCGGCGGTGCCGTCGACGACGTCCTCGCCGCCTGGCGGGAGGCCGTCGGCGACCGGGCCGAGGTGCTCACCCGCGACGACGCCCTCGCCCGCGGCTGGTTCGGCGACCTCGCCCCCGGCGTACGTCCCCGCATCGGCGACGTCCTCGTCGCCGCCCGCGGCGACTTCTCGGTCCTGAGCACCGCGATCTTCCCCTACGAAGCCACCCTCGTCGGCCTGCACGGCTCCCTGACCTCCGCCGAGATGCTCATCCCCGTCCTCGTCGACTGACCCCGTCGTTGGTTGAGGTGCGAGCGGCCTGCCGCGAGCCTCGAAACCAACCCCCGGTGGGCCGGATTCCGTCCACAGGCGGATGAGGAGAATCCCTTTCCACAGCAGGGGATTCGGCCCGGAAACCGTCGGTGCCGACTGCTTGGATGGACGCATGTCCGACACCGCAACCCTCCTCGACCTCGACGCGAAGACCGCGCTCGAGTCGGTCGTGTCTGCGGCTCGCTCGGAGTCGCGCGCGGCGGCGGACAAGCTGGCCGCGATCGTGGCGTTCTGCGACTGCCACCCCGTCGTCGACGAACGGGACATCGCCGCGGCCTTGCCCGCCGATGCCAGCCTGGACGGCGAAGAGGTCGCCCCTCCGCTGTCCGGCGACGGTAGCCCCCAGGTCACCGAGGAGGCGGTGCACGAGCTGTCCGCGGCGCTGGGCATCAGCCACCACGGCACGCTGGGCCTGGTCGGGCAGACCCTGGAGCTCCGGTTCCGCCTCCCACGGCGCTGGCGGCTGGTGCAGGACCTGACGTTGCCGGCCTGGCAGGCACTGAAGGCGGCCGAGCAGACCATCCCGCTGTCTCCGGAGGCGGCCGGGTTCGTGGACCGGCACCTGGCCGTCGCCGGCAGGCGCGGTCGGCTCACCGGACAGACCATCACCTCGACCGTGGGGCTGGCCGAGGCACGGTTCGACCCGGACAAGGCCCGCACCCGGGAGGAGGACGCGCTGGCCGCACGCGGGGTCTGGTTCGACATCAGCCCGGACACCCCCGCGACGACCGACGTGTACGCACGGCTGGACACCCTGGACGCCCAGGGCCTCGACGAGACCGTCAGCGACCTGGCCACGACACTGGGCCGGCTCGGCGACCAGTCACCCCTCGACACCCGGCGGGCGACCGCGCTCGGGATGCTCGCCGACCCCCAGCACGTCCTCGACCTCGACGTCGATGTGCCCGCCCGTCCGGTGAGCACGCCGACGTTGTTCCTGCACGTGGACGCCGACCAGCTCGAGACCGGCACGGCGGGCAGCATCGAGAGGCTCGGCCCGGCCACCCTGGCCCTGATCGCCGACTGGCTGGAACGGGTCGGCAGGGTCAGAGTCCAGCCGGTGCTCGACATGGCCGGCACCGAGGCGGTGGACCGGCACGACCCTCCGGAGTGGATGCAGACCCTGGTGGTGCTCCGGGACAAGCACTGCGTGTTCCCCGGCTGCCGCACCGACGCCCGGTCCTGCGACCTGGACCACATCGCCCCCTACGACGACCACGGCCCACCCGGCCAAACCAGCCCAGCGAACCTCGCGCCCCTGTGCCGGCGGCACCACAACCGGAAGACCCACCACGGCTGGCGATACCAACGCACCGACACCGGCTACGAATGGCGCAGCCCCCTGGGCCGAGAACACCTCGTCCCGCACCTCAACTAAGCAACGTGCACGCGTGCGACCCGACCACCCCCTCCAGGTGGCCGGGCCACACCCATTGCCCCGTGGCCGACCGAGGGGTGCGCAGGGGGTGCGGCGGAGCGCGTCAAGCGGCTTGGCCGCGGCGCGGACCACCGGACGCCCGGGCC
>JABFXA010000475.1 GCA_013361955.1 Nocardioidaceae bacterium
AGTGGCACGCCGACGCCGACGCGACGGAGCGGGTGGCCGCGCGGACCCGGGCGCTGTGCGGCGCGCAGTCGGTCGACGTGCTCGCCGGGGGGCACCTGCTCGTCCAGCGCGCCGGGGCGGACCGCAAGCTCCCGGTGCTGCACCGGCTCGTGGCCCGGCCGGACAGCGTGCTGGTCGCACACCGGGCCGAGCGGCGCGCGGTGGTCCGCGTGCACGGCCCGCACTACGTCAAGGTGGTCCGGCCCGAGCGCACCGCCGACGTCGTCGCCCCCCTTCGGCAGGTCCGCGCGGACGGGCTGCGGGTGCCGCGGGTGCTCGACGCCGACGAGCGTCGCGGGCTGGTCACCCTGTCCGAGGTCGCCGGTCCGACGCTGCTGGAGCGGCTGGCCGACCGCACGCTCGACGACGAGGAGCTGGCCACCGACGCCAAGCGCGTCGGCGTCGCGGTGCGGGCGCTCCACGAGCACCCGGCCGGGCCCGCCCGGGAGGTGCACGGACCGGATGCCGAGGTGGCGTCGGCGCGCCGCTGGCTGGACGCGGCGAGCGAGCACGGGCTGCTCGACCCCTCCGCCTGGCGGGACCGGCTCGATGACGTGGCGGCCCGGCTGCCCGCGGTCCCCGACGAGCCCGCGCTGCTGCACCGCGACCTGCACGACAAGCAGCTGGTGCTGCAGCCGGACGAGCCGGTCGGGCTGCTCGACCTCGACCTGGCGGCGTACGGCGACCCGGCGCTGGACCTCTCGAACCTGCTGGTGCACCTCGACCTGCGTGCCCGGCAAGGGCTGTGCACCGAGGCGCGCGCCGCGCAGTGCTCGCTCTCGCTCCTCGAGGGCTACTCCCCCGACGCCGCCCTGCTGCGGCGGCTGCCGGCGTACGCCGCCGGCACGCGCCTGCGGCTGGCGGGCGTCTACAGCTTCCGGGCCGCTCCCGCGGGCCTGGTCGACGAACTGATCCGCAAGGTGGACGAGGTGGGCTCATCATGGCTGTGACGATCGGTGTCATCGGCACCGGCTACCTGGGCGCGACGCACGCGGCGTGCCTGGCGGAGCTCGGTTTCCACGTGCTCGCGCACGACGTCGACGAGGCGAAGGTCGCGGCCCTGGCCGCCGGCGAGCTGCCGTTCTTCGAACCTGGGCTCGACGAGCTGGTACGCCGGCACACCACGACGGGGCGGCTGCGGTTCGTCAGCGAGGTCGCGGCGCTCGCCGAGGACGCCGACCTGCACTTCGTGTGCGTCGGCACCCCGCAGCGGCGCGACGGGATGGCGGCCGACACCAGCCAGGTGTTCGGGGCGGTCGAGGCGCTGGTGCCGCACCTGCGCCGGCACACCCTGATCGTCGGCAAGTCGACGGTGCCGGTCGGTACGTCGGCGCTGCTCGCCGAGCGGGTCGCCGCGCTCGCCCCCGAGGACATCGACGTCGAGGTCGCGTGGAACCCGGAGTTCCTGCGCGAGGGCCACGCCGTGCAGGACACCCTGCACCCCGACCGGCTGGTCTTCGGCGTCGGCTCGCCCGAGGCGGAGAAGGGCCTGCGCCAGGTGTACGACGCGGTGATCCGCGACGGTGCGCCGGTGCTGGTGACCGACCTGCCGACCGCCGAGCTGGTCAAGGTCGCGGCCAACGCGTTCCTGGCCACCAAGATCTCGTTCGCCAACGCGATGGCCGAGCTCTGCGACGCGTCCGGCGCCGACGTGGTGACGCTGGCCGACGCGCTCGGCCTCGACCCGCGCATCGGCCGGCGGTTCCTGAACGCCGGCCTCGGCTTCGGCGGCGGCTGCCTGCCCAAGGACATCCGCGCGCTGATGGCACGGGCCGGGGAGCTCGGCGCCGGCGACGCGTTCAGCCTGCTGCGGGTGGTCGACTCGGTGAACATGCACCAGCGCAACCGCACCGTCGACCTGGCCACCGAGATGTGCGGCGGCAGCGTCCTCGGCAGCCGGATCGCGGTGCTCGGCGCGGCGTTCAAGCCCGACACCGACGACGTACGTGACTCGCCGGCGCTCAACGTCGCCGCCCAGCTGCAGCTCCGCGGCGGCTCCGTGGTCGTCTACGACCCGCGGGCCGGCGCGAACGCGGCGCGGCTGTTCCCGACGCTGTCGTACGCCGAGTCGGCGCTCGACGCGGTCCGGGGCGCCGACCTGGTCATGCTGCTCACCGAGTGGGAGGAGTTCGTGCGCCTCGACCCCGCGGTCGTCCGCGACCAGGTGGCCACGCCCGCGGTCCTCGACACCCGCAACGCCCTCGACGGCGCGGCGTGGCGCCGGGCCGGCTGGCGGTTCCGCTCGTTCGGCCGGGTCTGAGGCTCAGCGCACCCGGACGGATCGGTCGAGCGCCCCGCGGTACACGCGGATGTCGCCGCCGTACCGGAAGTGCAGCCAGCGCAGCCCGGGCTCGAGCCGCACCGTCGCGGTGGCCACCCCGTTGCGCAGCGTGACCGCCTTCAGCAGCTCGCCACCGGAACGGAACGTCACCACGCCGGGCACCGGCCGGAGCCCGGGCGCGGTGACCCGGACGCTCGCGGTGACCCGGCCGTGACCGGGCGTGAGGGTGGCCCGCAGCACCGGCGTGGTCCGCAGCCGCGTCGACGGGGCGGTGTACGTGTTCAGCGTCGTGTAGCCGGTGCGCGTCCAGGTGACCCGTGCCTTGACCACCTTGCCGAGGTCCGCGGACCGCAGCCGGTACGTCGTGCCGGTGGCACCCGGGATGCGCACGCCGGAGCGGATCCACTGCACGCTCGCGGTGCCGCGCGGCGTCACCGACCCGCTGACCACGCGCAGCGTGCTGCCGAGCGCGACCGTGCCGGTGAGGCGCGGGGCGGTGCGCGGTGCGAGCGTCCCCGGCAGCACCGCGGCGGGCGTGACCGTCGCGGTCGCGGTCGAGTAGCCGGCGCGGGCGGCCTGCACCCGCACCGACAGCGTCTTGCCGGCCAGCGCGGCACCCGGCGTGTACGTGCGGCTCGTGGCTCCGGCCACCGGCACGCCGTCGACGAACCACTGGGAGGCCAGCGACGTCGGCGTGGGCGACCAGGTGCCCGGGCTGACCGTCACCGGCACGCCGACCTGCGGCCGGCCGGAGACCGTAGGACGCACCGGGTTGTCCAGGACGCCGGGCAGCACCGGGGCGGTGGAGACCATCGAGGTCGCCGTCGTGTAGCCGGTGCGGGCCACCTTGACCTGGACGGCCAGCGGCCTGCCCAGCTGGGTCGGGGTCGGCGTGAAGGTGCTGCGCGTGGCGCGGGCGACCGGGACGCCGCCGGCGAACCACTGGTAGGTCGTCGACCTCGGGGTCGGCGTCCAGGTGCCGGGGCTGGCGGACAGCCGCACCCCGACCTGCGGGGTGCCGGTGACCGACGGCTTGACCGGGTTGCCCAGGGTGCCGGGCCGGACCGCCGCGGTCGCCACTGTCGAAGTGACGCCGGTGTACCCGGCGCGGGTCACCCGCACCTGCAGGGACAGCGCCTTGCCCAGGTGGCCCGGGACCGGGGTGAACGACGGGGTGGTCGCGCCGCGGACCGGGAGCCCGTCGGCCAGCCACTGGTAGGTGACCGACGTCGGCGCGGGCGACCAGGTGCCGGCGCTGCCGGTGAGCGGGACGCCGACCTGCGGCGTGCCGGAGACCGACGGCTCGGTCGGGTTGGCCAGGGTGCCGGGCCGCACCGCCATCGTGGCGGCCGCGGTCGCCGACCTCTTCGGGAAGTCCGCCTTGGACACGGTCACGGTCACCGAGATCCGCTTGCCCCGGTGCTCGGCGGCCAGCGGCAGCGAGCGCCTGGTGGCGCCGGGGAGCGCGACGCCGTCGGCACGCCACTGGTAGGACATGCTCAGGCCGGTCTGGGTCCACCGACCGGTCTTCGCGGTGAGCGTGTTGCCGACCTTGGCGGTGCCGGACACCGACGGGGCGACGGTGTTGCGGATCTCGCGGTCGTTGAAGTGCACGAAGCCGCTGGGCCAGCCGCGGCCGGTCTTGGTGATCCGGGCCCAGGAGAAGTCGCCGCCCCAGCTGTCCTGGGACACCACGATCTGGGTCGGGGAGATCACCCGCTCGACGTACGCGACGTGGCCGGCGGAGCCGGCGGGGTAGTGGTAGGCGCTCCACCAGGCCACCGCCCCCACCGACGGTGTCTGGTCGGTGATCGAGGCCATCGCGCGGCCCCAGTTGGTGGCGTTGCCGCTGCCGGTCCAGGGCCGGACGTTCGGCATCCCGCTCTTCACCAGGCGGTAGGCGACGTAGTTGGTGCAGTTGTGGCCGGAGTACATCCGCCAGTACATGATCCGGTTCGCGGACGAGTAGCCGGCATTGCTCAGGCCGGCCCCCGCACATGCCGAATATCCCAGGCAGAGGCGGGTGCTGTCCGCCGTCGCGGGTCCCATGACCCCGACCTGGAGACCTGTGAGCATCAGGAGACAGGTGAGGGCACTGAGGAGTATGGGACGCAGGCGCACCCTGGGATCATAGGGACAGAAGCGTCCTTGCGGTATGGATTCGAGTAAAAAGTCAAGGCGACACGCCGGAGGCTGCGCTCACGGGGCGGCGTCCAGTCTGCCGGTGCAGTCCGGCTCGCGCAGGCGTTTCGCGCTGCTGCACCCGGCTCCCGCGGCCCGGCTCTCTAGAGTGAGGACGTGGATCTCCTGGCCGTGACGCTGGCTCTGCTGTGCGCCGCGACCTTCGCGATCTCCTCCTCCGTGCAGCACCACGCGGCGGAGTCCGCGCCCGCGTCCGCGACCGGGCTGTTCAGCCTGCTGGGCTACCTGGTCCGCCGGCCGCTGTGGCTGGTCGGCCAGGTGCTCGCCACCTGCGCGTTCGTGCTGCACGCCAGCGCCCTGCACGCCGGCCCGATCGCCGTCGTGCAGCCGATCGTGGTCAGCGGGATCGTGTGGGCGGTGCCGGTGCGCGCCGCGATCAGCCGGCGCTGGCCCTCGGTCACCGAGCTGCGGGCCGTGAGCATCACCGCGGTCGGCCTCGCCGTGTTCCTGGTCGCCTCGAACCCCAGCGCCGGTCAGGACGCCGGGCTGGGCTGGGGCACCATCCTGCTCACCGCCTGCGGGGTGCTGGTCGCGCTGGCTGCGAACGGGCTGGCCGCGATGACCAAGAACGACCCGCGCCGCAAGGCGTTCTTCCTCGGCGTGGTGGGCGGCGTGCTGTTCGGCCTGGTGGCCGGGATGATCAAGCTGACCCTGCAGGAGCTCGAGACCGGTGGCATCGGCGGGATGCTGTCGAGCTGGCCGCCGTACGCCCTGCTGCTGTTCGGGCTCGGGGGGGTGCTCACCAACCAGCGCGCCTACCGTACGGCGGGCCTGTCCGCGTCGATGCCGGCGCTGAACATCGTCAACGGGCTGACGTCGCTGGCGTTCGGGTTCACGGTGTTCTCCGAGGTGCCGCGGTCGTCGCCGCTGTTCCTGGTGATCGAGGTCGGCGCCCTCGGCTGCATGGCGGCCGGGCTGTGGCTATTGATCCAGCTCGAGGAGGCGCAGCAGGACCAGCCGGAGCCGGCCCCCGCCGGTCAGGCCTCCTCGTCCTCCTGACGCGTCTGCCGCTCGCGGTACCGCCGGCGCTGCTCCTCGGCGCGCTCGCGGCAGCGGCGCAGGAACTCGTCGTCGTCCTCGTCGGCGGTGGCCGCGAACCGGCCGGGCCGGTCGTACTCGGGGTAGGCGGAGACCGGGCCGGTGCTCCGCCGGGGCCGCTCCTGCCACGGCCGGCCGGCGATCAGCCAGAGCACCGCGCCGACGTCGAAGAGCAGCAGCACGATGAGGATCCACCAGCCCTTCTGCAGGTTCCGGCAGAGCGACTCGTCGGTGGTGATCACGTCGATCAGGCAGAAGACCCACAGCGCGAACAGCAGCAGGCTCAGCGCACCGTCGAAGACCAGCATCCGAGGCATCCCCCTCCGCCGCCCCCCGCGGGCGACGCCGCATCCTTGCACGATGCAGGGGCCGCGGCGACGTGATTCGCCCACCTTTGACCGTGCGCCGCGACGCGATACCGGATGATGGTCGGGTCCCGTCGCCGTGCAGAGAGGGGCCGACCCGGTGCCCGCCCCCGCCCGAGGCTGCCTGCTGTGGCTGCGCGCGGCGCTGCTCAGCACCGTGGCGCTCGCCTGCGGGGCGTTCGCGCACTCCTCCGCGCACGGCCGGCTGCCCGGCCCCGGCACGATGGCGCTGCTGGCCCT
>JABFXA010000053.1 GCA_013361955.1 Nocardioidaceae bacterium
CGCGCGGGTGCGCTCGGCGAGGTCGCGACGCGACCGGTTCGACCAGCCCGCCAGCCGCGCCCGGGCGTCGATCCGGTCCTCGACCGACGCCTCCTCCTCGTCGGTGTCGAGCTCCACGAGCGTGGTGCTGCGGGTGACCGAGCCACGCTGCTCGGGCAGCAGCAGCCCGCCGACGACGAGCTGGCCGGCTGCCGGTCGGAGGCGGCCGACCAGGACCAGGCCCAGGTCGCGCCGGTCCGCCTCGTCGGCGACGTCGATGCGGACCACGTGCCCGGGGGCACCGGCAAGCTGGAGCGGCTCGTCGCCGGCGTGCACGACCAGGTCGCGGGCGAACAGCGTGGTCTCGCCGTGCCCGGCCTCCCAGTCCTGGAACGCCACCTTGCGGTGCAGCGCCGCGCCCTCCACGTCGACCGTGGGCAGCGCCCGGTCGAGCCAGCGCGGCAGCCACCAGGCGTGCCGGCCGAGCAGCACCAGCACCGCCGGCACCAGCGTCATCCGCACGATGAACGCGTCGACGAACACGCCCACGGCCAGCCCGAAGGCGATCGGCTTGATCGTGCTGGACCCGCCCGGGATGAACGCGACGAAGACCGAGACCATGATCAGCGCGGCGGCGGTCACCACCACCGACGACGCCTTGAACCCGCCGTACACGGCGCCGCGCGGGTCGCCGGAGTGGACGTACTCCTCCCGCATCGCCGAGACCAGGAACATCTCGTAGTCCATCGCCAGCCCGAACAGCACGCCCATCACGAAGATCGGCAGGAAGCTCACGATCGGGCCGTTGGCCAGGCCGGGCACCAGGCCGTCCAGCCAGCCGAGCTGGAAGACCGCGACCACCGCGCCGAGCGCGGCGCCGACCGAGAGCAGGTAGCCCAGGGTCGCCTTGACCGGCACCGCCAGCGACCGGAACACCACCATCAGCAGCAGCAGCGAGAGCCCGATGACGATCGCGGCGAACGGCAGCAGCGAGGAGGCGAGCCGCGTCGACACGTCGATGTTGATGGCGGTGGAGCCGGTGACCAGGATGTCGTGCACGCCGTACTTCTTCTCGAGCGCGGGCGCGTCGTCGCGCAGCCGCTGCACGAGCGCGGCGGTGGACGGGTCGGTCTGGCCGCCCTTCGGGATCACCTGGATCAGGCCGGTGTCCGCGCCGGAGTTCGGCGTGAACTGCGGCACCGCGGCGACGCCGCGCACCTCCTTGATCGCGCCGGCGAGCTTCTGCACCGTGCCCTGGGGGTCGGAGCTGGTGATGATGTTGGCGGTCACCGCGAGCGGCGAGTTCCAGCCCGGCCCGAACTCCTTCGTGATGTCGTCGTACGTCGTCCGCGCCGGCGTCCCGGTGGGCGCGGTGCTGTTGTCGGGCAGCGCCAGCTCGATCTGCAGGGCCGGGGTGGCGGCGAGCCCGAGAAGAGCGACCACGGCGAGCACGGTGAGCGCCGGGATCTTCGTGACTCCGTGCACCCAGTGCATCGCGAATCCGGTGCGCTGGGCGGCCTTCCTCCGCAGTCGCCGTGGCTTCGGTCGCAGCCGCTCGCCGAGCAGCAGCGCGATCGCCGGGAGCAGGGTGAGCGCGATCAGGACGGCCACGGTGACCGCGGCCGCGGCCGCGAGGCCCATCACGATGAGCACCGGGATGCCGGTGACGGACAGCCCGGTGAGCGCGATGACGACGGTGGTGCCGGCGAACACCACCGCGCTGCCGGCGGTGGCCAGCGCGCGGCTCATCGCCTCCCTCGGGGAGACCCCGGTCGCCAGCTGCGCGCGGTGCCGGGACAGCAGGAACAGCGCGTAGTCGATGCCGACCGCGAGTCCGAGCATCTCCGCGAGCGTCGGCGAGGTGCTCGACACGGTGACCACCGACGAGGTCAGCACGACCGCGCTCAGCGTGGCCATCACGCCGAGGAAGGAGGTCAGGATCGGCATCCCGGCGGCGATCAGCGACCCGAAGGTCAGGAACAGGATCATGAACGAGATGCCGATGCCGATCAGCTCGGGGATCTTGCTCGGGTCGGCGGTGGCCTTGTAGGCGTCGCCGCCCACCGACGTACGGACGGCGGACTGGGCGGGCGGCTCGGCCGCGCGCTGTACCGCCGCCAGCGTGCTCTCGTCGGGGACCTCCTGCGAGAACTGGATCCCCCCGAGGGTCGACGACTTGTCGTCGGACACCACCGGGTTGTCCGCCTTCAGCGGGTCGCTCATCGAGACGTGCGGCACCTTGTCGACGGCCGTGCTGATCCTCTGGACGTCCTGGGCGTTCGACTGGGCGGTGATCGCGCCGCGGGACGCGATGAAGATCAGCTGGCCGTTGGTGCCGGTCTGGCCGAACCGCTCCTGCAGCAGGTCCTGGCCCTCCTGGGACTGGGTGCCGGGCAGCACGAAGGCGTCGTCGTAGTGGTCGCCCACGATGCCGGCCCCGCCGACGAGGCCGCCGACCAGCAGCACCCAGATGCCGACGACCAGGCCGCGGCGCCGGGCGATCGCCTGGCCCAGGCGGTACAGAGCGATGGACATGAGCCGTCCCTTCGAGGGCGCGTCGCGCCCCGAGTCACCGGCCCCTCTGTCGCTGCGTTTTTGTGTCACACATGATGTCAGAAGTCCTTCCGGACACAACACCCCGAGTGGCACGATGACGCGGGGGGACGGGGTACTCGGGTGCGACGGAGCAGGAGGCCCTGGTGAGCAGCGGTGAGGTGGTGCCGGTCGACGGCCGGCGCGCCCGGCGTGACCGCAACCGCGACGCCGTGCTCGACGCCGTGCACGAGCTGTTCGTCGAGGACCGGGCGCTGCCGACCGTCGAGAGCGTGGCCGAGCGCGCCGGGGTGTCGCTGCGCTCGGTGTACCGCTACTTCCCCGACACCCGCGAGCTGATGACCGCCGCGCTGGCTCGGCGGGTCGCCCAGGCGGACTCGCTCTTCGAGCTGCCGGGGCTCGGCGAGGGGTCGTTCGAGGAGCGGCTCGACCGGTTCGTGGCGCAGCGGCTCGACGTGTACGAGCGGGCCGCCCCGACGATCCGGGCGGCGCTGGCGCTGGCCCCCAACGCGCCCGCGGTCGCCGAGCAGGTGGAGGCGCGCAAGGCGCACCTGCGTGCGCAGGCCGCGGAGCACTTCGCTCCCGAGCTCGCCGGCCGCACCGACGAGCATGCCGAGTCGGTGCTGGCCGCCGTCGAGGTGCTCTGCCAGTTCGAGGCCCTCGAGCTGCTGCGCGACGAGCGCGGGATGACCGTCGAGGCCGCGCGCCGCGTGCTCCTCGCCGCGATGCGCGCCGTGCTCACGTCGCGACGGGGCGGCTGACCCGTCGGTCAGCGGCGGTGCAGCAGGAGCAGCAGCCGGTCGTCGTTGTAGGACTCCATCCGGTCGATCAGCCGGCGGGCGCCGCCGCGGAACCCGCCGCGCAGCAGCCGCTCGCTCTGCCCGAGCAGCCGGTCGATGCCGAGCATGATGTCTCGCTGGGGGGTCTCGACCAGCCCGTCGGTGAACAGCAGCAGGGCGTCGCCCCGGTTCACCTGGCCGCGGACCACCGAGAACGACGCGTCGTTGGCGAGCCCGAGCACCGGGCCCTCCGGCTCGTGCACGACCCACCGGCCGGACCCGGCCAGCAGCTGCACCCCCGGCGGGTGACCGGCCGAGCGCAGCTCGAAGCCGCCGGTGCGCAGGTCGAGGAACAGGTGCACGGCGGTCGCGAACCCCTCGCTCCAGTCCTGGCGCAGCAGGTAGTCGTTGGCCGCCGGCAGGAAGTCGTCGGCGGTCAGCGCGTTGAGCAGCCCGGCGAACGCACCGGAGAGCAGCAGCGACCGGGAGCCGGCCTGCTCGCCCTTGCCGGACACGTCGACGACGGCGACCTGCAGCTTGGACCCGTCGCGCGAGCGGGCCGCCACCATGAAGTCGCCCGCGAACGACGACCCGCCGGCCGAGCGCAGCTCCACCTCGGCGTCCCAGTCGGACGGCAGCGCGGGGATCCGGGTCTGGTGCTGGATCCGGTCCCGCAGGTCGACCAGCATCGACTCGCCGCGCACCCCGGCCACCCCGAGCCGGGTACGCCGGAACGACGAGACCAGGATGACCAGGCCGATCAGGAAGATCACCACGATGCCGCCGATGCGGCGCTCGTCGAGCAGCGTGGGCGTCAAGGCCACCACCACGACCATCACCGCGAGCGCGAACACCACCAGCCACGGCAGCGTGCGCGGGCCGAGCACCAGGTTGCCGACCACCATCGGCAGCACGAGCGTGGTCAGCGGGACGGACGCCGACGCGACGCTCGCGACCCCGCACAGCACGCACAGGGCCCCGAGCAGCAGGACGGCGTCGAGCTCGGACTCTCGCAGCCGGCGGACCGTGCGGTTCCAGCGACGGGTCAGGGCCCGGCCGGCAGGCAGACCGGACAGGCGGTCGGACTGGGGCGCGGCGACCACGGTCGGTAACCCTAGTGGTCGACGTCGCGACGCGCCCATCATTCAGGCGGACCGGGCGCGGCTCCGGAAGACCGGCTGGCAGCGCGGGCACCAGAACAGGTTCCGGGTGGCCAGCACGTCGGTGCGGATCCGGGCGCCGCAGATGTAGCAGGGCCGGCCCTGGCGCCGGTAGACGTAGACCTCTCCCCCGTGCGCGTCCACGCGCGGCGCGCGACCCATCGCCTCCGGCGTGTGCGCGGAGTGCACGGTGTCGATGCGGCCGGTGCGCACCCCCTCGTGCATCAGCTCGACCAGGTCGCGCCACATCGACTCGAACTGGCCGCGGCGCAGGGTGCGCCCCGGACGCAGCGGGTGCATCCGGTGCCGGAACAGCACCTCGGCGCGGTAGACATTTCCGACGCCGGCGACGACCGCCTGGTCCATCAGCAGCCCGCCGATGGGGCCGCGGCTGCGGGTGACCCGGGTCCAGGCGCGGGTCCAGTCCGCGTCGTCGCGGAGCGGGTCGGGCCCGAGCCGCCCGAGGATCCCGGCCCGTTGCGCGGCGGTGAGCAGCTCGCACGCGGTGGCGCCGCGCAGGTCGCCGTACGACGGGGGCGAGCCGCCGACCAGCCGCATCCGCACCTGCCCCACGGCGGGCGGCGGAGGGCCGTCGGCCAGGTCGAGCTTGCCGTAGAGGCCGAGGTGCACGTGCACGTAGCGCTCCTCGGCGAACTCCACGAAGACGTGCTTGCCGTGGGACTGCGCGTCGACCAGCACGGTGCCGTCGACCAGCCGCGCGGACTCGGCGAACCGGCCCTGCGGGCTGGTCACCGACACCACCGACCCCGCGAAGCGGTCGCGGACGTCGCGGGCCAGCCGGAAGAGGGTGTGTCCCTCGGGCATCAGGGCAGCGGCGGCAGGTTGCCGGTGGTCTCGTAGTCGCCGAGCATCCCGATCCGGCGGGCGTGCCGCTCCTCGCCGCTGAAGTCGGTGGACAGGAACAGCCCGACGAAGCGGGTCATCTCCTCGACGGTGTGCATCCGGCCGCCGACGCTGATCACGTTGGCGTCGTTGTGCTGCCGGCCGAGCAGCGCGGTCTCCTCGCTCCACACCAGCGCGCACCGCACGCCGCGGACCTTGTTGGCCGCGATCGCCTCGCCGTTGCCGGACCCGCCGATCACCACGCCCATGCTGCCGTCCTCGTCGGCGACCGCCTCGGCCGCGCGCAGGCAGAAGACCGGGTAGTCGTCCTGCGGGTCGAAGACGAACGGGCCGTGGTCGACCCCCTCGTAGCCGTGGTCGGTGAGCCAGGCGAGCAGGTGCTCCTTGAGCTCCAGGCCGGCGTGGTCGGAGCCGAGATGGACGCGCATGCGGGAGATTCTGGCACTCAGGCGTGGCGGCGCAGGAAGGCGGCCAGCTCGGCGAGCGCGGCCTCCGCGGCGTCGAACATCTCCGGGTGCCGCCAGAAGCCGTGCACCATCCCGTCGTACGTCGTGAGCCGGACGTCGACACCGGCACCGGAGAGCCGCCGGGCGAGCTCGCGGTCCTCGTCGGCCAGCACGTCCTCGCCGGCGACCTGCACCAGCACCGGGACGTCGAGGCCGGCCAGCCGGGTGTCGGTCGAGCGAAGCGGCGCGAGGTCCGGGTCGGCGAGGTCGAGCGGGCTGGCGGCGTACTGCTGCCAGAACCAGTCCGACTCTCCGCGGGTCAGCCCGCCGGTCTCGCTGGCGTAGGACGGCCCGGCCAGCTCGGGGTCGAGGAACGGGTAGACGAGCACGGCGGCGGACAGCTCCCCCGGGTGCCGCAGCGCCGCGACCAGGGCGAGGTTGCCGCCGGCGCTGTCGCCCACGACCGCCGGCCGCGCCGGGTCGAGGCCGAGCGCCTCCGCGTCGACGCCGCCGACCCAGGCCAGCGCGCGGTCGACGTCCTCGACCGCGGCCGGGTAGCGGTGCTCGGGAGCCTTGCGGTAGTCGACGCACAGGACCGCCAGGCCGGTGCACGCGGCCAGCCGCCGGGACTGGCTGTCGTGGGCGTCGGCGCCACCGAACACGAACCCGCCGCCGTGCACGAACACCAGCACCCGGTGCGTCTCCGCGCCGGTCGGCAGGTAGAGCCGACACGGCACCCCGCCGGCGTCGACGTCCTCGACGCGGTGCACGGGCTCCTTGGGCTCGGCGGCGGCCCCCTTCAGCGCGTCGGCGCGCATCGCCGCGATGCCCTCGGCGCCGAAGCCGGGATCGGTGACGCTCGGCCCCTGCGCCCACAGCTCGAGCGCCGCGACCGCCTGCGGGTGCAGGCTCACGAGGCGCTCGCCTGCAGCCGGGCCAGCTCCTCGTCGACCACCGACGGGTCGAGCTTGCGGAACACCGGCGCGGGCTTGCCGACCTTCGTGCCGGGCACGACCGGCTTCCGCTCCCAGCGCGGCGCGGCGGAGTACTCGCCGGTGAGGATCGGGTACGCCGGCCCGCCGTCGAGGTCCTCGACCTCGCGGATCTCCGGCATCGGCGCGACGTCGCCGACCCCGCCGAGCACCCGGTCGACGTCGTTGGCGCTGTGCGGCAGGAACGGCGACAGCAGCACGTTGCAGTCGGCGACCGCCTGCGCCATCACGTGCAGCACGGTGCCGAGCCGGGCGCGCTGGTCGTCGCCCTTGAGCTGCCAGGGCGCGCTGTCGGAGACGTAGCGGTTCACCTCCGCGACGGTGCGCATCGCCTCGGCGAGCGCGGCCTTCTGCCGGTGCCGCTCGATCAGGCCGCCGACCGTGGTGAACGCGGCCTCGACGGTCTCGAGCAGCACGCGGTCCTCGGCGGTGGGCTCGCCGGCCTCGGGGATCTCGCCGAAGTTCTTCGCGATCAGCGTGGCGGTCCGGTTGAGCAGGTTGCCCCAGCCGGCGACCAGCTCGTCGTTGGTGCGGCGCACGAACTCGGCCCAGGTGAAGTTGCTGTCCTGGTTCTCGGGACCGGCGGCGCTGATGAAGTAGCGCAGCGCGTCGGGCTGGTAGCGCGCCAGCACGTCGCGGACGTAGATCACCACGCCGCGCGAGGACGAGAACTGCTTGCCCTCCATGGTCAGGAACTCGCTCGACACCACCTCGGTGGGCAGGTTCAGCTCGCCGTACTCCCCCGGCTCGCCGCCCTTGTCGCCCTTGCCGTTGTAGGCGAGGAGCTCGGCCGGCCAGATCTGGGAGTGGAAGGTGATGTTGTCCTTGCCCATGAAGTAGTAGGACAGCGCCTCCGGGTCGTCCCACCACTCGCGCCATCGGTCGGCGTCGCCGAGCCGGCGCGCCCACTCGACGGACGCGGACAGGTAGCCGATCACCGCGTCGAACCAGACGTACAGGCGCTTGGTCGGCTGGTCCTCCCAGCCCGGCACCGGGATCCCCCAGTCGATGTCGCGGGTCATCGACCGCGGCTTGATCTCCTCGAGGATGTTCTGGCTGAACCGGATCACGTTCGGCCGCCACAGCCCGGTGGCCTCGCGCTCGTCGAGCCACTTCTTGAGGGCCGCAGCGAGCGCCGGCAGGTCGAGGAACCAGTGCTGGGTCTCGACGAACTTCGGCGTCTCGCCGTTGATCTTGCTGCGCGGCTCGATCAGGTCGGTCGGGTCGAGCTGGTTGCCGCAGTTGTCGCACTGGTCGCCGCGCGCGCTGTCGTAGCCGCAGATCGGGCAGGTGCCCTCGATGTAGCGGTCGGGCAGCGTGCGGCCGGTGGACGGCGACACCGCGCCGTGCGTGGTCTGCTCGACCAGGTAGCCGTTGCGCTGCACGGTGCGGAACATCTCCTGCGCCACCGCGTAGTGGTTGCGCGTGGTGGTGCGCGTGAACAGGTCGTAGGACAGCCCGAGGTCGTGCAGGTCCTGCACGATCACCCGGTTGTTCTCGTCGGCCAGCTCGCGCGCGGTCACCCCGGCGGCGTCGGCCGCGACCAGGATCGGGGTGCCGTGCTCGTCGGTGCCGGAGACCATCAGCACGTCGTGCCCGGCCATCCGCATGTACCGGCTGAAGACGTCGGAGGGCACGCCGAAACCGGCCACGTGGCCGATGTGGCGCGGGCCGTTGGCGTACGGCCAGGCGACGGCGGTCAGCACCTTGGTCATGGGCCCAACTGTATTGAGCCGGGCAATTCGATTGCTCGGCCAGGTGCAGGCGCGAGACGGTCGCCGGGTGACGGAACTCATCGACGATCTCGACCGGGTCGTGACGGACGCCTGCGACGCGCTGAGCTCGGTGCTCGCCGCCGACTGGCACGTGCCGGCTCCCGGGCTCACCTGGAGCTGCTGGGGGACGCTCGAGCACACCGCCGACGACCTGTTCGCGTACGCCGGGCAGATCGCCGGTCGCCGCACCCCGCTCGACACCTACGTGCCCTTCGCCTACCACGCGCTCTCCGACGGCGAGCCGCCGTGCACGATCCACGCCGAGGCCACCCGCGGCAACGACGCCCTGGTCGAGGTGCTCGACGCGAGCGGCGGGCTGCTGACCGCGGTGGCCCGGCAGGCCGACCCGGCCAAGCGGGGCGGACACCCCTACGGCGTGTCCGACGCGGACGGCTTCGCGGCGATGGGCACGGTCGAGACGCTGCTGCACCTGTACGACGTCGCCGACCCGCTCGGGTTCGGGTGGGACCCCGACCCGGCCGTCGTTCGCCGGGTGCTCGAGCGGCTCTTCCCGGCCACACCCGGCGACGAGGAACCGTGGCCCACGCTGCTCTGGGCCACCGGTCGCGGCGAGCTGCCGGGTCGGGAGCGGCTCGTCGAGTGGCGCTGGGACGGGACGGTCCGGGAGTAGCCTGGGCCTCCGACCGCGAGGGGGATCCGAGATGGAGTGGGTGCTGGTCGCGGTCGTCGCCGCAGGCGTCGGTCTCTTCGGGGCACGGCACTGGCGCCGGGCCCGGACGGTCGAGCGGGACCGCCTCGCGGAGCTCGAGGTCGCCCGTCAGCTCGCCGACGAGGACGTCACGGTGCTCGGTGAGCAGCTCGCCCGCCTCGACGCCGAGGTCGCCGACCACCCGCTCGACGAGGCCGCGCGGCTGGAGTACCAGACCGCGCTCGACGCCCATGAGTCCGCGCGACGGGCGGTGCCGCGGCTGGCCGACGCCCAGGAGGTCAGCCAGGTCAGCGACACGCTGACCGCGGGCCGGTTCGCGCTGGCGTGCGTGCAGGCCCGGGTCGCCGGCCGGCCGCTGCCGGAGCGGCGGACGCCGTGCTTCTTCAACCCGCAGCACGGCCCGGCGGCCGAGGACGTGGCCTTCACCCCGCGCGGCCACGGCACCCGCATCGTGCCGGCCTGCGCGCAGGACGCCGCCCGGGTGCGCAACGGCGAGCGGCCGGACCTGCGCCGGGTCCGGGTCAGCGGGCAGCTGCTCCCCTACTGGGAGGCCGGCGCGGCGTACCTGCCGTACGGCCAGAACCACTTCACCGAGGCGGTGCTCCTCGCCTCGCCGCAGTGGCGCGTCGGCGACGGCGGGATCAGCGGCATCGGCGGGCTCGGCGGTGGTGGCTAGCCGCTAGGCCAACCCGCCCCAGCCCTGCACGAGCGCGGCGACCTCGGCCTCCAGGTCGCCGAAGCACCGCCGGTCGTCGGCCGTGTCCTCGTGCGGGCGCGAGAACCGGACGGCGTACTCCGCCACCTCGCTGAGGTGCCACTGCAGCGCGAACAGCTCCAGCGTCGCCGGCGACAGCGGCTCGGGCCGGCCACCGGTCTCGACGTACGCGAACCAGGGCTCCTGCCCGGCGGCCTCGCCCAGCACCTCGCGCAGGTCGCGCTCCCGGGGTGCCAGCGCCACCGTCTCCCAGTCCACGAGGCGGGGTCCGTCGGGGGTGCTCACCACGTTGGCGGTGTGCGGCTCGCCGTGGGTGACCACCCAGCGGTTCAGCGTCCCGGTGACCGCGGCGCCGAGCAGCCGGAACCGCTTCAGGCACGCGTCGACCACGGGCCGCGCATCGGCGACCAGCCGCGAGGCCGGCACCGACCAGGGCCCGCCGGTCCAGGTGCCGGCGTCCAGGCAGCTCTCGAGCTCGGCGCGCTGGACCGTCGCCCGCCAGCCGACCCGGGGGCGCCAGACCGGGAGGTGGCGGGGCCGCACGTAGGAGTGCAGGTCGCCGAGCATCGCCGCGACCTCGGCCCGCCGCGCGTCGTCGGGGAAGTCGCCGTCGCCCGCGGTGCCCTCCAGGTACGGCGCCACGCTCAGCAGCATCCCGGGCGCCACGTCGACCGCGACCCGGCCGTCGCGGGTGTGCACCGGCGCCACCACGAACGGCAGGTGCCGCGCGAGCTGGCCGGCCGCCTCGTACGCGTCCACCCGGTCCCGGCGCTCCTCGCCGGTGGCCACCCGGTCGACGGTCGCGAACCACTGCGGTCCGCCGTCGTCACCGACCACCCAGTGCCAGGCGCCGGCGCCGGCCTCGACGTGCTCGGCGTACGTGACGTCGACGCCCCACTCCCGGCGCACGGCCGTAGCCACCCGCGACCCGGGCAGCTCCGGCGGCTCGACCATCACGCTCAGCACCCTAGGAAGCGACGACGCCGATCCGGGGGATATCCGCGTGTCTCCGTCGCTGGTTGAGGTGCGAGCCGCTAGGGGAGCCTCGAAACAAGGCGGGGAGCGGTCAGCTGAAGTCGGGGCCCTTGGTGCGGGTCCGCTTGATCTCGTAGAAGCCGGGGGTGCCCGCGACCAGCAGGGTGCCGTCCCAGAGCCGGCCGGCGTCCTCGCCCTTGGGGGCCGGGGTGACGACCGGGCCGAAGAACGCGGTCCCGTCGACGGCGATCACCGGGGTGCCGACGTCCATGCCGACCTGGTCCATGCCGGCGTGGTGCGACTTCTTCAGGTCCTCGTCGTACGCCGTGGAGTCCATCGCGTCGGCGAGCGACGTGGGCAGCCCGACCTCCTCGAGCGCCTCCTCGACCAGCGTCCGGTCGATGCTCCGGCCCTCGAGGTGGATCCGGTTGCCGAGGGCGGTGTACAGCGGCAGCAGCACCTGCTCGCCCTCGGCCTGGGCGGCCGCGATCGCGACGCGGACCGGGCCCCAGGCGGGCTCGAGGAGCTGGCGGTACTCGTCGGGGATGTCCTTGTCCTGGTTCAGGTAGGCCAGGCTCATCACGTGCCAGGAGGTGGTCACCGGACGCACCTTCTCGACCTCGAGCATCCAGCGCGAGGTCATCCAGGCCCACGGGCACAGCGGGTCGAACCAGAAGTCGACCGGGGTGGGGTCCGGGGTGGCGGCATCGGTCATGGGGGGCGCCTCCTGTGTGCGTCAGGTAAAGAGTTGTCGCTTCATCTCTCATCGGGCAACCGGTCCGGTCGATTGGGTTATTCCCCGGGCAGTACGGGAGAATCCCGGCCATGCCTGGAACCAACCTGACCCGGGACGAGGCGCGTGCGCGCGCCGATCTCCTCGAGGTCGACTCCTACCTCGTCGACCTGGTCCTCGACCCCGCCCGCGCCCAGCAGTTCGGCTCCACGACCGTGATCCGGTTCCGCAGCCGCCGCCCGGGCGCCACCACCTTCGCCGACCTCGTCGGCGCCACCGTGCACGAGATCACCCTGAACGGCCGCCCGCTCGACCCGGCCGAGGTGTACGACGGTGCGCGGATCACGCTGGCCGACCTCACCGCCGAGAACGAGCTGCGGGTGGTCGCCGACTGCACCTACAGCCACACCGGCGAAGGGCTGCACCGGTTCGTCGACCCGGCCGACGACCGGGTGTACCTGTACAGCCAGTTCGAGGTGCCCGACGCCCGGCGCGTCTTCACCACCTTCGAGCAGCCCGACCTGAAGTCGGTGTTCACCTTCACGGTCACCGCCCCGTCGCACTGGAAGGTCGTCTCCACCGCGCCCACCCCGCAGCCGGAGCCGGCCGCAGAGGGCATGTCGGTGTGGCAGTTCCCGACCACCGAGCGGCTGTCGACCTACGTCACCGCGGTCGTCGCGGGCGAGTACCACGAGGTGCTCGACACCTACGTCGGCAAGCACGGCGAGATCCCGCTGGGGCACTACTGCCGGCAGTCGATGGCGGCGTACTTCGACACCGACGAGCTGGTCGAGCTCACCCAGCAGGGCTTCGCGTTCTTCGAGGACACCTTCGACTTCCCGTACCCCTTCCACAAGTACGACCAGCTCTACGTGCCGGAGTTCAACAACGGCGCGATGGAGAACGCCGGGTGCATCACGCTGCGCGACGAGTACGTCCCGCGCAGCAAGCAGCCACGCTGGTTCTACGAGCAGCGCGCGAACACCGTGCTGCACGAGATGGCGCACATGTGGTTCGGCGACCTGGTCACGATGCGCTGGTGGGACGACCTGTGGCTGAACGAGTCGTTCGCCGAGTGGGCCGCGCACCACTCCGCGGTCAACGCGACGTCGTACGACGACTCGTGGACCGCCTTCACGAACAACCGCAAGAACTGGGCCTACCGCCAGGACCAGCTGCCCACCACGCACCCGGTCGCTGCCGACATGACCGACCTGGAGACGGTCGAGGTCAGCTTCGACGGCATCACCTACGCCAAGGGCGCCTCGATCCTCAAGCAGCTGGTGGCCTGGGTCGGCGAGGGCGAGTTCGTGGCCGGGCTGCGCGCCTACTTCCAGCGGCACGCCTTCGGGAACTCCGAGTTCACCGACCTGCTGGCCGCGCTCGAGGAGACCTCGGGCCGCGAGCTGCGCGGCTGGGCCGAGGAGTGGCTGCAGACCACCGGGGTGAACCTGCTCCGCAGCGAGTTCGAGGTCGACGCCGAGGGTCGGTTCACGTCGTTCGCGGTCCTGCAGTCGGCCGACCCGGCCCACCCGACGCTGCGCCGGCACCGCATCGGCATCGGCCTCTACGACCGCGACGGGTCCGGCCGGCTGGTCCGCCGCACCGCGGTGGAGACCGACGTCGTCGGCGCCCGCACCGAGGTGGCCAAGCTGGTCGGCACCGAGCAGCCCGACCTGCTGCTGCTCAACGACGGTGACCTGACCTTCGCGAAGATCCGGCTCGACGAGCGGTCGCTGGCGACCGTCCGCGACGGGATCGGCGACCTGGACGACTCGCTGGCCCGCGCGCTCTGCTGGGGCGCGCTGTGGGACATGACCCGCGACGCCGAGCTGCCGGTGCGCGACTTCGTCGACGTGGTGGTCCGCGGGCTGGCCGCGGAGACCGACGAGACCGCGGTCAAGCAGCTGCCGATCTACGTGCAGGTGGCGCTCGACCTGTACGTCGCCGACGACGAGCGCGAGGCGCTGCGCCGCACCTGGGAGCAGGGCATGCGGACGCTGCTCGACGGCGCCGCCCCGGGCAGCGACAAGCAGCTCACGTTCGTCCGGTCGATGGCCGGCACGGTCGGCAAGCGCATCCCGCCGTCGTCGTACGGCGGGTCGGCGCGCAGCGCGGAGGCGCTGGACTTCCTGGCCGGCCTGCTCGACGGCACCGTCACGCTCGACGGGCTGACCGTCGGCGCCGACCTGCGCTGGACGCTCCTCACCGCGCTGGCCGCCCGCGGCCGCGCCGACCGCGACCGGGTGCTCGCCGAGCTCGCCGAGGACAACACGATCTCCGGCAAGGAGCGGGCCGCGGCCGCGCTCGCGGTGATCCCCTCGACGGAGAGCAAGGAGGAGGCCTGGCAGGACGCCGCGGTGCGCGACGGCGTGCCGAACGAGACGCAGCGCAGCATCGCCTACGTCTTCGACACCTCTGCGCAGCACGACGAGCTGGCGCCGTACCTGGAGCGGTACCTCGAGACGGCGGAGACGATCTGGGAGGACAAGGGCACCCAGATCGCGTCGACCATGCTGGAGTACATGTTCCCCCGCGCCCTCGCCGGCCGGGAGACGCTGGAGCGCGTCGACGCCTGGCTCGCGGCGTCGAAGGCGAACCCGGCGGCCAAGCGCTACGTGGTCGAGGGCCGCGACGACGTCGCGCGGGCGCTGCGGACCCGGGAGTACAACGCCGGCTGAGCCCGGACACCAGGACGCCCCGGTCGCCGATGCGGCCGGGGCGTTGCGGTGTGCCGGTCTGGTCGTCTAGTCCGTGTGCCGCAGCTGCGGCTTGCGGGCGTGCTCGGCGAGCTGCTGCACGCCGCGGACCACGCCACCGGCCAGGTCGCCGGCCGCGAACGCGGACTGCATCGCGAGGATGGCCAGCTTGACCTCCTCGTCGTCGAGCACCCGGCGGGCCTCGCCGCCGGTGACCACCTCGACGATCCGCGCGGGCGGGTCGACGACGATCAGCACCGACCGGGCCGGCGCCGCGAGGGCCGCGTGCAGGCGCTGCGCGAACGGACGCGTCTCGCCGTCGGAGCGGCCGACGTAGACCGAGAACTCCAGACGCGACACCGTCTCGGCGTCACGGATCGCGCGGTCGATCTCCGCGCGCTGGGTCGACGTGAAGGCGTCACCAGTGGCCACTCGCGCCACCCCGCCCGGACTCGCCGCCGTCGCGGCCGGAGCCGACCGCGGCCGGCTCCGTCTCGTCGATCGCCTCGACCCCCTTGCGCGGGCCGCCGAACCACTCCGGCTCACCCCGCCAGACCTGGCCGGGCTGGTAGCCCTCGCTGTGCCGCATCGACGGCAGGTAGACCAGCAGCGTGATCACCAGGAACAGGCCGGCCGGCAGCAGGAAGAGGATCAGCAACGCGTGGAACGGGGCCACCGACGGGGTGTCCTCCCACTGCTCCGGTGGAGCCGCGAGAGCCGGTGCGGTGATGCCGGTCACGACGATCGCGGGGAGGATCGCGAGGACGCGAGCGGCCCGTCGTACAACGCGATGTGAGGTGGAACGCAGGCGCGGGTTCGTCACTCGTCAAGGGTAGCGAACGGTATTTTGACGCGGCGAGCACAGTCCGTAACCTCGCGCGCATGGGTACGCCGCTCCAGAGCTTGTTCGAGACCGCGCCGACGTGCGCACGCGATGACCAGTGGTGCCTCTGGGTGCAGAAGACGACCGGCAACGAGTGGCTCGCCCAGGCCGCGGACTGGCTGATCGCCAAGCCGCTCGCGATCTTGGTCCTGGTGCTGCTCGGCCTGGCCTTCCGCTGGTTCCTGCACCGGGTGATCGACCGGCTGACGCGTCGCGCCGCCGAGGGCCTGCCGTCGCCGGTGCTGCGCCGCCGGCGCGCCAAGGAGGTGGCCGAGGCGCACCCACCTGCCGTCGTCGCGGGCCGCCGGGTGCAGCGGGCCGAGACGATGGGGTCGCTGCTGAAGAGCATCGCGTCGATCGTCGTGTTCACCATCACCGCGGTCACCGCGATCGCCGAGCTCGGCTACCCGATCGGTCCGCTGCTGGCCAGCGCCGGGATCGTCGGTGTGGCGCTCGGCTTTGGCGCGCAGAGCCTGGTCAAGGACTTCCTGGCCGGGATCTTCATGATCTTCGAGGACCAGTACGGCGTCGGCGACGCGGTCGACCTCGGGGAGGCCTCCGGCACCGTCGAGGCGGTCGGCCTGCGCGTGTCGCGGCTGCGCGACGTGCACGGGACGGTCTGGTACGTCCGCAACGGCGAGATCATCCGCGTCGGCAACCAGAGCCAGAACTGGGCGCGCACCGTGCTCGACATCCCGATCTCGCTCGAGGAGGACCTGAACCGCGCCCAGAGCGTGCTGAAGGACATCGCGCACGACCTCTGGGACGACGAGGAGTTCCGCGGCCTGATCATCGAGGAGCCGGAGGTCTGGGGCGTACAGGACCTCACCCCGAACTGGATCACCCTCCGGGTCACCCTCAAGACCGCCCCCCTCGAGCAGTGGGGCATCGCCCGCGAGATGCGCCAGCGGATCAAGCTCCGCTTCGACGCCGAGGGCATCCAGTTCGCGCACCCCACCGGGATGGCCTGGGGCGCCCCCGTCTGACGCCGAGGCGTCCCGTCTTGACGCCGTGAGGACGCCCGGACACGCCGAGGCGCGCGTCGTTGCGGTGGGTGACCCCGCAACGACGCGCGCCTCGGCGGCCGGCTCAGGCGAGCTTGGCGTCGAGGGTGATGGTGGTGCCGGTGAGGGCGAGGGAGACCGGGCAGTTCTTCCGGGCGTCCTCGGCGGCGGCCTTGAAGTCGTCCTCGCTGATGCCGTCGACGGAGCCGACGACGGACAGGTGGATGCCGGTGATGCCCTCGCCGGGCTGGAAGGTCACGTCGGCCTGGGTGTCCACCGAGTTCGGCGGGGTGCCGGCGCCGGCGAGCGCGTGCGAGAGCGCCATCGAGTAGCAGGCGGAGTGCGCGGCGGCGATCAGCTCCTCGGGGCTCGTCTTGCCGTTCGGCTCCTCGGCGCGAGCCGGCCACGAGACGTCGTACGTGCCGATCCCCGACGACTCCAGGCTGACCCGGCCGGCGCCGTCCATCAGCGAGCCTTCCCAGTGCGTCTTCGAGGTACGGGTGGTGGCCATGCGTTCTCCTTCACGGGTACGTCGGTAGGGGTTGCGTCCGTCAGCCTTGCCGACTCCTACACAATGGACAAGTGACGACGACTCCCCCCGAGACCGACGGCCCCGAGGGCCAGACGTTCTACGACGCGATCGGCGGCTACCCGACGATCGCGAAGATCGTCGCCCGGTTCTACGAGGGCGTCGCGACCGACGAGGTGCTGCGCCCGATCTACCCCGAGGAGGACCTCGGGCCGGCGCAGGAGCGGTTCACGCTGTTCCTGGTCCAGTACTGGGGCGGGCCGACGACGTACTCCGACACCCGCGGGCACCCGCGGCTGCGGATGCGGCACGCGCCGTTCGCGGTGACGCCGAAGGCCGCGGAGCACTGGCTGCGACACTTCCGCGACGGGCTCGACGAGGCGAACCTGCCGGCCGAGCTCGACGCCCAGTTCTGGGACTACGTGCAGCACGCCGCGAAGTTCATGGTGAACACGTTCGAGTGAGGTCAGTCGGGGTCGAGCGCGGTGGCGAGCCGCTTGCGCTCCTCCTCCGACAGCGGACGCGAGCGGCCGGTGCCGACGTCGAACGCGACCAGCCGCACCTCCGCCAGCGAGTACACCGTCTGCTCCTCGTCGAGGATCCGGCAAGCCAGGTCGTACGACGACGTGCCGATCCGGGTGACCCGGGTCTCGACGACGTACGGCTCGGGCCGGAACAGGATCGGGCGCCTGTAGTCGACGTCGATCCGCGCGACCACCTGGCGGTCCGTCGAGCCGGCGTCGAACAGCCCGTCGCCGCCGAGGCCGAGCACGAAGGCGATCCGGGCCTCCTGGTAGTACTCGAAGTACTTGACGTTGTTGACGTGCCCGTAGACGTCGACGTCGCTGAACCGGACGTGGCACGGGTAGTGGTGCGGAGTCACGACGCCCCCTCGGGCTCCAGGAACCTCTCCAGGACGGTGCGCTCCTCGCCGCGGATCCGACGCGGCCGCTCCTCGCTGAACACGTACGGCGTGAGCACGGTGCGCGCACGGGTGTAGACGGTCCGCGCGCCGTCGGGGTGCTCGTCGAGGATCTCGTAGGCCATCGTGAACGACGCGGCACGGATCCGGGTCACCCAGGACTCGATCCGGACCGGTTCGAACCGGAACACCAGCGGCGCCGCGAACTCCACCTCGTGGCGGACCACCACGACGCCCTCGGCGAGCTGCTCGCCGCCGGTCGCCGGCGCGTTGACGCGGAGCATGTCGACGCGGGCCTCCTGCAGGTAGTCGACGTACGTCACGTTGTTGACGTGCCCCAGGGAGTCCATGTCGGCCCAGCGCAGCGGGCACAGGTAGACGTGTCGAGCCACACAGTCATCCTTGCAGTCCCGGGCTCTAGGCTGGCAAGGCGTCCGTTACCGACCAGTCACCAAGGAGACCTCCATGCCCGAGGCAGTGATCGTGTCGGCGGCCCGCTCCCCGATCGGCCGGGCCTTCAAGGGCTCGCTCAAGGACCTGCGGCCCGACGACCTCACCGCGACGATCGTGCGCACCGCGCTCGACAAGATCCCGGAGCTGGATCCGAAGGACATCGACGACCTGTACCTCGGCTGCGGCCTGCCCGGGGGCGAGAGCGGCTTCAACATGGGCCGGATCGTGGCCGTGCAGCTCGGCTACGACCACCTGCCCGGCGCGACCATCACGCGGTACTGCTCGTCGTCGGTGCAGACCACGCGGATGGCCTTCCACGCGATCAAGGCGGGCGAGGGCGACGTGTTCGTCTCGGCCGGCGTGGAGACCGTCTCGCGGTTCGCGAAGGGCAACTCCGACAGCCTGCCGGACACCCACAACCCGCTGTTCGCGGAGGCCGAGGCGCGCACGCAGGAGACCGCCCAGGGCGGCGTCGACTGGCACGACCCGCGGGAGGACGGGAACGTCCCCGACGCCTACATCGCCATGGGCCAGACCGCCGAGAACGTCGCTCGCCTGCGCGGGCTGACCCGCGAGGAGCTCGACGAGTTCGGCGTGCGCAGCCAGAACCTCGCCGAGAAGGCGATCGCGGACGGCTTCTGGGCCAACGAGATCACCCCGGTCAACACGCCGGACGGCACCGAGGTGAGCCGCGACGACGGCCCACGGGCCGGCGTGACGTTGGAGGGCGTCGCCGACCTGAAGCCGGTGTTCCGTCCCGACGGCGTCGTCACCGCCGGCAACTGCTGCCCGCTGAACGACGGCGCGGCAGCGGTCGTGGTGATGTCCGACACGAAGGCGCGCGAGCTCGGGCTCACCCCGCTCGCACGGATCGTCTCCACCGGCGTGACCGCCCTCTCCCCCGAGATCATGGGGCTCGGGCCGGTCGAGGCGAGCAAGCAGGCGCTGGCCCGGGCCGGGATGTCGATCGGCGACATCGACCTGGTGGAGATCAACGAGGCGTTCGCGGCGCAGGTGGTGCCGTCGTACCAGGACCTGGGCATCGACCTGGACCGGCTGAACGTGAACGGCGGCGCGATCGCCGTCGGTCACCCGTTCGGGATGACCGGCGCCCGGCTGCAGAACACCATGCTCAACTCGCTGAAGTGGCACGACAAGCAGACCGGCCTGATCACCATGTGTGTGGGTGGCGGCCAGGGCATGGCGCTGGTGCTCGAGCGGCTCAGCTGACCCAGCTCCCCAGACGCGCGACGGCCCCGGACCGACTGGTCCGGGGCCGTTCGCATGAGCGGCTGAGTCGTGCCGAGGGGTCAGGCCTGCTCGTCCTGCTGGAGAACGGCCTGGGCGGAGATGGAGATCTCGATCTTGTCGCCGATGAGCAGGCGGCCACCGTCCATCGGGATGTTGAAGTCCACGCCCCAGTCCTTGCGGGAGATGGTCGCGGTGCCCTCGAAGCCGGCGCGGGTGCCGCCCCACGGGTCGGTCTCGGTGCCCAGCACCTCGACGTCCAGGGTGATCGGCTTGGTGACGCCCTTGATGGAGAGGTCGCCGGTGACCAGGAGGCCCTTGCCGCCCTGCTCGACCTGGGTGGAGACGAACGTCATCGGGCCGAAGCTCTCGACGTCGAAGAAGTCCTTGGACCGCAGGTGCGCGTCGCGGTTGGGCTCGCGGGTGTTGATCGAGGTCAGGTCGATGCTGGCGGACGCCGAGGGGGCGTCGCCGGTCACGATCTGACCCTCGAACTTCTCGAACAGGCCACGGACCTTGGTCATCAGGTGCCGGGCGGTGAAGCCGACGTCGGAGTGGCCGGCGTCGATGGTCCAGGTGCCGGCGGGGATCTGGGACTTCTGCAGGACGTCGATGCTCATGGGGGGATCTCCTCTGGGAGTACGCTTTGGTTGTCGGTTCAACTCTTTACCTACCGTAGCAGGCCTTCGTTGAATGTTCAACCACGAGGTCGGTAAACTTCTTCCCATGACGACTGAGACGGGGGCCACGCCGCACGACCAGGACGTGAACTGGCTCGACGAGAGCCAGCAGCGCTCGTGGCGCGCCTACCTTGTTGGCACCACGCTGCTGATGGATCGCCTCGACCGCGACCTGCGCGAGCAGCACCGGCTCTCCCTGCCCGAGTACGAGATCCTGGTGCGTCTCTCCGAGGTCCGGGGCAACCGGATGCGGATGGCCGTGCTCGCCGACTCGGTGAGCCACTCCCGCTCGCGGGTCACCCACACCGTCACCCGGATGGAACAGGCCGGGCTGGTCACCCGCGACTCGTGCCTGTCCGACGGGCGCGGTGTCGAGGCCGTGCTCACGCCGTACGGGCGGCAGGTACTGGAGAACGCCGCGCCCACGCACGTCGCGGGCGTCCGGGCGATGCTGGTCGACCTCGCCGCCGACGACGACTTCGCGGCCGTGGGCCGGGTCTTCGACGCGGTGGCCGACAAGCTCGTGGAGAGCAACCCGGCCCTCGACATCCGCTGACCCGTGGCCGACGACCCCCGCGCCGCGCTCGACGAGCTCGCGCGACGTACGACGGAGCGGCTGGCCGCGCTCACCGGCGACTACTCCGACATCGTGGCGGCGTCACAGGACTCCAACGCCGACGACGAGCACGACCCGGAGGGATCAACCATCGCGTTCGAGCGGTCACAGGTCGGCGCCCTGGTCGAGGCGGCCCGCGAGCAGCTCGTCGAGGTCGAGGCCGCCCGGCAGCGCCTCGACGACGGCACGTACGGCGCCTGCGAGCGCTGCGGCCGGCCGATCGGCGACGAGCGCCTGACCGCGCGGCCCACCGCGCGGCTGTGCATCGACTGCGCCCGGGTCAGTCCCGGGTGAGCCGGCGGTGGGTGACGCGGTGCGGCCGCGCCGCCTCCACGCCGAGCCGCTCGATCTTGTTCGCCTCGTAGGCGGCGAAGTTGCCCTCGAACCAGAACCACTTCGCCTCGTCCTCGTCGTCGCCCTCCCAGGCGAGGATGTGCGTCGCGGTGCGGTCGAGGAACCACCGGTCGTGCGAGGTGATCACGGCGCAGCCGGGGAACTCCAGCAGCGCGTCCTCCAGCGACTGCAGGGTCTCCACGTCGAGGTCGTTGGTCGGCTCGTCGAGCAGCAGCATGTTGCCGCCCATCTTCAGGGTGAGCGCGAGGTTCAGCCGGTTGCGCTCACCGCCGGAGAGGACGCCGGCCTTCTTCTGCTGGTCGGGGCCCTTGAAGCCGAACGACGCGA
>JABFXA010000038.1 GCA_013361955.1 Nocardioidaceae bacterium
GGGGACCTTGTCGGCGCCGATCTCCGCGAAGACCTCACGAACCGCGGCGAGCTGGCCCTCGGGGTCGACGTGCGACCCGTCCACGACGTGCAGCACCAGGTCGGAGTCGGCGACCTCCTCCAGCGTGGAGCGGAACGCCTCGACCAGCTGGTGCGGCAGGTGCCGGACGAAGCCGACGGTGTCGGACATCGTGTACACGCGCCCGTCGGCGGTCTGGGTACGTCGCGTGGTCGGGTCGAGCGTGGCGAACAGCGCGTCCTCCACGAGCACCCCGGCATCGGTGAGCCGGTTCAGCAGCGACGACTTGCCGGCGTTCGTGTAGCCGGCGATCGCCACCGACGGCACCTGGTTACGCCGGCGCTCGGCGCGTTTGGTGTCGCGGGTGGTGCGCATATGCGCGAGGTCGCGGCGGAGCTTGGCGATCTTGGTGTTGATCCGGCGCCGGTCGGTCTCGATCTTCGTCTCACCGGGACCACGGCCACCGATGCCGCCGCCCTGCGAGCCGACCCGGCCACCGGCCTGGCGGGACAGGTTGCCGCCCCAGCCGCGCAGCCGCTGCTTCATGTAGTTCAGCTGCGCCAGCTCGACCTGCGCCTGGCCCTCCTTGGACTTCGCGTGCTGGGCGAAGATGTCCAGGATCAGCGCGGTGCGGTCGACGACCTTGACCTTGACCCGGTCCTCGAGGTTCCTCAGCTGGCTCGGGGCGAGCTCGCCATCGCAGATCACCGTGTCGGCGCCGCTGGCCTGCACGACCTCGCGGAGCCCGTCGACCTTGCCGCGTCCGACGTACGTCGCGGGGTCGGGCTTCTGCCGGCGCTGGTACAGCGCGTCGAGCACCTGCGAACCGGCCGTCTCGGCGAGGAGCGCGAGCTCGGCCATGGAGTTCTCGGCGTCCTCGACGCTGCCCTCGGTCCACACCCCGACGAGGACCACCCGCTCGAGGCGCAGCCGGCGGTACTCGACCTCGGTGATGTCCTCGAGCTCGGTGGACAGGCCGGCCACCCGGCGCAGCGCGTGCCGCTCCGCCAGGTCGTAGTCGCCAGTGGTGTCCTCGGGGTCGTCCTGCTCCCAGTCCTCCGTCTCGAGGAGGGCGTCGTCGAGGTCGATGGGCTCGTCGACCGGGGTGACCCGGTCCGGCTCGAAATCGTGTGCGTGAGTCATGTCCACCGGTGAGAACGTCTGACCGGCCGGGCGGATTCCCGGCTCGGCGCCTCGATCGTCGCACGGCCCCCGGACCGGCGCGAACGGTTATGCGATCCAGGTGCCCGCCGCGACCAGCACCGCGGGACCGGTCATCAGCACGCTGCCGGCCGGGTCCCAGGTCACGTCGAGGCGGCCCCCGGGCACGTCGACCCGGTACGTCGTCCCCGGGCCGGCCCCGTCGGCGAGCGCCGAGGCGACCATCACGGCGCAGGCGCCGGTGCCGCACGAGCGGGTCTCCCCCGACCCGCGCTCGTGCACCCGCATCGCGACGTGCCGGTCGCCACGGCGGACCACGAACTCGATGTTCACACCGCGCGGGTAGACCGCCGCGTCGTAGCCCGGCTCGTCGCGCAGCGGGCCGGCGTCGTCGAGCGAGTCCACGAACGCCACCGCGTGCGGGTTGCCCATCGAGACGTGCTGTGCCGGCCAGGACCGGTCGGCCACCGCGACCTTGGTCTCGCCGAGCACCTCGGGGGCGCCCATGTCGACGGTGAGCCGGCCGTCGTCGAGGAAGGTGACGGTCTTCGGGCCGGCCCGGGTGCCCACGACCAGCGGCCGGTCGGCGGACACCAGGCCCTCCGAGGCCAGGAACCGCGCGAACACCCGGATCCCGTTGCCGCACATCTCCGACGTGGATCCGTCGGCGTTGCGGTAGTCCATGAACCACTCGGCGCTCCCCCGGGCCGCGACCGCCGACGGGTCGCCGTACGCCGCGGTGCGGACCGCCCGGAGTACGCCGTCGGCGCCGAGGCCGGCGCGGCGGTCGCAGAGCTGCCGCACCAGCGCCGGGTCGAGGTCGCCGTGCACCCGGCCGTCGGGGTCAGGGAGCACGACGAAGTCGTTCTCGGTCCCGTGTCCCTTGGTGAAGGCGAAGCCCGTGCTCACCCGACCGATCCTACGAGGCGGTCGACGCCTCGCTCACCGCCTTCAGCCGCGCGAGACCCTTCTCGAAGTCGGGACCGACCAGCTTGTCCATGCTGGTGAACACGCCCATCACCTTGGTCATGAACGTCTTCGGGCCGGTCATCGTCCAGGTGACCCGGGTGCCCTCGCCCGCCGGCGCGAGCACGAACATGCTGGTGCTCGAGGACTTGAACGGCTTCACGAACCGCAGCGCGATCGCCACGGTGCCCGGCTCGGCGGCCCGGGTGATCTCCATGCGCCCCTCGCCGGCCTTGCGGTTGCCCTTCCAGGCGTACGTCGCGCCGACGCCCTGCTCGGGTCCGGAGTACGTACGCTGCAGCTCGGGGTCGAGGTCCTCCCACGGCGACCACGCCGTCCACCGGTGGAAGTCGACCAGCTGGGCGTAGACGTGCTCGGGCTTCGCGTCGATCTCGGTGGAGCGCTCCACGGTGTAGGTCGAAGAGTCGGTCATGGCCACCTCCGTGTGGGCATTCTAGGACGATCCGGGCAGCTCCGGCGTGGCTCGGCGTACCGGGATCGCGAAGGTGCCACCGTGGGCGCATGACCACCCTCCCGGCGAGCGAGCTGCTGATGCTGCACGGGGTGAGCACGGTCTGCGCGGACTGCGCCGACGAGCGCGTGTTCGTGCCGGCCGAGGACCCGGCCGACGGTCCGGTCGCGTACTGCTGCACCGGCTGCGACGCCGCGGTCTTCCTGCTCACCACCACCGACCCCGTGACCGCCCTCGCGGCCCGCGACGTCGCCTGACCTTCCCGTAGCCGCCCAGCGACCGTAACCTGCGGGTTACGCGTCGGCGAGGGGGTGCGACGGCATGGGCGAGGCCGTGGGAGACCCGTTCTCCGCGCTGGGTGACCCGCACCGGCGGACCATCCTGCGGCTGCTCGGCGAGCGGGACCTGTCCGTGCAGCAGATCGCCGACACGCTGCCGATCAGCCGGCCCGCCGTGTCCCGGCACCTGCGGCTGCTCAAGGAGGCCGGGCTGGTCAACGAGGAGGCGCGCGGCACCCGGCGCATCTACCGGCTGCGCGAGCACGGCGCCGACGCGGTCACCGACTACCTGCGGCAGGTCTGGGGCGAGAGGAGCAGGCCACGCTGACGAGCCTGCCCCGTCAGCAGGTTTCGAGGCTCGCCCTTGCGGGCTCGCACCTCAACCAGCGTTGGGGCTGACCACGAGGGCGGAGCCGCCGCCGCGACGGGTGGGCTCGGAGACCGCGGTGAGCAGGCCGCCGGGACCGAACTCGATCGCGGTCGCGGCGCCGATCTCGGCGGCACTCGTGCCCGGCTGGCCGGCCGGCGTGAGCGTGTAGCCGTACGGCGTCAGCTGCGCGCCGTACCGGTCGATGAACGACTGCTCGGCGGTGACCGGGGCGTCGACGGCGCTGGTGCTGCCGGTGTTGCGGTCGGAGCCGCGCGGGTCGGCGATCGCCTGCTCGATGGTCAGGCCGCGGTCGATCCGGTCGACGATCATCTGCAGCACGGTCGGGATGATCGTGGACCCGCCTGGGGAGCCGAGGGCCACGAACGGCTTGCCGTCCTTCAGGATGATCGTCGGCGACATCGACGACCGCGGCCGCTTGCCGGGCTGGATCCGGTTCGGGTCGGCGGGGTCGAAGACCGTGCTGAAGTCGGTCAGCTCGTTGTTCAGCAGGAAGCCTCGCTGCGGCACCAGCATCCCGGAGCCGCCGGTCTGCTCGATGGTGAGGGTGTACTCCACGACGTTGCCCCACCGGTCGGTCGCGGTGAGGTTGGTGGTCTCGACGTTCTCGGTGTCCGGGCGGCGCTGGGCCGCGCTCTGCGACGCCGACGCGCACTGCCCGTCGTCGTCGGTCACGTCGCCCGCGGGGGCCGGCTGGTCGAACGCCTTCGTCTCGTCGATCGCACAGCCGCGCTCCTTCGCGAACGTGTCGGAGAGCAGGTCGTCCTGCGGCACGTCGACGTACGCCGGGTCGCCGACGTACCTCCCGCGGTCGGCGAACGCGAGCGCGGACGACTCGAGGTAGTGGTGCAGCACCGCGCCGGTGTCCATGCTCTGCAGGTCGTAGGGCTCGAGAATGTTCAGCGCCTCGCCGACCGTGGTGCCGCCCGAGGAGCTCGGCGGCATCCCGTAGACGTCGTAGCCGCGGTAGCCGACGTGCGTGGGCGCGCGGTCGATCGCGCGGTAGCCGGCCAGGTCGCTGGGCTCCATGAAGCCGGCCGGCACCGGCAGGTCGGTGTCGGGGCTCTTCGGGGGTGTCCGGGTCAGCGACGCGATCTGGTGCGCGATCGGGCCGTCGTAGAACCAGCGGGTGCCGCGCGCGCCGATCTGCCGGTAGGTGCGGGCCAGGTCGGGGTTGCGGAACACGCTGCCGACCGCCGGCGCCTGCCCGTCGGGCAGGAACAGCTTCGGGGTGGTGGTGTAGGCCTCGAACCGCTTCTGGTTCTCGCTGGTCTGCTGGTGGAAGGTCTGGTCGACGACGAAGCCGCGCTGGGCCAGGTCGGCGGCCGGGGCCAGCGCCCGGCGCAGCGGGTAGGTCCCCCACTGGCGCAGCGCGGAGTCCCAGGTGGCGGGGGTGCCGGGCACGCCGACGGACACGCCACTGGTGACCAGCTCGGGGGTGAAGTTGTACGGCTTGCCGGTCTTCGGGTCGATGAACGCGTCCTTCGGCATCGCCGCCGGCGCCGTCTCGCGGCCGTCGATGGTGTGCACCTGCCCGGTGCGGCCGTCGCGGAACACGAAGTACCCGCCGCCGCCGAGGCCACTGCTGTACGGCTCCGTGACGCCGAGCGCGGCGGCGGTGGCCACCGCGGCGTCGACCGCGTTGCCGCCCTGCTTGAGCACGTCGACGCCGATCTTCGACGCCTCGGGGTCGACGCTGGTGACCGCGCCACCGAAGCCGACGCTGGTCGGCGTCTTGGTGGTGTAGTGCGCGGGCTCGGCCTGCGCCGCGGTCTGCGTCGCCACGCCGGCGAGGGCGGTGGCGCCGATGACGGCGAGTGCGGTCAGTGCGCCGACCGGGCGCGTGACGACGATCCTCATGCTTCCTCCCGAGTAGGACCCACCGCCTCTCCCTACCCCGAGCGGCCCGCCTCAACCGCTGCGATCGCGAGGTCGAGCCGGGCCGGGTCGTCCCATCCCACCCAGGTGATCCGGGGGTCCTTGCGGAACCACGAGTCCTGCCGCCGGGCGAACCGGCGGGTGCCGACGACGGTGCGCTCGAAGGCCTCCTCCTCGGTGCACGCGCCGTCCAGGTACGCGAGCACCTGCTGGTAGCCGAGCGCCCGGTTGGCGGTCCGCCCCTCCCGCAGCCCGGCGCCGGCCAGCCGGCGTACCTCGTCGACCAGGCCGGCCTCCCACATCAGCCGGACCCGGCGCTCGATCCGCTCGTCGAGGACGTCGCGCGGGATGTCGACGCCGACCTGCACCGCGTGGTCGAAGAAGTACTCCAGCGCGGGCAGCGACGCGGCGAACGGGCGGCCGGTGATCTCGACCACCTCCAGCGCCCGCACCACGCGGCGGCCGTTGCTCGGGATGATCCGCTGGGCCGCCTCGGGGTCGACGGTGGCCAGCCGGCGGTGCAGCGCACCCGATCCGACCTCGGCGAGCTCCGCCTCCAGGCGGGCCCGGACCCCCGGGTCGGTGCCGGGGAACTCGAACCGGTCCAGCACCGAGCGGGTGTACAGCGCCGACCCGCCCACCAGGACCGGCGGCACCCCGCGGGCCCGGCAGTCGTCGACGACTCCCCGGGCCAGCGCCTGGAACTCCGCCACCGACGCCGGCTCGCCTACGTCGAGCAGGTCGACCAGGTGGTGCGGGATCCCCCGCCACTGGTCCGGCGGCAGCTTGGCGGTGCCGATGTCCATGCCGCGGTACACCTGCATCGCGTCCGTGTTCACCACCTCGCCGCCCAGTGCCTGCGCCAGGTCCAGCGAGAGGTCGGTCTTGACCGCGGCGGTCGGACCCACGACGGCGACCACCGGTACGGCGCCGGGTGGCGTGTCGTTCGG
>JABFXA010000009.1 GCA_013361955.1 Nocardioidaceae bacterium
CGCCCTGGTAGGTCAGCGTGACCGTCACCCGGTCCGCGCCGGCGTGCTCGACGACGTTCGCCAGCGCCCCGCGGACGGTGCGCAGCAGGGCGGCGGCGACGGGCTCGGACACCGGCACCGGCTCGCCGTGCACCTGCACCTGCAGCTCGACGGGGCGGTGCCCGACGGCGCTGCGGCCGGCCCGCTCCAGCGCCTCGGCCAGGTCGGCGTCTCGGCCCTCGAGCTCGGCCGGCGCCAGGTCGCGGACCACCCGGCGTACCTCGTCGAGGGAGTGCCGCGACGTCCGGGCCGCCTGTCCGACGTGCGTGCGGGCAGCGTCGGAGCGCGTGTCCCAGTCCTGCTCGGCGGCCTGCAGCAGCAGGTTGATGCTGGACAGGTCCTGGGCGACGCTGTCGTGGATCTCGCGCGAGAGCCGGGCGCGCTCGGCGATCGCGCCGGCCCGGTGCTGCGCGTCGGCGAGGTCGCCCTGCGCCTCGCGGAGGTCGTCGAGCAGCCGCTGCCGCTCGGCGGCGTCGCGCTCCAGCGCCCGGTAGGCGAGCACCGCGAGCACCGCGACGCTCACCGGCCCGATCACGACGGTCGGGTCGAGGACGTCGCGCATCCGGGTCCACGCGGTGACCACGGTGACCACCATCAGCGTGAGCACGACGACCGCCACCGGGAACGGCAGCACCTGCAGCGCCACGAACGCGAGTGGCACCGCGAGCCACGAGAACGACGGCGCGATCAGCGCCAGCACCACCCAGGTGAGCACCAGCAGCGCGCACCACAGCGGCGGCCACCACCGCGCGCGGCGCCAGGGCACCCAGGGGCGCACGGCGTACAGCACCAGCAGCGCGGCCGCGCCGCCGAGCACCGCCCAGCCGCGGTCGGTCAGCCCGTGGCCCTGGACGTAGCGCACCGCCGAGGTCACCGTGAGCGCCACGAACGCGACGTGCAGCCAGGTCTCCAGCCGGTCGACCCCGGCGAGGATGCCGCGTACGCCTGCGGGACGGTCCGGGGCAGCGTTGCTCATGAGGAGCCAAGAGTAGGAGCCGTCGCGGGCCGCGGCATCATCCATCCGGCTATCCCTGCGGTCGACGGACGGCTCCGCGATCCTCGCCCGTTGCCCCATGAACCGGCGGCCCCGCGGCGACATCGTGGAGGCACCACCACGTCGTCCTCCCGGGAGGGACCCGTCATGAAGCGATCCGTGCTGACCGCGGCCGCGCTCGCCTGCGCCGTACCGCTCACGCTCACCGTCACCGAGGCCGCCGCACAGCCGCACCGCGCGCTGCCGGCCACCTACCAGCTGTCCGGCGACCCGGGCGACCCGCAGGGGTCCAAGTTCGAGGGCATCGGCGTCGACCCCCGGCAGCGCACCTTCTACGTCAGCGAGACCACCGGCG
The DNA here is from genome assembly GCA_013361955.1 of Nocardioidaceae bacterium. Lineage (GTDB taxonomy): Bacteria > Actinomycetota > Actinomycetes > Propionibacteriales > Nocardioidaceae > Nocardioides_B. The sequence continues at coordinate 1,389 of JABFXA010000009.1, forward strand.
GCGAGATCCACCGCGGCGACGTGGTCACCGGTCGGACCGAGGTGTGGCTGCCCGAGGGCGGCGACGGCCGGGTCACCGCGCGCGGCATCACCACCGACCGGCGGGGCCGGGTGTTCATCGCCGGCGGCCCGAACTCCACCCAGCCCGGCGGCAGCCACGACCTGTGGGTGCACGCGCCGAGCGGCCGGCTGCTGGCCGCGCTCGACGCGGACGTCGCGAACCCGTTCCTCAACGACGTCGCGGTCGGCCCCGACGGGGCGGCGTACGTCACCAACTCCAACGCGCCCGTCGTCTTCCGGGTGGCCCGCGAGCACGGCCGGTGGACCATGGAGACGTGGGCCGACGCGACCGGCACGATCCCCACCCAGGCGGGCTTCAACCTGGGCGGGATCGTGGTCTCGCCCGACCGCCGGGCGCTGGTGGTCGCGCAGGGCAACACCGGCCGGCTGTGGCGCTTCGACCTGCGCACCAAGGCGGTCGCCGAGATCGACACCGGCGGCGCCGACCTGACCAACGCCGACGGCCTGGTGCTGCGCGGGCACCGGCTGTACGTCGTGCGCAACTTCAGCCGGGTGCTCACCACGCTCCGCCTCGACGACCGCGGCAGCCGGGCCACGCTGCTGCGCGAGACGGCCACCGACCCGGACCGGGTGTTCACCACCGCCAAGCTCGCGAAGGGCCGGCTGCTGCTCGTGGACAGCAAGTTCGACGAGCCGGTCGCCGCGCCGCCGTACCAGGTGGTCGCGAGGCGGGTGCACGGGTGAGACCGGTCCGTCTCCCGCTCGCCGTCGCGGCGCTGCTGCTCGCGGTCGCGTGCAGCAGCCCGGAGGGCTCGGCCCCGACGCCCGAGGCCGACCCGCCGGCGACCCGCAGCAGCACCCCCGTCCCGACCCCGGAGAGAGTGGCGACGGTGACCGAAGCCCCCGACCAGGCGACCCTGGACCGCCGGCTGATCGACGCCGCATGGAAGGACGACCTGCCGCGCGCCCGGCGGTTGGTCGCCCTGGGCGCGGACGTCAACGCCAAGGACGACACCGAGCAGAGCGCGTACCTGATCGCCACCAGCGAGGGCCATCTCCGGCTGCTCGACCTGACCCTGCGGCACGGCGCGGACGTCGGCTCACTGGACTCCTTCCACGGCACCGGCCTGATCCGGGCCGCCGACCGCGGGCACGCGGCGGTCGCCGGCCGGCTGGTCCGGGAGGGGGTGGCGGTCGACCACGTGAACGAGCTGGGCTGGACGGCCCTGCACGAGGCGATCATCCTCGGTGACGGCTCGCGCCGGTACGTCGACACGGTGCGGGTGCTCGTCGCGGCCGGCGCCGACCTCCGGCTGCCCTCACGCGGCGACGGGGTGACCCCGCTGCAGCACGCCGAGTCGAAGGGGTACGCCGACCTGACGACCACGCTCCGCGCCGGGCTGCGCGACGTACGCATGTCGCAGCGGGACGCCGACCGGCGGCTCCTCGCCGCCAGCGCCCGCGGCGACGCCGACGCGGTGGCCGTGGCGCTGCGCGCCGGGGCCCGCACGGAGACCCGCGACGAGCACCAGCGCACCCCGCTGCTCCTCGCGTCGGCGAACGACCGGGTCGCGGTCGCGCGGCTGCTGGTGCACCTCGGTGCCGACCCGGACGCGCTCGACGACCGGCACGACACCCCGTGGCTGGTCACCGGCGTGACCGGCAGCGTGCCGATGCTCGAGACGCTGCTGCCCGCGCGACCGGACCTGCGGATCCGGAACCGGTTCGGCGGTGTCTCGGTGATCCCGGCCAGCGAGCGCGGCCACGTCGACTACGTGCGCCGGGTGGTCCGCACCGGCATCGACGTGAACCACGTCAACGACCTGGGCTGGACCGCGCTGCTCGAGGCGGTGATCCTCGGTGACGGGTCGCGGGACTACCAGGAGATCGTGCGCACCCTGCTCGCGGCCGGCGCCGACCCCGGGATCGGCGACCACGACGGCGTGACCCCGCTCGAGCACGCGCGCCGGCAGGGCCAGACCGCGGTCACCGCGATCCTGGAGCGCGCTACTTGACCGCGATGACGTCGACCGGCTTGATGTCGGGGTCGGCGGCCAGCAGGTCCGCGCCCACCTGCCCGAGAGCGGCGGGGATCTGCCCGCCGAGGTGAGCCTGGCGGCCGTCCTCGCCCTCGAACGTGTCGAAGATGCCGTACGTCGTGTCGCTGATCCGGAACGCGTACCAGGTGACGGTGCCGGTCTCCGCGACGGCGAGCTCACGGCCCTGCTGCAGGAACGCGGCCAGCTCGTCCCCCTTGCCCGGCTTGGCCTCGAGCACGGCGAGCAGTCCTCGGTCGACGGTCATGCGTCCTCCTCCGTGTGGTCCCGCTGCCAGCGTCGCACGACGCCGGTCAGCCCTCCATCTCCAGCACCGCGGCGCCGACCACCCGCCCGGCGTCGAGGTCGGCCAGCGCGCGGGCGGCCGCCCCGAACGGGTAGCGCGCCGTCACCGGCCGCACGCCCAGCGCCGCCGCGAGCCGGAGCAGCTGCTCGCCGTCGGCACGGGTGTTGGACGTGACGCTGGTCAGCGTGCGCTCGCGGAACAGGTGCTCCTGGTAGTCCAGCCGCGGCACGTCGCTGAGGTGGATCCCGGCGACGGCGAGGGTGCCGCCGCGGTCGAGCGCCTGCAGGGCGACCGGCACCAGGTCACCCACCGGCGCGAACAGGATCGCGGAGTCGAGCGGCGCCGGCGGTGCGCCGTACGCGTCGCCCGCGGAGCGGGCCCCGAGCTCGAGCGCGAGCCGGCGCGCCGACTCGTCGCGGGTCAGCACGTGCACCTCCACGCCCTGCGCGAGCGCGATCTGCGCGGTCAGGTGCGCACTCGCCCCGAACCCGTACAGACCGAGCCGGCCGCCCGGCGGCACCGCGGCCCGCAGCAGCGCGCGGTACCCGATGATCCCGGCGCACAGCAGGGGCGCGACCGCGACGTCGTCGAACCCGTGGGGCAGCCGGTAGGCGTACGCCGCCGGCACGGTGACCAGGTCGGCGAAGCCGCCGTCCGCGTCCCAGCCGGTGTACGTCGAGCGGGGGCACAGGTTCTCCGCGCCGGACCGGCACCACCGGCACTGCCCGCAGGTGGACCGCAGCCACGGCACCCCGACCCGGTCCCCCACCGCGACCTCGTGCACGCCCGGCCCTGCGCCGACCACCTCCCCGACCGCCTCGTGCCCCGGCACCACCGCAGGCCGGCGCGGTGGCACCTCGTGCAGCGCCAGGTGCAGGTCGGTCCGGCACACCCCGCAGGCCCGCACCCGCACCAGCACCTCGTCGGCGGCGGGCTCGGGGTCGGCCCGGTCGACGAGCAGCACCCGCCCGTCGCCGTCCCCGACCGCCCACGCCCGCACGGCTCCATCGTCGGCCGCGCACGCGGGCACCGCCAGGGCTGGCGCCCGGGGTTCGCGCGGGCCGAGGATGCGACCAGGGACGGGAGGTCGGCATGAGCAACGGCAACACCGGGGCGGCCGCGGGCGGCGGCGCGATCTACGGTTTGGGCATCTTCGGCGCACTCGTCTACTTCTGGCAGCAGGCGGACGGTTTCCTCGAGCACCTGCTGGCGATCCTGGAGGCGCTGGTCTGGCCGGCGATGATGGTCTACCAGGCGTTCGTGGCGCTGTCCTCCTGAGCCACTCCCGAGCCGCGTCAGCCGAGGAGCAGGACCAGGCCGGTAGCGGTCATCAGCACGGCGGCGAGGCTCAGCCAGGGACGCATCCGGTTGCAGAGCAGCACCCGCCCGCGCAGGATCGACGGCACGCTCTCCAGCGGCAGCCGACGGGCCACCAGCGCGTTGCCCACCAGGACGACCCCCATCAGGAGCCCGAGCTGCAACAGGGGCCCGGCGACCGCGGGTGTGGTCTCCACCGAGCTCTCCTCGTTCCACGGGAGGGCGAGAACCGCCCTCGTTCGCGACCCTACGCAGCGTGCGCGGGACGCGGTGTCTCAATGTGAGACGGCTCCCGAGGAGGTCGGCGGGACGATCCCGTAGTCGTGGATCTTGCGGTAGATCGTGGCCCGTGACATCCCGAGCTCCCGCGCCGCCCGGACCTTGTTTCCGTCGGCGTCCGCGAGGCACCGCACGATCGCGTCCCGCTCCAGCGCCTCGATCGGGCTCAGCACCCGCCGGCTCACCGTGTGCACCTCCGGGGGCAGGTCCTCCGGCCTCACCTCGCCGGTACGGCGGTGCTTGACCACCTCGCGCAGCATGCCGTGCAGCTGCTCGACGTTGCCCGGCCAGGACATCCGCATCAGCAGCCGGATCGCCTCCGGCGAGCAGGTGAGCTGACCGGCCTGGCCGACCCGCGACAGGAACGACCGGACCAGCGTCGGCAGGTCCTCGAGGTGCAGCCGCAGGGGCGGCAGCTCGACCGAGCTCGGGAACTGCCACAGCAGCTCCTCGAGCGTGTCGCTGTCGTGTCCGGCGCCCAGCGTCACCGCCACCCAGAGCGGGTCCGTCCGTCCCGGCCGGGCCTCCTGCAGGGCGGAGGACAGCCCCCGCAGCAGCGGAGCGGGCAGGGAGTCGACATGCGTGATCACGACCGACTGCGCCAGGCCGAGCAGCGTACGTCGGACCGACGTCAGCCACCCTTCGTCGGACGCCGCGTCGCGGGCGTCGACGACCTCGAACCGGCCGACCGGCTGGCGCCGCAGCTGCACGGCGCGCAGCACCGCGACCTTGCCCACCCCGGGCTCGCCCTCGACGACCAGCCACTCGCCCGAGCGGAAGGCTCGCTCCACGGCCTCGCACGCGTGCAGCCAGCGCGGACCGGCGCCGACGACGCCCGGCAGCGGCACCCACGCCGGGGGGTCCTTCGCCCGGTCGCGGTGGCTGACGCTCGACTCGAGCTCGACGTGGGCGACCAGGCCCGCGGGCTCGTCCGCGCGGCCGACGGGCCGGCTGTGCATGCGTGCCGCGACACCGGAGGGCAGCTCGACCCGGATAGTGGTGGCCCGTCGCAGCCGGTCCATCTCCTCGGTGGCCTGCGCGAGCAGCATCGACTGGTCCGCGGCGGGCAGCGTCGCGCGGGCGTGGTCGTTCAGCATCACCACGTCGTGGTTCATGGCGAAGACGATCCCGCTCCGGCGGCTGCAGGTGCGCAGGTACTCCTTGAACAGCTCCATCTGCGACGCGCTGCTGTCGGCGAGCAGGGCCTGCCGGATCTGGTCCGCGGTGGTCTCCGCCAGGGTCAGCAGCAGGCTGCCCGCGTCCTTGCGCCAGCAGGTCAGGTCGACCGCGCCGACGAGCCGGCCCGTGACCGGGTGGTGGATGGGCACGCCCGCGCAGGCGAGCTCCTCGAGGTTCTCGGCGTAGTGCTCGTGCCCGAAGACGTGCGTCGGACCGCCCACCTCGAGAGCGGTCCCGATGCCGTTGGTGCCGACGAACCGCTCGGCGTAGCTGAACCCCGGCGCCAGCATCACCCGGTCGAGGTGCCGCTCGAGCTCCCCGTCGCCGGTGAGCCGGCTGAGCACCAGCCCGGTCTGGTCGGTGAGGATCACGCTGACCGACTGTCCGTGCAGCTGCTCGCTGAGGTTCCGGAGGATCGGCCGGGCGCTCCGGCTGAGCCGGGTGTCGAGCTGCGGGTCGGTCTCGAACTGCATCTCGATCCGGTCGGCGGCCACCCGCATGTCGTGCGACCGCTGCCACGACGCGAGGATCGGCGGTCGCACGGTCGAGGGGTCGGGCTGCTCCTCGGTGAGGAAGCGGAGCCGGTTCGCGGCAACGACCCGCTGGGCAGGCACCGTCGCGTCTCCGGTGATGGGCGTCCGGGTCACGTTCAACCCCCCACGGCTCGTGACGAACGTGTCAAAGCATGACGACCCGGTGCGAGTCGACCACCGTGGTCGGGGGTCGTCGGGCCCTCACGATAGGTGGTGGTGTCCATCGGGTCGAGTGTCGCTCAGACCACCGTCTGACACATGTCTCAGATTGAGACAGGACGTCGTCGGAGCGCGCGTAGCGTCCACGACAGGAGGTACGACGTGGCCGGAGCCGAGGACCGCGAGGTCGAGAGCTACAACCCCTGGAGCGTCGTGAACCTGGTGTTCACCCACCTCGCGCAGCAGGGCCTGCACCCGACCCTGGGCGACAGCGGCGACCCGGGACCGCCGGCCGGCGCCCTCCTCGAGGCGCTGGGGATCGAGCCGGCGGCCGAGGGCAACCGCGAGGTGATGCGCGGGGTCCACGAGCACCTGGCCGAGATCCGGGAGGCGGTCTTCGAGGGGGAACCGGCGCCGGAGGACGAGTGAGCGCCGTCTCAATGTGAGACCCGGACAGGCTCCGACCTGGGCTTTCATGGGCGTCGGACCCGACGACACCGAAAGGAGTGGTGATGACTCGGCAGAGCGTGGCCAAGGCTCACGAGAAGATCCAAGAGTTGGCCTGGGAGCCTCTTTACCACGAGCCGGTCTCCCAGTACGGGACCGACTACACGTTCCAGAAGGCGAAGAAGAAGGACCCCCTGAAGCAGGTACTCCGGTCGTACTTCCCGATGCAGGAGGAGAAGGACCACCGGGTGTACGGCGCCGCCGACGGCGCGATCCGCGGCAACATGTTCCGGCAGGTGCAGGAGCGATGGCTGGAGTGGCAGAAGCTGTTCCTCAGCATCATCCCGCTGCCGGAGATCTCCGCGGCCCGCGCGATGCCCCTGCTGTTCCGCACCGTGCCGAACCCCGAGCTGCACAACGGACAGGCGATCCAGATGATCGACGAGGTACGCCACTCGACGATCCAGCAGAACCTCAAGCGTCTGTACATGAACAACTACATCGACCCGGCCGGCTTCAACAGCAGCCTGCGGAACTTCCAGAACGACTACTGCGGCACGATCGGGCGCCAGTTCGCCGAGGGCTTCATCACCGGTGACGCGATCACCGCGGCGAGCATCTACCTGACCATCGTCGCCGAGACGGCGTTCACCAACACGCTGTTCGTGGCGATGCCGGCCGAGGCGGCCGCCAACGGTGACTACCTGCTGCCGACGGTGTTCCACTCGGTGCAGTCCGACGAGTCCCGGCACATCAGCAACGGGTACGCGACGCTGCTGATGGCGCTGGCCGACGAGGGCAACCACCAGCTGCTGGCCAGGGACCTGCGCTACGCGTGGTGGAACAACCACCGCGTGGTCGACGCGGCGATCGGCACCTTCATCGAGTACGGCACGAAGGACCGCCGCAAGGACCGCGAGAGCTACGCCGAGATGTGGCGGCGCTGGATCTACGACGACTACTACCGCAGCTACCTCGTACCGCTGGAGAAGTACGGGTTGGAGATCCCCCACGACCTCATCGAGGAGGCCTGGAACCAGATCTGGAACAAGGGCTACGTGCACGAGGTCGCACAGTTCTTCGCCACCGGGTGGCTCGCCAACTACTGGCGGATCGACCCGATGACCGAGAAGGACTTCGAGTGGTTCGAGTACAAGTACCCGGGCTGGTACGACCGCTACGGCAAGTGGTGGGAGAACTACGCCCGGCTCTCGCACCCGAACGGCCACCACCCGATCGTCGCCGAGGACGTCGACTACCAGTATCCGCACCGGTGCTGGACGTGCATGGTGCCGTGCCTGGTCCGCGAGGACATGGTGATGGCGGAGGTCGACGGCCAGGTGCGGACCTACTGCCACGAGGCCTGCCGCTGGACCGACGTCGAGGCGTTCCGACCCACCTACCAGGGCCGGGAGACCCCGAACATGGGCCAGCTGATCGGCCACCGTGAGTGGGAGACGCTGTACCACGGCTGGAACTGGGCCGACGTGGTCTCCGACATGGGGTACGTGCGCGACGACGGCAAGACCATGGTCGCGCAGCCGCACCTCGACCTCGGTGACCAGAAGAAGATGTGGACGCTGGACCACCTGCGCCGGATGCCTCCGGTGCAGAGCCCCAACGTGCTGCTCAACGAGATGTCGCCCGAGGAGCGCGAAGCCTTCCACGCCAACTACGTCCGAGGAGGTCCGGCCGGTCGTCCGGCGCCCGCGGACGCCTGATCAGTCGAAGGCACCGGACCAGACGGAAGGGGAGAGCCGACGCCGCCGTCGGCTTTCCCCGGCCGTCCTAGCGGCACGGCTGGTCCCCGGAAGGAGACGTGGACGGGAGACATGGGCGACAAGCACCTGGTTCGGTTCGAGCCCGTCGGCATCGAGATCGAGGCCGACGAGGACGAGACCGTGCTGCAGGCGGCCTTCCGCCAGGGCGTGATGCTCATGCACGGCTGCAAGGAGGGCCAGTGCTCCTCGTGCAAGTCGTTCATGCTCGAGGGTGACGAGGGCAGCGAGTTCGAGCTGGACCGCTACTCGACGTTCGCGCTCAACGACTTCGAGAAGGAGGAGGGCTACACCCTCCTCTGCCGGACGCACGCGTACGACGACCTGGTCGTCGAGCTGCTCAACTACGACGAGGAGATGATCCACTCCGGTCTGCCGATCCTGCCGGCGACGGCCGAGGTGACGTCCAACGAGCACGTCACGCACGACATGCGCCACCTGGTGCTCCGGCTCGTCGAGCCCGAGTCGCTGCGCTTCTTCCCGGGGCAGTACGTCGACTTCGCCGTGCCGGGCTCGGAGGACACCCGGTCCTTCTCGATGGCCAACACGTCGAGCGTCGGCAGCGGCCGGCTGGAGTTCGTCATCAAGATCTACCCCGGCGGGCTGTTCTCGGAGTTCCTCGACACCCGGGTCTCGGTCGGGGACCGCCTGGACATCACCGGCCCGTACGGGATGTTCACGCTGCGCGACGCCCCCGAGGCGGACCTGCTGTTCGTCGGCGGCGGTGCCGGCATGGCCCCGATCCTCGCGCTGCTGCGCTCCCTGCAGGAGCGCGGCATCCGGCGCAGGACCACCTACTACTACGGCGCCCGCACGCGCCGTGACCTCTGCTTCGAGGAGGAGCTGAGCGCACTGGAGCGGTCGTTGCCCGACTTCCGTTTCGTCCCGGCGCTCTCCGAGCCGGACGGCGACGACTGGACCGGCGAGACCGGCCTGGTCACCGACGTCGTCAAGCGGCACGAGACGGACCTCTCCTCGACGCACTGCTACGTGTGCGGGCCGCCGCCGATGGTCGAGGCGGCGATCGACCTGCTGGAAGGGCTGAACGCGCCCGAGAAGCACATCTACTACGACAAGTTCACAACCACCGGCCCCTCATCCTGAACGGCCGGGAGCGAAAGCGAGGCGGACCAGATGACCACAGCCGAGGCTGCACCCGAGGCCACGGAACGCAGTGTGCCCAAGCCGGTGTTCACCGACGCCGAGGCCGGCGCGAAGGAGTTCCCCGACTCCAAGGCACGGAGGTTCAACTACTTCACGCCGAGCAAGCGCAAGCAGTCCCACTACGAGGACGTGACGGTGGAGGTCCAACCCGACCCGCGCCACTACCTCGCGCAGGGCTGGCTGTACGGGTTCTCCGACGGTCGCGGCGGCTACCCGCTGGACTGGACCGTGCTGAAGGCCTGGGGCGGCGACCGGCCCGAGCCGGAGCGGTACCCCGGCTCCGGGGGCAAGGGCTACGACTGGCCGGCACACGGCTGGCACGAGTTCCGCGACCCCAACGAGGAGTGGGAGCTGACGCTCTACCGGTACGGCGCGAACGTCGTGCGCCAGATCAACCAGAACGTCGAGATCGCCCGGCAGGCCAAGGCGTTCGAGCAGTGGAACCCGAACTGGGTGCGTTTCGTCGAGCGCAACGTCGGCGCCTGGATGCACGTCGAGCACGGCCTCGGGCTGTACCTGTTCGCGAACGCGAACCGGCGGGCACCGACGAACATGCACAACAACGCGATCTCCGTGAACAGCATGCACAAGATCCGCTTCGCCCAGGACCTCGCGCTGTACAACCTCACGCTGAGCGAGGAGATCGAGGGCTTCGACGGCAAGGCGCACGTGGACACCTGGAACGAGGACCCCGCCTGGCAGGGCGTGCGACGGGTGGCCGAGCAGCTGACCGCGATCGACGACTGGTGCGAGGCGATCTTCGCCGCCAACGTCGTGTTCGAGCCGTTGGTCGGCGAGCTGTTCCGCAGCCACCTGGTGCAGCACGCCGCTCCCGGCAACGGCGACTTCGTCACCCCGACCGTCGTCGGCGCCGGTGAGTACGACTACGCGCAGCGGGACCTCCGGTACACCAAGGCGATGTTCCAGCTGCTCGTCGACGACAAGGAGTTCGCCCAGCACAACCGGCAGCACCTGTCCGCGTGGCTGTCCACGTGGGTGCCGCGGTGCCTGGGTGCCGCACGCGAGCTGCAGCCCCTGTGGTCGCAGCCGGACGCGAAGCCGCCGCGCTTCGAGGAGGCGCTCGACCGCGCCAAGAGCCGCTTCAGCGGCATCGTGACCGAGCTGGACCTCGACGTCCCGAAGGAGCTGAACCAGTGACCACGCAGGAAGCATCGCGGGTGGAGAGCCCGTTCAAGTCGGACAACACCGCATCGAACATGTGCGGCTTCACCTTGATGAACAACCAGGTCGGCTCGGTCGTCGCCCAGGTGATGAGCGAGCTGGACAACGTCCGCGTGACGCACCTGCCGTCGATGATCCGGGTGGACGGCAAGGGCAAGTTCGAGGTGCTCTACGACGACATCGACGAGGCGGCCGGCGAGGAGACGGGCTGGTTCAACGCCGCCGAGTTCGAGGAGAACATGTCCACCCACTACGGGCGGATGATCCACCAGGACGACCGCACGATCATGTTCGCCAACCCCGAGGACGCCGCCGAGTACCTCGGTTTCGACCTCAAGACCAAGTGATCCGGCCCCGCGCTTCCGCGCCGGCCCCGAGGAGGGCACATGTACGAGAAGGACGGTGAGAAGTACTTCGTCGTCGACAGCCACATGCACTACTGGGACGCCAGCCCGGCGAACTGGGTGAAGGGACAGGAGCAGTTCGCCAAGGGGTGGATCGAGTGCTTCCACGCCTACATGGGCCTGGCACCCGAGGAGACGCACTGGCCGATCGAGAAGTTCATGAAGTACTCCGAGGACGACCTGATGAAGGACGTCTTCGACGAGGGGTACGTCGACGTGGCGATCTTCCAGCCGACGTACCTCAAGGACTGGTACACCGAGGGCTTCAACACCACGGAGCGCAACGGCGGCCTGTCCGAGAAGCACCCCGGCAAGTTCGTCGTGAACACCCGCTTCGACCCGCGTGACGGGCAGGCCGGTCTCGAGGAGCTCGCGGCGAACGTGGAGCGCTGGGGCTCGAAGGGCGTCAAGCTCTACACCGCCGAGTGGAAGGGCGACTCGCGGGGCTACAAGCTCAGCGACCCGGAGGCCTACACCTTCCTGGCCAAGGCGCAGGAGCTCGGGATCAAGAACATCCACGTCCACAAGGGGCCGACCATCTGGCCGCTGGACAAGGACGCCTTCGACGTCTCCGACGTGGACCACGCGGCGACCGACTTCCCGGAGCTGAACTTCATCGTCGAGCACGTGGGGCTGCCACGGATCGAGGACTTCTGCTTCATGGCCACCCAGGAGCCGAACGTGTACGCCGGCCTCGCGGTGGTCATCGGCGGGCTGATGCACGCGCGGCCGAGGTTCTTCGCGAAGGTGATGGGCGAGCTGCTGTTCTGGGTCGGCGAGGACAAGATGACCTTCGGCAGCGACTACGGCATCTGGGAGCCGAAGTGGCAGGTCGAGGGGTTCGTCGACTGGGAGATGCCGGAGAGCGAGGAGTTCGCCGACTACCCGCGGCCCACCACCGCCACCAAGAAGAAGATCCTCGGGCTGAACGCCGCCAAGCTCTACGGGATCGAGGTGCCGGCGGAGCTCCGGCTCCCGGATGACACACCGGCCGCCCCGGACGACGCCACCCTCGTGGAGCACGGAGCCACCGTGTGACCCGTCGAGCGGACGTCCTCAGTGCGCTGGACACGGTGCGCGACCCGGAGCTGGACGAGCCGGTCACCGAGCTCGGCTTCGTCTCGTCGTGCACCGTGTCCGCGGGTGGCGACGTCCAGGTGCGGCTCCGTCTGCCGACCTACTTCTGCGCGCCCAACTTCGCCTTCCTAATGGTGGCCGACGCGTACGATGCCGTCAGCCGGCTCCCGGACGTCCGCGCCACGGAGGTGCTGCTCGACGACCACTTCGCCTCCGAGGCCATCAACGCGGGCATCGCCGCGCGCGCCGGCTTCGCCGAGTCGTTCGCCGGGTTCGCCGCCGGCGAGCTCGACGAGCTCCGGGTCGACTTCGTGCGCAAGGCGGTGCTGGCCGGGACGGACCGGGTCTGCCGCCCGCTCCTCGCCGAGGGGCGGAGCCCTGAGGACCTGGCCGGGCTGACGTTGGGCGACGTACCCCCGTCGGCTGACCTGGAGCGGCTGCGGGCCAGGCGCGCCGAGCTGGGGCTGCCCGCCGACGACGCGTCGGCGCTGCTGGTGGACGTGACCAGCGGGGCGGCGATCGGCGTGCAGGCGCTGCCCCTGCACCTGGCACGGGCCCGGGTGACCCGGGTCAACACGGACGCGAACGGCAGCGTGTGCCGCGGCATGCTGTCGCACCGCTACGGGACCCGCGGCGAGGGCCAGCTGGAGGAGTTGCCATGAGAGCGGTGCGGTTGCACGGATACAACGAGAAGCCCACGGTCGACCAGGTCCCGGAGCCGAGCGCCAAGGGACCGCTCGACGTGGTCGTGAAGATCGGCGGGGCCGGCGTGTGCCGGACCGACCTGCACATCATCCTCGGGCAGTGGGACGAGGCGATGAAGCCGACGCTGCCGTACACGATCGGCCACGAGAACGCCGGTTGGGTGCACGAGGTCGGCTCCGCGGTGACCAACGTGGCCGTCGGCGACACGGTGATCCTGCACCCCACCCCCACCTGCGGGCTCTGCCACGCCTGCCGGGCCGGGCAGGACATGCACTGCGCGCAGAGCATCTTCCCCGGCCTGGACGGCACCGACGGCGGGATGGCCGAGTACCTGCTCACGTCCGCCCGCGCCTGCGTGAAGCTCGACCCGTCGACGCAGCCGAAGGACGTGGCCGCGCTCGCCGACGCGGGCATCACCGCGTACCACGCGGTCCGCAAGGCGGTCCCGCTGCTCTACCCGGGCACGACGGCGGTCGTGATCGGCGCCGGCGGCCTCGGTCACATCGGCGTCCAGTGCCTCGCCGCGCTCACCGCGGCGACCGTCATCGTGGTCGACCGCAACCCGGCCGCGCTCGAGCTCGCCGGGCAGCTCGGCGCGACGCACACGGTGGTCGCCGACGGCACGCACGTCGACGCGGTCAAGGACCTCACCGGCGGCGAGGGGGCCGACGTGGTGCTCGACTTCGTGGCCGAGGAGGGCGCCGAGAACGAGGGGTTCGCGATGACCAGGCGGGCCGGGTCGTACTTCGTGATCGGGTACGGCGGGACGCTCGTCGTCCCCACCCTCGACGTCATCGCCACCGAGCGGAACGTCGTCGGGAACATCGTCGGCACCTACAACGAGCTGGCCGAGCTGATGGTCCTCGCCGAGGCCGGCAAGGTCACCCTGCACACCAAGACCTACCCCCTGGACGAGGCCCAGCAGGCGCTCGCCGATCTCGACGCCGGCCAGGTCCGCGGACGAGCGATCCTCGTCCCGTAGCACGCCCACCACCCGTCACCAGAGGAGACACAATGGCCAAGGACCTGAGGTTCGGCGAGGAAGCGCGGCGGCTGCTGCTGTCCGGGGTCGACCAGCTCGCCGAGGCCGTGAAGTCGACGCTCGGCCCGAAGGGGCGCAACGTCGTCCTGGAGAAGATCACCGGCTCGCCGGTGGTGACGAACGACGGCGTGACGATCGCCCGCGAGATCCACCTGAGCGACCAGTTCGAGAACATGGGCGCGCAGCTGGTGAAGGAAGCCGCGATCAAGACCAACGACATCGTCGGCGACGGCACCACCACGGCGACGGTGATCGCGCAGGCCATCGTCCGGGAGGGCATGGAGGCCATCGGGCAGGGCGGCAACCCGGTCCTGGTCAAGCGCGGGGTCGACCTCGCGGTCGGCAAGCTCGTCGACAGCCTGCAGAAGGTCGCGCACCCGGTCGTCACGATGGCCGACTACGCACGCGTCGCGTCCATCTCGGCGAACAACGACGAGCGGGTGGGCAGCGTGCTGGCCGAGGCCCTGCACACGGTGGGCAACGAGGGCATCGTGACCGTGGAGGAGACCACCGAGCACGGGATGGCCGTCGACTTCGTCGAGGGGTTCGAGTACGACAACGGCTACCTGTCGCCGTACCTGGTCACGCATCCGGCCAGCCTCGAGGCGATCGTCGACGACCCGTACATCCTGCTGTGCAGCGAGAAGATCACCAAGGTGCAGCAGCTGATGCCGCTGCTCGACAAGGTGATGCGGAACCCGCGACCGCTGGTCATCATCGCCGAGACGGTCGAGGGGTCGGCGCTGAGCATGCTCGTGCACAACCACGTCAACGGGATCTTCCAGTGCGTGGCGACGAAGGCGCCCGGGTTCGGCGACCGCCGGCTGCACAAGCTCGAGGACATCGCCACGATCACCGGCGGTGAGGTCTACAGCAAGCACTCCGGCTTCACCCTCGAGACGATGCGGCTCGAGCAGCTCGGGCGGGCGCGGCAGGTGCGCGTCACCGCGGACCGGACCGCGATCATCGACGGTGCCGGGCCTTCGGACAAGGTGGAGTTCCGGATCGCCCAGCTGCGCTCGGAGCTGGAGCGAGCCACGTACGGGATCGACGAGGACGTCCTCAGCGAGCGCATCGGCTCCCTCTCCGGCAAGGTCGCGGTGATCAGGGTCGGCGCGCCCACCAACGCCGAGCTCGCCGAGCTGCAGCACCGCGTGGAGGACGCCCTGTCCGCGACCCGCGCGGCGATGGCCGAGGGGATCGTGGCCGGCGGGGGTGTCGCGCTGATGCACGCCGCCCCGTCCCTGGACGAGCTCGACGTGCGCGGCGACTACGCGACGGGCGTCCAGATCGTCCGTCGGGCGCTGACCGAACCGACGTACCTGATCGCCACCAACGCCGGCCACCGCGGTGACGAGGTGGTGGCACGGGTGGCGACGATGGCGGACGACGAGGGCTTCGACGCGCTCGAGGGGCGCTACGGGAACATGATCGAGATGGGCATCATCGACCCGCTGCGGGTCTGCCGGTCCGCGCTCGAGAACGGCGCCTCCGTGGCCGGGCTGCTGCTGACCACGAACACGCTGATCGCCGAGGAGCAGACGCCGTGGGGCGGCAGCCGGGCGCTGATGACCGAGTTCGGGCAGCTCGACGAGGGCCTGCACCAGCCCTCCCCCGACTCGAGCACCCCCCAGTCGCTGGGACTCGGCCCCTCGGTGGGGTGAGCGCGCGCGATGCCGAGCAACGCCACCGAGACACCGATCGTCGCCCGGAGGCTCGACACCCCGAGCGCGGAGGTCCTGGCTGACCTGGCCGAGGTGTTCGAGGAGCTGCAGACCGTGCTGCGCTGCTGCGAGCGGCTGGTCGCCGAGCTCGCCGAGGAGGCTCCCGACGACGTGCTGGTCGAGGGCCTGTGGACGATGGCGCTGCTCGGCTACGCGCGCTGCTTCTCCCCCCGGGGGTCAGGGGTGGCGCTCGGCGCGGACGACCTCGACGCGGCGCTGCCCGGGCACGACGCCGGCTCGTGGCACGCCATCCTGCTGCAGCTGCGCGACCACCACGCCGACCCGGCCCGGAGCCCGCGCGAGCGCTTCACGGTCGCCGTCACCCGCAGCGCCCAGGGCACGGCCAACGGGGTGGCCGTCACGTCGGCGCGCCAGCCGCGGGTCGACGACCTGACGGTGCGGCAGACGGGCGCCCTCGCCTACGCGCTGATCGGCCTGGTCGACCAGCGCATCGAGTCACAGCAGCAGCAGGTGTCCGAGGAGGTGGGGCGGCTCTCCGCCGCGGAGCTGGACGGGCTCGAGTCCATCGACGTCGCGTCGGACGACGCGGGCAGCTAGCGCGGCCGGACGCGAGCGACGATGCACCAGCGCAAGGGACGGTACGCGGGCGTCGCCTACATCCGTGGGCCGCTGCCCCTGCTCGGGCCTGCGTTCGTGGCGGCGATCGCGTACATCGACCCAGGCAACTTCGCCACCAACATCACCGCCGGGTCGCGGTTCGGCTACCTGCTGGTCTGGGTCGTGGTGGTCAGCAACCTGATGGCGATGCTGATCCAGTACCTCTCGGCCAAGGCGGGCATCGCCACCGGCCGGAACCTGCCGGAGCTGTGCCGCGCGAACTTCCGGCCGACGGTGACCCGGGGGCTGTGGGTGCAGGGCGAGCTGGTCGCGATCGCCACCGACCTCGCCGAGGTGCTCGGCGGCGCGATCGCCCTGCAGATCCTGTTCGGGCTGCCGCTGCTCGCCGGCGGCATCATCACCGCGGTCGTCGCGTTCGGCCTCCTGGGCCTGCAGAGCCGGGGCGTGCGGCCGTTCGAGGTGGTCATCACCGGCCTGCTGCTCGTCGTCCTCGCCGGCTTCCTGTACAGCCTCGTGAGGGGTGGCGTCGGCCCCGAGGTGGTCGCGGGCCTGCGGCCGGGCTTCGACGGCAAGGACACCGTCCTGCTGGCGGCGGGGATGCTCGGCGCGACCGTGATGCCGCACGTCATCTACCTGCACGGTGCCCTCACCCAGAGCCGGTTCGTGCGCGCGACGGAGGAGGACCGCAAGGCGCTGCTGCGCAGCCAGCGGCTCGACGTGGTCTCGGCGATGACCCTGGCGGGCATCATCAACCTGTCGATGCTCGTCGTCGCCGCCGAGGTGCTTTCCGGCGGACCCGCCACCGTGGACACCATCGAGGGTGCGCACGCCGGCCTCACCGTGGCCCTCGGCCCGACCGCCGGCCTGCTGTTCGCGCTGGCCCTGCTCGCGTCCGGCTTCGCCGCCTCCGGCGTCGGCACCTTCTCCGGCCAGGTGGTGATGCAGGGCTTCCTGCGGCGCCGGATCCCGCTCGTCGTACGTCGCCTCGTAACGCTGGCCCCGGCGATCGTGGTGATCGCCCTCGGTGTCGACCCCACCCGCGCGCTGGTGATCTCGCAGGTGGTGCTGTCGTTCGGGATCCCGTTCGCGCTGATCCCGCTGGTCCTGCTGACCAGCAGGCGGCGGGTCATGGGCGGCCTGGTGAACAGCCTGCCGACGACGCTCACGGCCGCCGCGGTCGCGGCCGTCATCTGCTGCCTGAACGTGAGCCTGATCGTGCTCACGTTCGCCGGTTAGCCGGCTCCCGCGTGGTCGCCTCGTCGAGCATGCCCCCCACCCGCCACATCGCGCTGCGCGCCTCGTGCGCGATCAGCGGTCCGGCGTCGGACCCGTGCACCGGGAACGACCGGCGCCAGCTCCCCCACCAGGTGCGCAGCCCGGGCGGAGGCTCACGCACGGTGATCTGTCACTCCGTCTCGCAGGAGGGACCGGGCCCCGGGTCGCGCATCGTGATGACCACCTCCGCCTCCGGGAAGGTGAGGTCGAAGCCGTGCGCGCACCGACGTACCTCCTGGACACCGGGCAGGCGCCAGAGGTCGCCGAGGGTCCGGGACTCGCCGGGGGTCGCGGTCATCGTCCGGCTCCTTCCGCCCGGACGTCGGCCCCATTCTCGGCGCCCCGTCCGCGACGTCCGGTCTCAGTGTGGGACAGCAGCCCCTACAGCTGCGACTGGATGCCCGACAGCAGCTGCCGGGCCATCACGATCCGCTGCACCTGGTTGGTGCCCTCGTAGATCTGGGTGATCTTCGCGTCGCGGAGCATCCGCTCGGCCGGGTAGTCGCGGGTGTAGCCGTACCCGCCGAGGACCTGGACGGCGTCGACGGTCACCTGCATGGCGGTGTCGGAGGCGAAGCACTTCGCAGCGGCCCCGAAGAACGTGAGGTCCTTGTCGTTGCGCTCGGAGCGGCCGGCGGCGGCGTACGTCAGCTGCCGGGCGGCCTCCACCTTCATGCCCATGTCGGCGAGCATGAACTGCAGCCCCTGGAAGTCCGCGATCGGCTTGCCGAACTGGCGGCGCTCCTGCGCGTAGCCGAGCGCGTAGTCGAGGGCACCCTGCGCGATGCCGACGGCCTGCGCGGCGATGGTGACCCGGGTGTGGTCGAGGGTGCGCATCGCGGTCTGGAAGCCGGTGTGCTCGGCACCGATCATCCGGTCGGCGGGGATCCGCACGTTGTCGAGGTACACCTCGCGGGTCGGCGAGCCCTTGATGCCGAGCTTCTTCTCCGGGGCACCGAAGGAGACGCCCTCGTCCCCCTTCTCGACCACGAACGCCGAGATGCCGGCGGCCTTGCGCTCGGGGTCGGTGACCGCGAACACGGTGTAGAAGTCGGAGACGCCGGCGTTGGTGATCCACCGCTTCACGCCGTTGAGCACGTAGTCGTCGCCGTCGCGCACCGCGCGCGTCTTCATGGCAGCGGCGTCCGAGCCGGCCTCAGGCTCGGAGAGGCAGTAGGAGAACATCCCGGTGCCGGCCGCGACCGGCGCGAGGTAACGCTTCTTCAGGTCGTCGGACCCGGCCAGGATGATCGGCATGGTGCCGAGCTTGTTGACGCCCGGGATCAGCGACGAGGACGCGCAGACCCGCGCCACCTCCTCGATCACGATGCAGGTGGCGAGCGCGTCCGCCCCCGCGCCGCCGAACTCCTCGGCGATGTGCGGGGCCGCGAAGTCCGCGGCCGCGAGCGCGTCGTACGACGCCTGCGGGAACTCGCCGGACTCGTCGACCTCGGCCGCGTGCGGGGCGACCTTGGCCTCGCAGACCGCGCGGACCGCTTCGCGGATCGCCTGGTGCTCCTCGGAGAGGCCGTACATCGGGAAGTCGCTCATGCGGCCAATCCTACTGCCGAGTAGCCTGGCCCGGGCTGGCAGGCTACGCCTCGTGATCGAGTCGGTCGACGACCACGTCGTACGCCGCGTCGGCGGCTGGTCGGAGCACCCCGACGAGGTCGCGTCGTACGCCGACCCGTCGGCGTCCCCGGCCGACGCGCCGCGGCTCCTCACGGTGCTCGACGCGCAGCTGCAGAGCCGGCACCTCGACCTCGCCGCGCGGTGGCTGCAGCAGCGCGGCGAGGGTTTCTACACGATCGCGTCGGCCGGCCACGAGAGCAACGCGGCGGTGGCGACGGCGCTGCGGCCGACCGACCCGGCGCTGCTGCACTACCGCTCGGGCGGCTTCTACGCGGCGCGGGCGGGCCAGGTCCCGGGGTCCACGCCGGTGCGCGACGTGCTCGCCGGGCTGGCCGCGGCGACGAGCGACCCGATCTCCGGCGGGCGGCACAAGGTGTTCGGCAACCGGGCGCTGGCGGTGCTGCCCCAGACGTCCACGATCGGGTCGCACCTGCCGCGCGCGGTCGGGCTGGCGTTCTCGCTCGGGCGGGCGGCGGCGCTCGGCCTGTCCACCGGGTGGCCGGAAGACGCGGTGGTGGTGACCAGCTTCGGCGACGCGTCGGCGAACCACTCCACGACCGTCGGCGCGCTCAACGCCGCGGCGTACTGCACCACCCGCGGGGTGCCGGTGCCGTTGCTGCTGGTCTGCGAGGACAACGGGCTGGGGATCAGCGTCCCGACCCCGCCCGGCTGGCTCGAGCAGGCGCTCGCGCGCTGGCCCGGGATCGACCGCGTCGCCGTCGACGGCACCCGCCCCGCCGACCTGCTGCACCGGGCCGAGGCCGCGGTGCGGACCGTGCGCGAGGAGCGGCGGCCGGTGCTGCTGCACCTGCGCACCGTGCGGTTCCTCGGCCACGCCGGCTCCGACGTGGAGCTCGGCTACCGGTCCCGCACCGAGGTGCTGCGGGACTACGAGCGCGACCCGCTGCTGGCGACCGCCGCGACGCTGGTGCGGCTGGGTGCGCTGGCGCCCGGGCAGGTGCTGGAGCGCTACGAGAAGGCCCGCACCCAGGTGCTCGCCGAGGCGGGCCGGTTCGCCGGCGCGCCACGGCTGCCCGACGCCTCGGCGGTG
>JABFXA010000445.1 GCA_013361955.1 Nocardioidaceae bacterium
AAGCCCGCCGAGGCGACGCTGATCGTGCGCGCGCACGAGGAGGACGGCCACGTCGACGTCGAGGTCGCCGACGACGGCCGCGGCATCTGCCTGGACCGTGTACGCCGGACCGCCGCCCTCCGGGGCGTGACCGGCGTCGACGACCTGGCCGCTGCGGACGTGGCCCGGCTGGTGCTGCTGCCCGGGTTCTCGACCAGCGACACGGTCGGCCAGGTCTCCGGGCGCGGCGTCGGGCTGGACGCCGTACGCCACACCGTGGAGCAGGCCGGCGGCCGGGTCGAGATCGACACCGAGCCGGGCCGTGGCTGCACGGTGCGGCTCCGGCTCCCGGCCCCGGAGGTGCACGCCCGATGAGGATCCTGGTCGCCGACGACAGCCGGGTGATGCGGCAGATCGTGGCGCGCACCCTGCGCCAGGCCGGCTGGACCGGTCACACCCTGATCGAGGCCGCCGACGGGGTGCAGACGCTCGACCTGGCGCGCAGCGCGAACCCCGACCTGGTGCTCTCCGACTGGAACATGCCGGGCCTCACCGGCCTCGAGGTGCTCCGGCTGCTGCGGGCCGGCGGCAGCGAGGTGCCGTTCGGCTTCGTCACCTCGGAGAGCTCGCCCGAGCGGCGCGCGGAGGCGTACGACGCGGGCGCCCAGTTCCTGATCGGCAAGCCCTTCGGCGCCGACGACTTCCGCGAGCTGATCGCGCCGGCGCTGCCGCCCGAGCCGCCGGCGCCGCGGGGGACCGGGCTGCCGCCGAACAAGGCGGTGCGCGACCTGTTCGAGGCGCTGCTCGGCCGCGACGTCGCGGTGACGCCGTGCCCTCCGGTCCAGGTCGGGCCGGGACACCCGGCGCAGCTGGCGGTGCTGGTCGACGACGCGCTGCGGATGGTCGTGGTGGCGGTCGTGGACCTGCCGCTCGCGGTGCGTTGCGGCGCCGCCCTGGAGCTCGTCCCGTCCCGTGAGGCCGACGCGCTGCTCGCCGACCGGGTGGCGCTGCCCGACGCGATGCGGCGCACGATCGACGAGGTGTTCAACATCGCCTCGACACTGTTCAACGTCCCGGGTGCGCCGCACGTGCGGCTGTACGCGACGTACGCCCCCGGCGACGGGGTGCCCGCGGACGTGGCTGCGGTGCTCGGCACGGTCGGCCGCCGGCTCGACCTCGAGGTCGCGATCGCCGGCTACGGCACCGGCCGGCTCGGCCTGCTGCTGGCGACCTGAGTCAGCGCAGGTAGGTGGTCTCGGTGGCCAGCCGGACCAGCCGCTCCCAGTCGCGGTCGAGGACCGCGTCGGCCGGCGTCAGCCAGGAGCCGCCGACGCAGCCGACGTTCGGCAGCGCCAGGTACGACGCGGCCGTGCCCGCGGTGATCCCGCCGGTCGGGCAGAACCGGGCCTGAGGCAGCGGCGAGGCGAGCGACTTCAGGTACGCGACGCCGCCGGCGGCCTCGGCCGGGAAGAACTTGATGTCCCGGTAGCCGAGCTCCAGCAGGCGCAGCACCTCCGAGACCGTCGACGCGCCCGGCAGGTGCGGCAGCCCGGTCTCCTGCATCGCGGCGGCCAGCGCGTCCGTCGTACCGGGGGAGACCAGGAACTGCGCCCCCGCGTCGTGGGCCTCCTTGGCCTGTCCCGGCGTCACCACGGTGCCCGCGCCGACCAGGATCTCCGGCACGTGCGTGGCGATCTGCTCGATGCAGTCCAGCGCCTGCGGGGTGCGCAGGGTCAGCTCGACGACCGGGACCCCGCCCTCGACCAGCGCGCGGGCCACCGGCACCGCGTGGTCGGAGTCGTGCAGCACCACGACGGGGACGACCGGGACCCGGTCCAGCAGCGACTCAGTCATCGATCGTCTCCGTCTCGGTGGTGGGGGTCGGGAACACCGTCGCACCCTGGTCGGCCGGGCCGACGGCGCTGCGGAACGGCTCGAACAGCTCGCGGCCGGTGCCGAAGACCCGCGAGTCGTCGGGGAGCTCGGCCACCCGCGCCTCCAGGTCGTACGACGACAGGTGCAGCTCGAGCAGGCCGGCGTCGGCGTCGAGCGTGACCAGGTCGCCGTCGCGGACCCGGGCGAGCGGTCCGCCGACGGCCGCCTCGGGGGTCAGGTGGATGGCCGCGGGGACCTTGCCGGACGCGCCGGACATCCGGCCGTCGGTGACCACCGCGACCCGCTGGCCGCGGTCCTGGAGCACGCCGAGGGCCGGGGTGAGCTTGTGCAGCTCGGGCATCCCGTTGGCGGCCGGTCCCTGGAACCGGATCACCGCGACGAAGTCCTCGCCGTCCAGCTCGCCGTCGGAGAACGCCTGCAGGAAGTCGGCCTGGTCGTCGAACACCTTCGCGGGCGCCTTCACCTGCCGGTGCTCGGGCGCGACCGCCGAGGTCTTCACCACCGACCGGCCCAGGTTGCCGTCGAGCATCCGCAGACCGCCGTCGCGGGCGAACGGGTCGTCGGCGCCGCGCAGCACGTCGGTGTCGTGGCTGGCCTTCGGGCCCTCCTCCCAGGTCAGCCGGCCCCGGTCGAGGCGCGCCTCGGTGGTGTAGCGCCACAGGCCGTGCCCGGCGACGGTCTGCACGTCGTCGTGGAGCAGCCCGGCCTTGAGCAGCGAGTGGATCGCGAACGACAGCCCGCCGGCGGCGTGGAAGTGGTTCACGTCGGCCTTGCCGTTCGGGTAGACCCGCGCCAGCAGCGGCACCGCCGCGGACAGGTCGGACAGGTCGTCCCAGGTCAGCGCGATGCCGGCGGCGCGGGCGATGGCGACCAGGTGCAGCGTGTGGTTCGTGGAGCCGCCGGTGGCGAGCAGCGCGACGCTCGCGTTGACGACCGCCTTCTCGTCGACGATCCGGCCGACCGGGGTGAACTCCTCGCCCCACGCGGTGAGGTCGGTGGCCCGTGCGGCGGCGGCGTCGGTGAGCGCCTCGCGCAGCGGCGTACCCGGGTTGACGAAGGAGGCGCCGGGCAGGTGGAGGCCCATCACCTCCATCAGCATCTGGTTGGAGTTCGCGGTGCCGTAGAAGGTGCAGGTGCCCTGCGAGTGGTACGACGCGGACTCGGCCTCGAGCAGCTCGTCGCGGCCGATCTCGCCGGCGGCGTAGCGCTGCCGGATCCGGGCCTTCTCGTCGTTCGGCAGCCCGGAGGTCATCGGACCGGCCGGAACGAAGATCGTCGGCAGGTGCCCGAACGACAGCGCGCCGATCAGCATCCCCGGCACGATCTTGTCGCAGACACCGAGCATCAGCGCCGCGTCGAACATGTCGTGCGAGAGCGCGATCGCGGTGGACATCGCGATCACGTCGCGGCTGAACAGAGACAGCTGCATGCCGTCGCGGCCCTGGGTGATCCCGTCGCACATCGCCGGCACGCCGCCGGCGAACTGCGCGATGCCGCCGGAGCGCAGCACCGCCTGCTTCAGCTGCGCCGGGAACGACTCGAACGGCGCGTGCGCGCTGAGCATGTCGTTGTACGCGGACACGATGGCGACGTTCGGCTTCACGGTGCCGCGCAGCGCGGTCTTGTCCGCGGGCCGCGAGGCGGCGAAGCCGTGCGCGAGGTTGGCGCAGCCGAGCCGGCTGCGGGCCGGGCCGCGGGTGGCCGCGGCCTCCAGCCGGGACAGGTACGCCGTGCGCTCGGTGCGGCTGCGCTCGACGATGCGGGCCGTGACCTCCGCGACGACGGGGTTCATCTGGGACATGGGTCCTCTATTCGTGCCAGGCGCGGCCGTCGCGCTCGATGAGAGTGGAAGCAGCGCTGGGTCCACTCGTGCCGGCGGGGTAGGGGCGGGGCGCGTGCTCGGGCCGGGACCAGCGGTCCAGCACCGGCTCGACCCACGCCCAGGCGGCCTCGACCTCGTCGCGGCGCATGAACAGCGTGGTGTTGCCGCGCACGACGTCCATGAGCAGCCGCTCGTAGGCGTCGGGGGAGCGGCGCTGGAAGGTCTCCTCGTAGCTGAGGTTCAGCGAGACCTGGCGCAGCCGGATGCCGCCCGGGCCGGGCTCCTTGGCGGTCATCAGCAGCCGCATGCCCTCCTCGGGCTGCAGCCGGATCACCAGCCGGTTCGGCTCCTGGGCGCCCTCGCTGCCCGGGAACATCGCGTGCGGCACGGCCTTGAACTGCACCACGATCTCCGAGCAGCGCCGGCCCATCCGCTTGCCGGTGCGCAGGTAGAACGGGACACCGGCCCAGCGCCAGTTCTGCACCTCGGCCTTGATCGCGACGAACGTCTCCGTCGTCGAGCCGAGCCGTTCCGCGTCGTCCTGGTACGACGCCGCGGCGACGCCGTCGACGAGCCCCGGGCCGTACTGCCCCGCGACGACCGAGCGGTCCACGTCCGGGCCGGTGATCGGCCGCAGCGCCTGCAGCACCTTGAGCTTCTCGTCGCGCACGGTCTCCCGGTCGACGTACGTCGGCGGCTCCATGGCGACCAGGCAGAGCAGCTGCAGCAGGTGGTTCTGCACCATGTCGCGCAGCGCGCCGGAGGTGTCGTAGTAGCCGCCCCGGCTGCCGACGCCGAGCGACTCCGAGGCGGTGATCTGCACGTGGTCGATGCCGGAGGCGTTCCAGAGCGGCTCGAGGAAGGTGTTCGCGAACCGGGTGACCAGCAGGTTCTGCACCGTCTCCTTGCCCAGGTAGTGGTCGATCCGGAAGATCTGGTGCTCCTCGAACACCGAGCCCACCGCGTCGTTCACCTCGCGGGCGGAGGCGAGGTCGTGGCCGATCGGCTTCTCCAGCACGAGCCGCGAGGAGGCGGTGACCAGGCCGTGCTCGGCCAGCCGGTGGCTCACCGAGCCGAACAGGCCCGGCGCGATCGCGAGGTAGAAGACCCGCACCTTCTCGTCGTCGACCAGCCGGTCGGCGAGTGCGGGCCAGCCCAGCGGGTCGTCGATGTCGAGGCTGACGTGCGAGAGCCGGGCCAGGAACCGCGCGGTGACCGCGTCGTCGAGCTCGGCGGCCGGCACGAACCGGGGCAGCTCGCCGCGGATCTTGTCGCGGTAGCCGGCGTCGTCGAGGCCGGCGCGGGAGACCGCCACGATCCGGGTCGCGTCGGGCAGCTGGCCGTCGCGGTCGCGGAGGTACAGCGCGGGCAGGAGCTTGCGGACGGCGAGGTCGCCGGTGCCGCCGAAGACCACGAAGTCGCAGGGCGCGACCGGGACGGCGCTGTGCTGCTCAGCCATGCGCACCACCGTAGGGAGGGTTATGCACGAGTGCAAGCAGCATTAGGTACTTTGGAACGCAAAAGTGGACCGGCGGTCCCGACCGAGACCCGCAGGAGGTGGTTCAATGCGGCTCATGTCACTCCCCGCGGGCGCGCTCCCGGCCACGCCGGCGACGGCCGGTGAGGTGTTCTCGCTGATCCGCGACGGCCGCGCGCTGACCCGCAGCGAGGTCGGCCGGGTGACCGGGCTGTCCCGCACCGCGGTGGCCGCCCGGCTGGCCACCCTGCTCGACTCCGGGCTGGTGGTCGAGGACGACGACGAGCGCGCCCCCACCGGTGGTCGCCCCGCCGTGCACCTGCGCTTCAACCGCGACGCCGGCGTGGTGCTGGCCGGCGCGATCGGCCGCAGCCGCACCCAGCTCGGGGTCTGCGACCTCGACGGCACCGTGCTCGCCGAGCGCGACCTCGACCAGGCGGTCGGCCCGGGGCCGGCGGAGCTGATGCCGCTGGTCGTCGAGGGGTTCCGGTCGCTGCTCGCCGACCTCGGCCGTCCCGGCGCCGACGTCCGCGCCGTCGGGCTGAGCATCCCCGGCACCGTGGACTTCGCGCACGGCGCGAGCCTGGACTCGCCGATCATGGCCGGGTGGGACGGCGTCGAGCTGGCGCCGTACCTGCGGGCGCTGGGGCCGGCGCCGGTGTTCGTCGACAACGACGCGAACGTGATGGCGCTCTCCGAGCGGCGCGGCCACCTCGAGCGGCACCAGGACCTGTTGTTCGTCAAGGCGTCCACCGGCATCGGCGTCGGCATCGTCTCCGGCGGGCACGTGCTGCGCGGCGCCTGGGGCGCGGCCGGCGAGATCGGGCACACCAAGGTCGCCTCGGCCGAGGGGCTGCCCTGCCGCTGCGGCGACACCGGCTGTGTCGAGGCCGT
>JABFXA010000209.1 GCA_013361955.1 Nocardioidaceae bacterium
GGAGCACACGGCGCGCGTAGGTCAGCCCGCCCGACAGGTTCGTCAGGCACTTCACCTGGACATGCTTGGCCCAGTCGTCGCCCCACGCGGCCTCGGCGAAGAAGGCGATGTTGTGCCACGTCTCGGGCTTGGTGAAGCGGTGGTCATCCTTGGGCTCGAGCTCCACGTTGACGCCGTACTTCGCAGCCGCACGGAACACGCGGTAGATGCTCGGCACGCGGTAGCCGTCGGGCGAGCGAAGTTCGAACAGTTCGTCGGCGCGCAGGTCCCGCACCCGCCGCGCGTCGCCGTCAGGGAGGAAGCCCTGTTGCGCGAGCCCGAACGGCGCACCGTGGGCAGCGTGCGGGACACCCTCGCGCGACAGCAGACAGTTGACGTCGGCCCAGCGGTAGCCGTTCTTCGCCGCCCACCTCATGCCGCGCGGGGAGTCACCGAGGCGCGGGGGTTCGCGGTGGGCGACTCGGCGGATGCGGGCGCGACGGGTCATGTCAGCGCTCCGGCAGGTCGTCGATCGCGTCCTCGATGCGGCCGGCGCGGTTCGTCCGGCCGTTCCGCTTGGCGATCCGCAGCGCCGACTTGAGCAGCACGCGCGCCTTCTCGATGCGTCCCGGCTCAGGCTTCGGCGGCAGCGGGACCGTGACACCAGCCAGGTCATCCGACCAGCCGAGGTAGGTCAGCCCCCATGCCCGCTCGGGCCACGCGAGGTCGACGGTCGCCACCTTGCCACGACCGCCAGCGTCGGTGGAACGGATCTTGCCGCCGCCGAGCGAGACGGCTGCATGGCCGTAGCCGTTGCTGCCGCCCGACCAGAACACGGGCACGCCGCGGGGAGGGTTGCGGTCGCCGGGGTGCTTGCGCCGCGTGGCCTTCCAGCCGTCGACCGCATCGGCGTCGTGGTCGCCGTCGTAGTCACCCACGGCGGGCGACCCGAACTGCGTCCGAGTCCACTTGTAGCAGCCGCCGGGCTCGTTGTCGGTGCTGGCGAGCGCGCGCTTCACAGCCTCTTCGCGGTTGATGACCATGGTGGCTCCTCTGTTGACTTGAAAGGGCCGCCAGTTCCGGAGAACGACGGCAAGCAATGAGTCAGACGTAGATGCCCGGGACCGGGACGCGGCTGCACGGGCAGGTCACGGTCAGCGCGGCATCGATCGGATCGCCGCAGCGAGTGAAGGGGTGGCTCGGGTGCCCGCAGTTGACGCAGGGCAGGTCACGCGAGAGACCCGGACGGTTGTGGTCGTTGGGCATCTCGTCGGACATGAGCTGACTACCTGCGGAGGTGGCGCGCGATCCGGAGCGTGGCCACGAGCCACGCGACGTTGACGATGATGAGCAGCGGGCCGATCCCGAGGACCCACACGAGCCCCGGGATGCGGGTGACCTCGTTGGCCGCCAGGAGCAGCCACAGGAGGACGAGCACGAAGCCCTTGGAGATCCAGACAGGTGCGAGGGGGGACGCCCCGCCGAACGCACGCTGGTAGACCACGAGCCACGCCGTCTGCACGACGGCGAGCACGAGGAGCTCAATGACGAGTAGCACCGGAGGCCCCTCCCTTGGGCGTGAACAGCAGGTGCGCGAGCCCGTTCCGCTCCAGCGTTGTCCGCGCCCAGGCCGAGACCCGGAGCGCTTCCTCCCTCTGCTGGTGGATCGCGGCGGCGAGCCGGTCCTGCGTCTCGATCGCGGCCTTCGACTCCTCCAGCCGAACCCGGTGCTGCTTGCGCCGCCACATCAGTGGTCACCTGCCTCGAGCGCGCCTGGCTCGTTGTTGTTGCGGGTCTTGATCGCGGCGTCGATCACTGCCTTTTGCAGGTGCCCGACGGCGGTCATCTCTGCGTTGGTGCTGATCAGGGTGCTGAGGTTCGTCTCGGCCTTCTCGGCACGGGTCAGGTACACGTCGGCCTCGCGCCTGGTGACGACGCGGCCGGTGAACAGCGACCAGATGAAGTAGCCGGTGATGGCCCACCCGAGGCCAGCGACCCCGAGTTGAGCGGGCCAGGGGAGTCCTTCGATCATGGGCAGGCTCCGTCGAGGAGCCGGCGGATGGCGCGCTTGGTTGGGGTCGGCATCAGGCGGCACCTCCGGGTGCGGGGTCGGGCGTCTGCGTCACGTCGGCCACGATGGCCTCGCAGCCGCCGCACACGGCGAAGTCCACCGGCCCATCGGTCTGCACCGAGATCGGCAAGCCCTCATTGCAGCAGCCCGCGGTGTGGCACGTGATGACGACAACCATCAGGACCCCCATGCGATGTAGGTCAGCACGGCGTCCCCGGCGACGCTGCGGACGTAGGAGAGCGTCACGCCGGTCGCTGACGGGTTGTACGCCGAGACGTGCGTCGAGTCGGGCGCGACCCCGTTGGCGTGACCAGCGACGACGGTCGGCGTGCCGGTGAACGTCCCGGACGGAAAGGTGACCGCCACTGTGTAGACGGTCCCGGCAGCCGGTGCCGGGCTGACGATCTGTTGGCCGTAGGACCGTGGCGGCGGCGGGGTCAGGTTGGCGGACCTCACGCGGCGACCTGTCCGCCGAAGGACTCCACGATGGCCGCGAAGTCACGAGCGACCGATCCGAGCGGGGTGAGTGTGATCGTGCGGTCATCCACGTTCCACACCGCCTGCCCGATAACGACGTCGGTCACGAGCGCGAACCGGCCAGGGCGCGGGTCACGGTGGCCCAGCAGTCGCACCATCAGGCCGCAACTGACCATGCGCGCGACGCGACCCAGCGAGGGGTGCAGCCCGCCCGGCATCGTGATCTGACCGGCCGCCAGCGTCAGGCCGCCCACCCAGCCGCCCGTCGTCGACTGCGCGAGGATCTGGTTCAGGATCCCGTTCGCCTGCGTGCTGGTGAGCGGTCCGCGGCCCGTGAGGTCGACCGCGCGGACATTCGTGCCGGTGCCGACCGTGGCGATGCGGTTGCGGCGCTGGGCGTCGGCGTATTGGCCGATGATCTTGTCGGCCTGCTTCTGCGTCGACCACGACAGTTCGCCAGCACCGGGGAGGACGTAGATCTCGGGCGTCGTCGGATCCACGCCCGAGCGGACCGCTGATGCGGCGTCCACGTACCACCGCTTCCCGTTGTCGCCCGCCCACATGTCGAGCATGGCCGCGGTCATGTTGAGGCTCTCAGTGGTGTCGCTCGACGCCATCGCAGCAGAGGACAGGGAGGCGGGCCGGGTGACGTTCCATCCGAGGCTGATGGCGGTGTCGACCAGGACATCGGGAGTCGACGAGGTCTGCAATTTGTCGGCCGTCAAAGCGGGGATCGTCTCGGCGACACGCGCCATGCCGATCGCCGTGATCTTGCCCTCGGACCAGTCGACCTCGGAGACCTGGCCTGCGAAGGTCGGGAGGCCGCCAACGAACAGGCCGGCTGATGCGCCCTCGGAGACGACGGGTGGGCGCTTGCGGGGGCCGAGCAGCAGGTTGAAGTCAAGCTGGTAGCCGCCGAGGGGCCAGCGGACGTCGACCTCGATGCCACCGACCGGCGCGACAGTGGAGAGCCACGAGCCACTCGTGTTGCCGACATGTATCTGCGGAGTCATGTCAGGCTCCTCTCGGGGCAATAACCACTCGGAGGGAAACGCCGATGCACTTCAAGAGCACGTTGGTCGCCGCCACGGTTGTCCTTGTCGGCCTGGTAGCCGCGCCGGCAGACGCTCGCCCCCTCGACTCGCAGACGCACCCGGTCGCGCCGTGCGGGCGTGTGATGGTGTCGCGTCACATGCACGGCTGCGCTGTCCGCGTGCAGTGTCGGAGCGACGACGAAGGAACCGTCTGCACCGTCAAGAGGCTTCGGGCGCAGGCGCGACGTCATGGGCGTACCGACGGTAGTAGCGCGCCGACACGCGCGTGGTGGCGCAACCCGGCGTGACCGTCGAGATCTGCAACAGGCCCGGCTCGGCCATGTGCTGATCGAACGCCTGGATCCTGACTCCGGCAGCCATCACCGCACCAGCGCCGGTCGCCGTAGCCACGCCGACCCATGCGGACGGGTTCGGCACATCGACCGTCGCCGCGTCCAGACGGACAGCCGAGATACCGCCGCCGCTCGTGTCGAGAAGTGTCACCTGACCGGACTCCACATGCGCGAGCCACACCTCGTCGAGATCCACGGCCGCGTCCGAGGCGACCTTGATAGACAGCGTCGCGGCCTCGTCCTCAATGTCGGCCGGAGGAAGGACCAGTGACCCGAGCGGCACGATCTGATAGGCCGTCGTCACCGAGACGGGCTTGGTGTACCAGCCTGTCGCCGGGTCGCTCGCATCAAGCGCTCCCGTGCCATCGAGGGCAGCCGCGTAGGAGATCGTGCGCGTCGCCGCGCTGCCCGCCTTGATGCGGGCGTAGGCGACGTACTCGCCAGGAAGAGGGGTCGTCGCTGGGAAGACGAACACGGTCGGCGAGGCGGTCGTCGACACCGTCGTCTTCACGGCCGTGACAGCGTCGGGATCAGACGTGCCAGCGAGGCCCGACAACGCGCGGCATCCGAGAAACTTGGCGCGACCGTCCGAGCCGGCCGACGCGGTGTGGATGAGGGTCTGGTCCCCAAGCGTGACAGGAGCGTCCGAGGCGTCGAGCCCGAGGACCGCCAGCGAGAGCTCCGTGCGCTGCGACCCGAAGATCTCTACCTGCCGCGACTGGACCTTCCCGCTGAAGATGCCCGAGACCTGACCGGCCGTCTTCACGATGGAGTCGATGCCGACCTGCATGTCGTAGTAGCCAGCAGCCGACCCGGTCTTCTGGCCCTTGACTGTCAGCCCGACGATGTCCGCGGTCATGGCGAAGGTCGCACGGAAGCCGCCCGTACCATCGGTCGACGTCACCGAGGTCGGCACGATCGCCGCCCCTGCGGCGTTCTGGAAGATGAGTTGCGCGTCGTACTTCCAGCCGGTGCGAACTAGGTCGTACCAGAACGAATACGAGTGGTATCCGCCGATGATCTGGATTTGTCCACTGCGGGGACCTGAGTAGCTGCCTGTCCGGTAGCGACTGCGGCCGGTGATGATGAGGTTGGGACGGGTCGCGTCGTAGGAGATCGTGGCCGACCGGGTCAGCCAACCGAGCGGGGTGTGAGCGACCGGCTGGTCATAGTGACCCGCGATGCCATCGATGCTCGGCTCGGCCTCGTGGTTCGCCGAGACGTACACCATGCCAGTGAAAGGTGAGACGTTGGCGCCGATGGTCGCCTCGTCCGCCGAGCCGTAGATGGCCCCGCCCGGCGCCCATCCGGTCGTCGCGCTCCCGCTGTCTACGGTGACATCCGTTGGCGGCGTGCCCGAGGGCGGCTGCGGCGGGGCGTCGATGCCGGTCTGCGCTGCGGGGCGCACGAACGGCCGGCAGGGCATCATCACCGTGAGCCGCTGGAGTCCAGCACCTGCCGCGGCGTCGTCGGTGCCGTTGGCGAGCGAGACCGTGCCCGCGAACGTCTCGAACACCGTGACGCCCGAGCCGTCGCCCGGGTCGAACTCCAACGTCCCGAGGGACTGCTCGGCGGCGCGCACGAGATCGGCCTGCGCGGTAGCGATCCCTGCCCGATCGACGCCCTCGATCATCACCGGCAGTTCGTAGGCTCGGTTCCCACGGCGCTGCGTCAATTCGATGTCGCCGTCCACGATCATCGACGCCAGGATCGCCGAAACGGTCTCCGCGGTTCCTGGGTCAGCAGAGTCCTGGATGACGCTGTACGGGTAGGCGGTGAGGTCAAGGCCATTGAGGACCCAGCGCGGGTTGTAGGTCATCGGCTCTTGTTCCTCCCCTTCGACGCGGCCCCGTTGATCTCTCGCCCCAGCCCGTGCGGAAGCCTGTTGACGGCCTTCGTGAGGTCGTCGAGGCGGCGCACGATCTGCGGCCCGTAGACCTCGGTGGCGACGCTCGAGCCCAGCCGGGTAGCCAGCGTGTTGACCTGCCCGTAGATCGCGCTCGCCTGCCGTGCCTGCGCCTTGGAGCCGGCGAGGTCGAGGATCAGGGCGCCGTTGCCGGACTGGAACAGGCTCGAGAGGAACTGAGGCGAGAGGCCCCAGCCGACG
>JABFXA010000317.1 GCA_013361955.1 Nocardioidaceae bacterium
GATCGCACCCCCGAACACATCCACCCCCTGCCAGCCCACCGTCCACAACCCGAACGAGAACCGGTCCTCACGCGTCGGGACGAAGTCAGTCATGCCTGCTCCTTGCTCTCGGGTGCACGGGTCACTTGCTGAAGCCGGCGGACAGGCCGCCGACGAGCTGCCGCCGGCCGACGGCGTACAGGACGACGATGGGCAGGGTGGTCAGCACCACCGACGCCAGCACGGCCGGGACGTTCACGCTGTACTGCCCCTGGAACGTCCACAGCGCCAGCGGCAGGGTCCGCTTGTCGGGGCTCTGGGTGAGGATCAGCGGGAGCAGGAACCCGTTCCAGACGGTGAGCCCGGTGTAGATGCTCACCGTGACCAGCGCCGGCCGGGTCAGCGGGAACGCCAGCCGCCACAGCATGGTCCACTCCCCCGCCCCGTCGACCCGCATCGACTCGAAGAGGTCGCGGGGGACGTCGCGGACGAAGTTGGCCAGCACCAGCACGGACAGCGGGATCGCGAAGGCGATGGACGGCAGCACGATCGCGGCCAGGCTGTCGTACAGGTGCAGCTTGATGATCAGCAGGTAGATCGGGATGATCGCGGCCTGCAGCGGGATCGCCAGCCCCATCATGAACAGCCCGTTCACCACCGCCAGCAGCCGGCTCCCGGCTCCCCGCACGATCGCGTACGCCGCCATGAACGCGACCAGGACCGCCGGGACGGTGGTGCCCGCCGCGACGACCACGCTGTTCAGGAAGTACCGCGGGAAGTCCGACTCGACGACCAGGCGGTAGTTGTCCAGGGTCCACTGCTGCGGAGGGGCCAGCGGGTTCTGCGCGAAGTAGTCGCTCTGCTCCTTGAAGCTGGTGACCACGATCCAGTACAGCGGGATGACCACGACCGCCAGCCAGAACCAGCCCATCACCGAGCCGAGCCAGTTGCGGCGCTCGAGGCGGCGGCCGCGACGACCGGGCTTGCGGGCGGTCGGCTGCGTGGGCGTCTCCGTGCGGGGACTGAGGGTGGTCGCCATGTCAGGCCCCTTCCATCTGGCTCGCCGTGGTGCTGCCACCGAGCCGTCGCAGCAGCAGTGCGAGGGCGAGGCCGACCAGCACCAGGATCACCGCGATCACGCTCGCCGGCCCCATCAGGTTGGCCTGGAACCCGCGGATGTACATGTCCAGCGCCAGCACCCGGGTCGCGTCGCCGGGACCGCCCGCGGTCAGCACGAAGATCAGGTCGAAGAAGGTCAGCGACCCGACCACCATCAGCGTCGAGGAGGTGATCACGGTGTACTTCAGCTGCGGCAGCGTGATGTAGAAGAAGGTGCGCACCCGGCCGGCGCCGTCGAGGGCGGCGGCCTCGTACATCGACGCCGGGATCTGCCGTACGGCGCCTTGGTAGATCAGCGAGTGGAACGGGATGAACTGCCACGAGACCACGAACACGATCACGCCGAGCGCCAGGGCCGGTCTGCCGAGCCAGTCCTGGGTGAGCAGGCTCAGGTGCAGGCCGGCGCCGAGCCCGAAGTTCGGGTCCAGCAGCGCCTTGTAGGTGATCGCGATCGCCGCCGAGCTGAGCAGCAGCGGGATGAAGTAGAAGACGGCCAGCAGCGCTCGGTACCGCTGGTGGCCGGCCATGAACACCCCGAGCAGCAGGGCGGCCGGCGTCTGCACCGCCCAGGACAGGAGCATCACCAGGAAGGTGACCCACAGCGCGTGCGGGAGCCCGGGGTCGCTGAGCACCGTGCGCCAGTTGGACGCGCCGGCGGCGTGGATGGCGCCGAGCCCGTCCCACCGGGTGAAGCTGAGGCCGAGCACGCCGAGCAGCGGCAGCAGACCGAACAGGACGAACACCGCGAGTGCGGGCAGCGTCATCCACGCCACCGAGCCGCTCCGTCCGACGTGCGAGGACGTGAGGGCCGTCAGCGGCCGCTGCTCGACCGAGGTCACGTCGCGGTGACCTTGTTCATGTTGTCGGCGAACTGGTCGGGTGAGATGGACAGCTGGAAGAGCTTGGCGATGTTGTCCAGCAGCGTCTCCGCGGCCGTGGGCGGCAGTGCCTGGTCCCACGACTGCGCGAACGTCGGCGCCTTGCTCGCGGTGTCGTAGACGAAGCTCAGCCACGCGGCGTCGTTCTTGTCGGTCACCGAGGACAGCTGGTCGCCGGCGCTCTTGACGACCGGGATGTTCCCCGAGTCGATCCACTTCTTGACCTCGGTGTCGTCGAGCATCGTCGTGGCGAGGAACTTCTTGGCGACGTCCTGCTGCTCCTTGCTCGCCTTGGACGAGATCGACACGTACTGCCCGGGGTTGCCGACCGTGTCGTCGGGGTCGCCCGAGCCGCCGTCGACGGGCGGGAAGTTCATGTAGCCGAGGTCCCCGCCGGTGACGAAGTCGCCGCCGTCGGCCTTCATCGAGCCGTAGGTCCACGCGCCGTGCACCATCATCGCCGCCTTGCCGGTGTAGAGCAGGGCCTGGTCGGCGTTGGAGTCGGCGGTGATGGACGAGAAGCCCTTGACGAACCCGTCGGCGTTGACCAGCTTCTGGGTCTCGGCCAGGGCCTTGAGGGCGGCGGGCTGCTTCCAGGCGTCCGCCTGCCCGTCGAAGATGTTCTGGAACACCTCGGGCCCGCCGATCCGGTCGAAGAGGAACTCCAACCACATCATGCTCGTCCAGCGGGACTGCCCGCCCAGCGAGAACGGCGCGATGCCCTTGGCGTTGAACTTCGGGACCAGGTCCAGGATGTCGCCCCACGACTGCGGCGGCTCGGCGCCGATCTGGTCGAACAGCTTCTTGTTCCAGTAGAAGACGATCGGCGTGGTCGTCTCGATCGGCATCGCGTAGAGCTTGCCGTTCACGGTCGCGGCCCCGAAGGCCGAGGGGAAGATCTTGTCCTTGACGTCGGGGTTCTCGTCGAAGAACGAGGTCATCTCGACGACCTGGTCGGCGTCGACGTAGCTCTTCAGACCGCCGCCGCCCCAGCCCCAGATCAGGGTCGGGCCCTGCCCGGCGCCGATCGCGGTCTTGATCTTCTGCTTGAACGCGTCGTTCTGGAACTCGGTGAACTTGATCTGGGTCTTGGCGTTCGCCTTGTTGAAGCGGTTGACGGTGTCCTCGCGGATGCCCTGCTGCGGCTGACCGGTGAGGAACCAGTACGACGTGCCGCCCTTGCCGCTGCCGCCGGTGCCGCCACCGGCGCCGGTCTGGCTCGGTCCCGAGCTGCTGCACGCGCTCAGGGCGAGCGCCGTCGGTACGCCCAGCCCCACCATCCGCAGGAAGTTCCGACGTGACGCATTGATCTGTTCCACTGTGCGCTCCAGAGGTCGACGGGTTCCCACGGCGGCTCGGGGAACGCGTCACGGCCACGCTGCCATGCCGACGTTCTTTCGAAACATTTCGAAGCCGTACAGGGACGTTGTGTTGGACCGTAGAAGTGACCCCGGTCACTGTCAAGCCTCGCAACCAGGTTGTAACCCGACGGAAGTGGGCGCACGACCGCCCTCTACCCAGCCTCCGCCGGAGCGAGTACAGTCACCGGACGTCGTTCCCAACATCGAAAGTTCTTGCGAAACCTCGTCCAGCGCGACTCATCCCTGCACCGAGGAGTGCCCGTGACCCAGACCGCACCCGTCCCGACCGACAAGCCCTGGCAGGACCCGGCGCTGCCGGTGGCCGAGCGCGTGGAGCGGCTGCTGGCCTCGATGACCCTCGAGGAGAAGCTCGCCCAGCTCGGCAGCCGGTGGGTCGGCAACGACATGGACGACGCGACCGTGCCCGAGGAGAACGAGCTCAACGTCGCCCCGATGCAGCACGTCTTCCGGGCCGCGGGCACCGCCCCGCTCGCGGAGGCGAGCCGGCACGGGCTCGGGCACCTGACCCGGGTCTTCGGCAGCTACCCGGTCACGGTGCAGGAGGGGGTCGACGAGCTGGTGCGGCAGCACCGGACGGTGCTGGACGCCTCCCGGCTGCGGGTGCCCGCGCTGGTGCACGAGGAGTGCCTGACCGGGTTCACCGCGCACGGCGCGACCGTCTACCCCGCCGCCCTCGCCTGGGCGGCGACGTGGGACCCCGACCTGGTGGAGCGGATGGCGACCGCGATCGGCACCGACATGGCCGCGCTCGGCGTGCACCAGGGGCTCTCCCCCGTGCTGGACGTGGTCCGCGACTACCGGTGGGGCCGGGTCGAGGAGACGATGGGCGAGGACCCCTACCTGGTCTCGATGCTGGGCGCGGCGTACGTCCGCGGGCTGCAGGGTGCCGGGGTGGCCGCCACCCTCAAGCACTTCGCCGGGTACTCCGCCTCCCGCGGCGCCCGCAACCACGGACCGGTCTCGATGGGCCGGCGCGAGCTGCTCGACGTGGTGCTGCCGCCGTTCGAGACCGCGATCGCTCTCGGCGGGGCCGAGTCGGTGATGAACTCCTACGCCGACCTCGACGGCGTGCCGGCCGGGGCGAGCAGCTGGCTGCTCACCGACGTGCTCCGGGGCGCGTGGGGCTTCGAGGGCACCGTGGTCTCCGACTACTGGTCGGTGCCGTTCCTCGCGACCATGCACCACGTCGCCGAGGACTACGCACACGCGGGCGGGCTGGCGCTGGAGGCCGGCATCGACGTGGAGCTCCCCGACACGCTCGGGTACGGCGCCGGGCTCGGCGAGCTGGTCGCCGACGGCCGGGTCTCCGAGGACGTCGTCGACCGCGCCGCCCGGCGGGTGCTGAGCTTCAAGGGCCGGCTGGGGCTGCTCGACGCCGGCTGGACGCCCGAGGGGTCCGTGTCCGCCGACGCCCTCGACCTCGACTCGGCGGCGAACCGCGCCCTGGCCCGGGAGGTCGCGGAGCGCTCGGTGGTGCTGCTCGACGCCGGCAGGGCCCTGCCGCTGCTCGGCGAGCACCGGCCCGCACTCACCCGGGTCGCGGTCGTCGGTCCGTGCGCCGACGACCCGCGCACGTTCCTCGGCTGCTACGCGTTCCCCACGCACGTCGGGCCGCGGCACCCCGACCGCGGGCTCGGCATCGACGTACCGACCGCGTGGGCGGCGCTGCGCGACGAGCTGCCCGGCGTCCAGGTCGACCACGTGCCCGGGTGCGACGTGCTCGGCGACGACCGCAGCGGCATCCCGGCCGCCGTCGAGCTGGCCGCCGGGGCCGACCTCTGCGTCGCGCTCGTGGGCGACCGGGCCGGCCTGTTCGGCTCCGGGTCGTCGGGCGAGGGCTGCGACGCCGACGACCTCCGGCTGCCCGGTGTCCAGGCCGAGCTCGTCGAGGCGCTGCTCGACAGCGGCACCCCGGTGGTGGTCGTGGTGGTCTCCGGCCGGCCCTACGCGCTCGGAGACGTGCACGGCCGTGCGGCCGGGCTGGTGCAGGCGTTCTTCCCGGGGGAGGAGGGCGGCTCGGCGATCGCCGGCGTGCTCTCCGGCCGGCTCTGCCCGAGCGGCCGGCTGCCGGTGCAGGTCCCGCGCACCCCCGGCGGGCAGCCGCACACCTACCTGCAGCCGCCGCTCGGCGCGCCCGCGAGCACCGGCATCTCGTCGCTAGACCCGACCCCCCTCTTCCCGTTCGGGTACGGCGCGTCGTACACGAGCTTCGAGGTGAGCCGGCCGCGAGCCAGCAGCGAGGAGATCCGCACCGACGGCGAGGTGCAGGTCGCGGTGCGGGTCACCAACACCGGCTCGCGCACCGGCGACGCGGTGGTGCAGCTGTACCTGCACGACCCGGTCGCGCAGGTGGCGCGTCCCGAGCGGCAGCTGGTCGGGTTCGCGCGCGTCCCGCTCGAGCCCGGCGAGGCACGCGACGTCGTCTTCACGGTGGCCGCCGACCGGACTGCCTACACTGGCCCCGGGCTCGACCGCATCGTGGAGCCCGGCGACGTCCGGCTCCTCGTCGGCACCTCCGTCGCCGACCTGCCAGGGTGGGTCACGGTCCGGCTCGTCGGTCCGACGCGCGTGGTGGGTCACGACCGCCGGCTCGACACCCCGGTCCGCACCGTCGCCGCCACCGATCGGCCGTTCCTGTAGGAGGACTGATGCC
>JABFXA010000212.1 GCA_013361955.1 Nocardioidaceae bacterium
AGCTCGGCCCCCGGGACGCGCCGGCGGACGTCGGCGACGTGCGCACGGAGTCCCTCGGCGAGCGCCTCGGCGAGCTCGCGCCGGGCGCCGCGGTCGGCGAGCACCCGGTCGCCGCGGGGCCGCTCGACGGTGGCGGCCAGCGTCCACGGGCCGGTGACCTGCAGCTTGAACCGGCCCTGGTACTCCTGCGCCAGCTCCTCGACGGTGTCCAGGTCCTGCGCCAGCAGCGAGCGCGCCCGCCGGTGGTCGATGCTCGGCGACCCGCTGCTGCCGGTGAGCCGCCAGCCGGCGGGCTGCAGGTCGGCGTCGAGGACGGCGACGACCGCGAGGGTGCGGCCGGCCAGCCCGGCGTGCGCGCCGCGACCCGGCACCTCGGGGACGTGCGGCAGATCGGGCAGCTCGCCGAGCACCACCTTCACCGCCTCGTCGAAGGCGGCGGTGTCCTCGCCGGGCATCGACCCGACGCCCGTGGCGGCGGTCATGCCGTGCGGGCGCGGGTCGCGGACGTGATCGTGCACGAGCCGACGACGCGCGAGCCGTCGTACACGACCGCGGCCTGGCCGGGCGCGATCCCCTCGGCGGGCTCCAGCAGCTCGATGCGTACGTCGTCGGGCGACGCGCTCACGACCGCGCGGTGCTCGGCGCCGTGCGCCCGCAGCTGCACGGTGCCCTCGAGCCGACCGGTCGGCGGGAGACCGCACCAGCGCGCGGCCCGACCCTCGATGCGGTCGACGGTGAGCTCCTCGCGCGGGCCGACGGTGACCGTGCCGGAGACCGGCTCGATGTCGAGCACGTAGCGCGGCCGCCCGTCGTCCGTCGGCCGGCCGATCCGCAGCCCGCGCCGCTGGCCGATGGTGAAGCCGAAGGCGCCCTCGTGCCGGCCCAGCACCTCGCCGGTCGCGTGGTCGACGAGGTCGCCGGAGCCAGCGCCGAGCTTCTCGCGCAGCCAGCCCGCGGTGTCGCCGTCGGAGATGAAGCAGATGTCGTGGCTGTCGGGCTTGCGGGCCACGGACAGCCCGCGCCGCTCGGCCTCCGCCCGGACGTCGGGCTTGCTCGACCCGCCGAGGGGGAACAGCGAGTGCGCGAGCTGCTCCTGGGTGAGCACGCCGAGCACGTAGGACTGGTCCTTCCCGTGGTCGACCGCCCGGTGCATCTCCACGGTGCCGTCGGCGGCGGTCTCGAGCCGGGCGTAGTGGCCGGTGGCGACCGCGTCGAAGCCGAGGGCCAGGGCCCGGTCGAGCACCGCCGCGAACTTGATCCGCTCGTTGCAGCGCAGGCACGGGTTGGGGGTGCGCCCGGCGGAGTACTCGGCCATGAAGTCCTCGACCACGTCGTCGTGGAACCGGTCGCTCAGGTCCCAGACGTAGAAGGGGATCCCGATCACGTCGGCGGCGCGGCGGGCGTCGTTGGCGTCCTCGATCGTGCAGCAGCCGCGGGCCCCGGTGCGGTAGGACTTCGGGTTCCGCGACAGCGCCAGGTGGATGCCGGTGACGTCGTGCCCGGCGTCGACGGCGCGCGCGGCGGCGACGGCCGAGTCGACACCCCCGGACATGGCGGCGACGACGCGCACTAGCCGGCCTTCCGGGTCTGCCCGGCCAGGCCCGCGGCCCGGGCCCGCTCGACGACCGGGACGATCGCGTCGACCACGGCGTCCACGTCGGCGGTGCTGCTGGTGTGCCCGAGCGAGAACCGCAGCGACCCGCGGGCCCGCTCGGCGTCGGCGCCCATCGCGAGCAGCACGTGCGACGGCTGCGGCACGCCGGCGGAGCAGGCCGAGCCGGTCGAGCAGGCGATGCCCCGGGCGTCGAGCAGCATCAGCAGCGAGTCGCCCTCGCAGCCGGGGAAGGTCAGGTGCGCGTTGCCGGGCAGCCGGTGCTCGGCGGCGCCGTTGACGAGCACGTCGGGCACCCGCTCGCGCACCCGCTCGACGAGGTCGTCGCGCAGCGCGGCCAGCCGAGTGGCCTGCTCGTCGCGGTGCTCGACGGTGACCCGGAGCGCCTCCGCGAAGCCGGCGATCGCCGGGGTGTCGATGGTGCCGGAGCGGATGTCGCGCTCCTGTCCGCCGCCGTGCAGCAGCGGGGTGACGTCGAGCTCGCGGCGTACGACGAGCGCGCCGACGCCGTACGGCCCGCCGATCTTGTGCGCGGTCACGGTCATCGCGTCGACGCCGGAGGCGGCGAAGTCGACGGGCAGCTGGCCGACCGCCTGCACGGCGTCGGAGTGCACCGGGATGCCGTGCTCGCGGGCGACCTCCACCACCTCGTCGACGGGCTGCACGGTGCCCACCTCGTTGTTGGCCCACATCACCGACACCAGCGCGACGCTGCCGGGGTCGCGCTCGACCGAGGCCCGGAGCGCGCGGACGTCGAGCCGCCCGGTGTCGTCGACCGGCAGCAGCTCCACCTCGGCACCCTCGTGCTCGGCGAGCCAGTGCAGCGGGTCGAGCACCGCGTGGTGCTCGACCGAGGTGGACAGCACGCGGGTGCGGCGCGGGTCGGCGCCACGGCGGGACCAGAACAGCCCCTTGACCGCGAGGTTGTCGGACTCGGTGCCGCCGGAGGTGAGCACCACCTCGCCGGGGCGGCAGCCGAGCGCCCGCGCGATCGCCTCCCGGGACTCCTCGACCACCCGGCGCGCGGCCCGCCCGGACGCGTGCAGCGACGACGGGTTGCCGGTGCGCGGGAGCTGGCGGGTCATCGCGGCGACCGCCTCGGGGAGCATCGGGGTGGACGCCGCGTGGTCGAGGTACACGGCGTCGCCGGGGGTGCTGTCGAGGTCGGTCATCGCACCGTCCAGGGTACGGCGTGACGAGCCATTCAGCCCTGGCGGTCCGGGCCCGCGCGCTCCGGGGTGATCCGGACGATCACGCGCCGCTCACGCTCCATGGCGGCCCGGTAGTCGTCCCAGTCGTCATGCTCGCCGTTGATGCCGCGGTAGTAGTCGACCAGCGGCTCCAAGGCGTCGGGCAGCGACACCACCTCGGCGCTGCCCTCGACGTACACCCACTCCCCGAAGAACCCGTCGCGCAGCACCACCAGCTGGACCCACGGGTCGTGCCGCAGGTTGCGGGTCTTGTACGCCGTCTCGCGGCTGCTCACGAGGAGCCGGCCGTCGGCGTCGACGCCGACCAGCACCGGCGTCTGCTGCACCCGGCCGCCGGCGCCGCGGGTGGCGAGCACGGCGTGGTGGTGGGTGCGGGCGAAGTCAACGGCTCGGTCGAGGTCCATGCCGCCAGTCTGCCGCGCCGAGCACGTAGGCCACCGACGGCAGCGGGTCGCGGTCCTCGACCGGGTGGTCGTAGAAGGCCAGCCGGGTCATGCCCAGCCGCCGCATCACCGCCTGCGAGCGCAGGTTGCCGACCACCGTGAACGACACGATCTCCTCCAGGCCGACCCCGTCGAAGCCGAAGGCCAGCGCCGCCCGCGCCGCCTCGGTGGCGAAGCCGTGCCCCCAGGCGTCGCGCCGCAGCCGCCAGCCCACCTCGACCGGCGGCTCCGGCCGACCGGTCATCCAGGCCACCCGGAACCGCGGCACCGCCAGGCCGGTGAACCCGGCGAACCCGGACCCGTCGACGTCGACCACCCACAACCCGAAGCCGCGTGCCTCGAAGCCGGCCTCGATCCGGTCCACGAACGCGTCGCTCTCGTCCCGGGTCAGGGTGGCCGGGAAGTGCTCCATCACCACCGGGTCGGCGTTCATCTCCGCGAACAGCGCCCGGTCCTCGGCGGTCCAGGCGCGCAGCGTCAGCCGCTCGGTGCGCAGCACGGGCACGCTCACAGCCGCGGCAGCCAGACATGGTCGTCGCCGTAGGTACGTCGCACCGCTGCGCGCAGCCAGGCCCGCCGGTCGTCGTCGAGCAGCGGCAGCACGTGGTCGAGGTCGACCTCGTCCTTCGGCCGGACCTGGCGCGCCTTGTAGTGCAGCACCAGCTCGGGCCGCAGGTAGCGCACCCCGGCGTCGGCGACCCAGGTGGCCTCGTCGAGGTCGAGCACCAGGTCGTCGTCGCGCTTGCTCACCCACCGGCCGTCACGGACCGGGTTCACCGGGCAGTCGACGCGCCACGGCGAGCGGGCGTTCTCGCGCATCCACACCTGCGCCAGCGGGTGCAGCGGCTCGGGGGTGCGGTCGTCGATCACCCGGAACGTGCCGCCGTCGTTGCTCCACAGGTGGAACACGCCGCGGAGCTGCTCGCGCAGCGCCGGCAGCGCGTCGGCGAACACCACCAGGTCGATGTCCTCGTGGAAGCGCCGCACCCCGGTGAACGCCTCCACCGCGTGGCCGCCGACCACCCACCACGGCTCCGGGAACCCGGCCATCACCTCGGCCAGCTCCGTCGGGGTCAGCGGGTCCCAGGCGCCGTACACGTCGAGGAAGCGCCGCTCCTCGGGGTCGTCGGGGTCGGGAGCCCAGGCCAGGTCGGTCATCGCCGCAGCACGGCGAGCAGCGCGCGGTGGTCGGTGCCGGGGACGGTGAAGGACTCGGTGCGCACCGCGTGCAGCCCGTCGCGGGTGAGCACGTGGTCGATCGGCAGCAGCGACGGCACCGGCACGCCGAGCCGGGAGACCTCCCCCGCCGCCGGCCAGGTCGGCTGCCAGCCCGACCGGGACTGGGTGGCCGCGTCGCGGGAGCCGCGGCCGACCAGCTCGCGCATCGGGGTGTGGTCCATGGTCGCGTTGAAGTCGCCGGCGAGCACGGCCGGGCCGGTGAGCGCGCGGGCGGCGGAGCGCACCGCGACCTGGTCCTCGCGCCACCCCCGCGCCGGGCCGACCGGCGGCCGCGGGTGCACCGCGAGCAGCCGGACCGGGCCATCGGGCGTGCGCAGCGTCATCCGGTAGCTGCCGAACCCGGTGCCCACCCGGTGCTCCTTCGCGAGCGGGTACGTCGAGAACACCATCGTCCCGGCCGGGCCCTCGTCGGCCTCCCCCACCACGTGCGGGTAGGCGTCGTCGACGCCCGCCGAGCGCAGGTCCTCGAGCGCGACCGGGGTGACCTCCTGCAGCACCAGCACGTCGGCGTGCTCGCGCTGGGCGAGCTCCACCAGCTGCGCGGTGTCGGCCTCCCCGAAGCGCAGGTTCGACGTCAGCACCCGCAGCGTGCCGCCGCTGCCGGCCTCGGCGGACGACGTGCCGACGTACGGCCCGCTCGCCCAGTACGCGTGCACCAGCACGCCCACGACCGCTACCACCACCAGCAGCCGCGCGGTGCCGCGCCAGAACCCGGCGCCGCGCCACCAGGCGAGCAGCAGCAGGAGCAGGGCGGCGGCGTACAGCACGACCCCGAGAGGGGTGAACGCGACCAGCCGCACCCACGGCCCCTGCGGCGGCTCGAGCAGCCGCGCGGTCGTGACGAGCAGGGCGGGCACGAGCAGCAGGGTGACCAGGCCGCCCAGGAGGAGCCAGCGCACCTTCATGCGTCCCACGCTAGGCACGGACGTGCCGATAATCGGGTTGCCTCGCCCGGGACCGCCGGGCACACTCGTCCCCGCCATGTGAGCCGACACCGCGTCCAGCCCCCGTCCCCCCGACGATCGGTGTCCCCATGTCCCAGTCCCCGCAGACCTCCCTGCACTCCTCGCTCTCCCCCCTCGTCGCCCGCGACGTCGCCAAGGCGTACGGCGACCGTTCGGT
The DNA here is from genome assembly GCA_013361955.1 of Nocardioidaceae bacterium. GTDB lineage: Bacteria > Actinomycetota > Actinomycetes > Propionibacteriales > Nocardioidaceae > Nocardioides_B. The sequence goes on from JABFXA010000212.1 coordinate 5,628, forward strand.
GCTCGACGGCGTCGACCTGCTCGCCCACCCCGGCCGGCCGCTCGGCCTGGTCGGCGAGAACGGCGTCGGCAAGTCCACGCTGCTGCGGCTGGTGGCCGGCGTCGAGCCGATGGACGCCGGCTCGGTCGACAAGCCCGCCGACCTCGGGTACCTGGGCCAGGAGCCGGACTTCGCGGCGGACGCCACGGTCGGCGACGTCCTCGACGAGGCGCTGGCGCCGCTGCACGACGCGGTCGCGCGGCTCGAGGAGCTGGCCGCCCGGCTCGGCGACGCCGGCGACGACGACGTCGCGCACGCCTACGACGCGCTGCTCGGCTGGGCGACCCTGCACGACGCCTGGGACGCCGACCGCCGGGCCCGCACCGCGGCCGCCCGGCTCG
>JABFXA010000467.1 GCA_013361955.1 Nocardioidaceae bacterium
ACCGCGCGCTCGGGGTCGGCACCTTCGCCGTGCTGATGGCATCGGGCGCCGTGGTCGCCGCGGCCGACCGGCAGCAGCGGACGCCGTACCACCTCGGCGTGGCGGTGCTGGCGACGCTGCTGCTCGCGACGGTGTTCGTGCGGGACGCGGACTGGGTGGTGGTGCTCTGCGTGCTCGCCGCGTTCGGGATCCTCAGCGCGACGCTGGTCGGCAGCCGCACGCTCGCCGGCATCGTGCTGGCGGCGGTGGCGGTGCCGCTGGCCGGGCTGCGCGGGCTGCCGTGGCTGGGCCGCTCGCTGAGCGTCAACCGACCGGGCCGGCACTGGCTGCCGGCCGTGCGCACGCTCGGGATCTCGGCGCTGCTGGTGCTGGTGTTCGGGGTGCTGTTCGCCTCCGCGGACGCGCTGTTCGCCAGCTGGGTCGGTGTCGTCGTGCCCGACCTGTCCTTCGACACGGCGTTCCTCCGGGCCGCGGTGCTGGTGTTCGTAGCCGGCGTCACGCTCGCCGGCGCGTACCTGGCCCTCAACCCGATGCGGACCGCCGTCGTCGACGTGCCGGCGGGCCGGCCGGTGCGGCGTACCTGGGAGTGGCTGGTGCCGGTCGGGCTGGTGGTGGCCGTGTTCGCGCTCTTCGTGGCCGCCCAGCTGACGGTGATGTTCGGCGGGCACGCCTACCTGCACCGCACCACCGGGCTGACCTACGCGGAGTACGTGCACCAGGGCTTCTGGCAGCTCAACGTCACCACCGTCCTGACCCTGGCGGTGGTGGGCGTCGCGGCCCGCCACGCGCGACGGGGTACGGCACGCGAGAGGCTGCTGCTGCGCCTCGGGCTCGGCGCCCTGTGCGCGCTCGCGATCGTCGTGGTGGCCTCGGCGTTGTACCGCATGGACGTCTACGAGCAGGCCTACGGCTTCACCCGGCTGCGGCTGCTGGTGTCGGTGTTCGAGGGCTGGCTCGGCCTCGTCCTGCTGCTGGTCGTCGCGGCGGGCGTGCGGCTGCGCGGCCACTGGCTGCCGCGCACCGTGATGCTCAGCGCCGCCGTCACGCTGCTCGGGCTGGCGCTGGCCAACCCCGACGCGATGATCGCGGGGCACAACCTGGACCGCTACCAGGCGAGCGGGCGCGTCGACACCGGCTACCTCGGCGGGCTGTCCGCCGACGCGGTGCCGACGCTGGCGGCCGCGGGCACCGAGCTGTCCTGCATGACCGCGGCCCGGCCGCACGCCGACGATTGGCTGGAGTGGAACCTCGGGCGCTCGCTGGCCGACCACCGGTCCGGCAACCGCCGCGACGTGCCGACGCTCGACCTGTGCGCCCCCTCGACCGGACCCTAGGTCGGCAGCACCGCGACGGCCTCGACCTCGACGAGCTGGTCGGGGTAGCCGAGCACCGCGACGCCGAGCAGCGTGCTGGGGGCGTCGTGGTCGCCGAACGCGGCGCGCACCACGTCCCAGGCGGCGACCAGGTCGGCCCGGTCCGACGACGCGACGTAGACCGTCGACCGGGCGACGTCGGCCAGGCCGGCGCCGGCCGCGTCGAGCGCGGTGACCAGGTTGTCCATCACCCGGCGGGCCTGCGCGGCGACGTCCCCGGGCGCCACCACGGCGCCGTCGTCGTCGAGCGGGCAGGCACCGGCGGTCCACACCGTCCGGGCGGCCGGCACCACGGCGGCGTACGCGTAGGGCACCTGGTCGGTGAGGGCGGGACTGCGGACAAGGGCGACCACGGAGTCGGCGGAGGACATGGCCGCATCCCAGCAGGCGGGCGGGACCCGGCGCACCCGGTTTACCCGGGCCCCGCCCCGGGCACGGGAAGGTGAGACGACCCGACGACCGGAGGAGAGAGCCATGAAGGGCAAGATCGCGCTGCTCGTCGGCGGAGCCGTGGGCTACGTGCTCGGGACCCGCGCCGGCCGCCAGCGCTACGAGCAGATCAAGGGCCAGGCCCAGAAGGTCTGGCAGAACCCGACCGTCCAGCAGAAGGCCTCGCAGGCGCAGGACTTCGCCAAGGAGAAGGCGCCCGAGGCACGGCACAAGGTGGCCGAGGCGGCCGCGAGTGCCACCGCCGCCGCCAAGGAGAAGGTGCACCGTTCCGACGACTCGGCCGGCGGGTCCCCGCAGTCCAGCGACCCGGCCGACCCGAGCAGCCCCGCCTACGAGACCACGGTCAGCTCGCCGATCCGCTGACGCGGACCGGCGGGGCGCCCTAGCGCGGCAGCCCCGACACCGCGATGCCCGAGCGCGTCTTGTAGCGCTTGTTGATGCTGATCAGCACCGCGGTCCAGGGCTCGAGCTGCCGTGCGATGCGCAGCCGCCCGGCGTCGACGCCGTCGCGCGAGGTGACCGCGCGAGCCAGTTCGATCGCGACCTGCTTCGCGTCGGCGTCGTCGCCGCAGACCAGCACGTCCTCGTGGTCCAGGTAGTCGGCGTCGCCCCACAGCAGCGGCGCGGACACGTGGTGGAAGGCGCCGACCACCCGGGCCTCGGGGGCCAGCGCGGCCGCGGTCTCGGCGGCGCTGCCGCCGGGTACGTCGAGCGAGTAGGGTCCCTGCTTGTCGAAGCCGAGCGGGTTCACGCAGGAGACCACGACCTTGCCCGCGAGCCGGTCGGCCAGCGACGCGACCAGGTCGTCGTGGCCGTCGTACGGCACGGAGAGGACGACCACGTCGGCGTCGGCCACCGCGTCGGCGTTCGTGGCGCCGGTGACCCGGGCGTCGTGTAGCCGGTCGCTGATCTCCGCGGCGGTCTGCTCGGCGCGCTCCGCGGACCGGGAGCCGAGCACCACCCGGTGCCCGTGCCGGGCCCACCGGTAGCCGAGCCCGCGGCCCTGGGGGCCGGTGCCCCCGATCACCGCGATGTCGTACGTCGTGCCGTCGCCCACGTCGCTCCGTCCTGGTCGGGTGACGGTCACGCTAGTGCAGCGGGTCGGCCGGCACGCGGCCGACCTCGCGAGTGCTTGCCATCCTGACAGCGTTACTGTCACGGTAGTGGCATGAAGGTCTCCACCCAGCTGATGTACGCCGGCAACCCGCGCGAGGCGGCCGACCAGGTCGTCGCGCTCGAGAGCGCCGGGCTGGACACCGTGTGGGTCGCGGAGGCATACGGCTTCGACTCGCCCACGCTGATGGGCTACCTCGCCGCCAAGACCGAGACCGTCGAGATCGGCTCGGCGATCCTGAACGTCTACAGCCGCACCCCCGGCGCGCTGGCCCAGACCGCGGCCGGGCTCGACAACGTCAGCGGAGGCCGGGCGATCCTCGGGCTCGGCGCGTCCGGCCCGCAGGTGATCGAGGGCTGGCACGGGCTGCCGTACGAGCGGCCGCTCGGCCGCACCCGCGAGGTGGTGGAGATCGTGCGCGCCGCGATCCGCCGCGAGACGCTGCGCTACGACGGCTTGGTCTTCACGCTGCCGCTCCCCGCCGACCAGGGCCTCGGCCTCGGCAAGCCGCTGAAGATGCTCACCAAGCCCGAGCGGCCGAGCATCCCGGTCTACATCGCCGCGCTCGGCCAGAAGAACGTCGCGGCGACCGCGGAGTACGCCGACGGCTGGCTGCCGTTCCTGTTCGCCCCCGAGCGGTCCGGCGACGTGTGGGGCGACGCCCTGGCGGCCGGTGCCGCGAAGCGGCCCGACGACCTCGGCCCGCTGGAGATCTGCGCCGGCGGGATGCTGAGCATCGGCGACGACGTGAAGGGCATGCTCGACTTCGCCCGGCCGATGTTCGCGCTGTACATCGGCGGCATGGGCGCGAAGGGCAAGAACTTCTACAACGACCTCGCCTGCCAGTACGGCTACGAGGAGGAGGCCGCGAAGATCCAGGAGCTGTACCTCGGCGGCAACAAGCGCGACGCCGAGGCCCTGGTGCCGGTCGACCTCCTCGAGATGTGCAACCTCGTCGGCCCCGCGACGTACGTGCGGGAGCGGATCGCGGCGTTCCGCGAGGCGGGCGTGACGAACCTCCAGGTGATGCCGGTGCCCGCCGACGGCGGCGACCCGGCCGGCCTGGTCTCCCGGGTGAAGGAGTGGGTCAGCTGATGAGCACCGACCGACCACTGCTCGAGGACGAGCACGAGGCGTTCCGGCGCACCGTGCAGGCCTTCGTCGCCAAGGAGGTCGCGCCGCACCACGAGCAGTGGGAACGCGACGGCCAGGTCAGCCGCGAGGTGTGGACGCGGGCCGGTGCGCAGGGGCTGCTCTGCTTCGACGTACCCGAGGAGTACGGCGGGCCGGGCGTCGCGGACTTCCGCTACAACCTGGTGCTCGCCGAGGAGCTGACCAGGGCCGGCGCGCACGGACCCGGCTTCCCGGTGCACACCGACATCATCGTGCCGTACCTGACCTCGCTCGGCACCGACGAGCAGAAGCGCCGATGGCTGCCCGGCTGCGTCAGCGGCGACACGATCAGCGCGATCGCGATGACCGAGCCGGGAGCCGGCAGCGACCTGCAGGGCGTGCGGACCAACGCCGTCGACAAGGGCGACCACTACGTCCTGAACGGGTCGAAGACGTTCATCAGCAACGGCGCGATGGCCGACCTGGTGGTCGTGGTGGCGCGCACCGACACCCAGGTCGACGGCGGCCTCGGGCACAAGGGCATCAGCCTGCTCGTCGTGGAGCGCGGGATGGCCGGCTTCGAGCGCGGCCGCAACCTCGACAAGGTCGGGATGCACGCGCAGGACACCTCGGAGCTGTTCTTCGACGACGTCGTCGTACCGAAGGAGAACCTGCTCGGCGAGGAGGGCGGGGGCTTCGTCTACCTGATGCAGAACCTCCCCCAGGAGCGACTCTCCATCGCGATGATGGCGGCCGCCGCGTGCGAGGCGGTGCTCGACCTGTGCCTGTCGTACGTCAAGGAGCGCGAGGCGTTCGGGCGGCCGATCGGGAAGTTCCAGCACACCCGCTTCGTGATCGCCGAGATGGCCACCGAGGCCCACGTCGCCCGGGTGTTCGTCGACGACTGCGTGCGCCGGCACAACGAGGGCCGCCTCGACGCCAAGCTCGCGTCGATGGCGAAGTGGTGGACCACCGAGCTGCAGAAGAAGATCGTCGACCAGGGCGTGCAGCTCTTCGGCGGCTACGGCTACATGACGGAGTACCCGATCGCCAAGGCGTTCATGGACAGCCGCGTGCAGACCATCTACGGCGGCACCACCGAGATCCAGAAGGAGATCATCGGCCGCTCCCTCGGCCTCTGACGCCGAGGCGCGCGTCGTTGCGGCCAGGACTACGCCGAGGCGCGTGAAGTTGCGGAGTTGTCCACCGCTTCGACCGCAACAACGCGCGCCTCGGCGTACCCAGCAGCGCAAGAACGCGCGCCTCGGCGGGCACCTAGACTGGCGGGCATGCGCGTAGGCCGGACGACGACGATCCTGACGGGTCTGGTCGTCGCGCTGCTCCTGGCGCTGGCCGGTACGTCGGCCGCGCCGGCGTCCGCGGCCCCGGGTGACCACGCGTCGGCGGTCTCGCCGCACCGCGCGCACCTGGTGGCGACACCGGCCCTGCCGCACCGGCTCTCGGTGCCGCACCGGCACCACGACCTGCCGGCGGCCGCACCGGTCGCCGACCTGCTGCTCCGGCTCGCGACGGCACGGCCCGACGCCGCCCGGTCGGCGCACGGCCCGGTGCTCGAGAGCGGAGTCTGCTCGCGCGACCGCGCTCCCCCGGTCTGACGGCCCGCCCGTCCGACCGTCGACGCCTGCCGGCGTCCGTCCCGTGGAGCCCCGTCATGCCAGCGTCCCCGTCCCGTCGTACCCGCGCGCCGCTGTGGCGTGCCCTCGCCTGCCTCGCCGCCCTCGGCATCGCCCTCGTCTTCGCGGTGTCCTCCGCACCACGGCTCGGCCTCGACCTCGAGGGCGGCACCCAGATCGTGCTGGAGACCCAGGACGGCGAACGGGTGAAGGCCGACGCCGAGGCCACCGACCGGGCGCTGGAGGTGCTGCGCGGCCGGGTCGACGCGCTGGGCGTCGCCGAGCCGACCCTG
>JABFXA010000478.1 GCA_013361955.1 Nocardioidaceae bacterium
GGGTTGCGGTGTCGGACATGAGTCCATCCAAGCAGTGCGCACCGACGGTTTCTGCGCCGAATCCCCTGCTGTGGAAAGGGATTCTCCGCATCGGCCTGTGGACGGAATCCGGCGCGGAGGGGGTTGGTTTCGAGGCTCGCGGTAGCCCGCTCGCACCCCAACCAACGCGGTCCCGCAGCCGGCAGCCCGACGCAACCACGCGAGGGCGAGGGATGAGCCGGCCTGTAGGCCGGGTTCTGTCTCCGCGGGCCTTGCGGCGTCGCGGTCGGCGACCATCCATCTAGGGCTGCCGTTGCCGACAGCCTCGTGCGGTCTACCCGCGAGCTCGGGCGGGCCGCCCTCGATCGCTCGCGCGAGAGCCGGTCTCCCGACTCTCTTCTTGACCTTGCTCCAGGTGGGGTTTACCGAGCCGTTCCGGTCACCCGGAACGCTGGTGGTCTCTTACACCACCGTTTCACCCTTGCCGCCTGCCGGAGCAGACGGCGGTCTGTTCTCTGTGGCACTGTCCCGCGGGTCACCCCGGGTGGGTGTTACCCACCACCTTGCCCTGTGGAGCCCGGACCTTCCTCGACGAGTCTCCTCGCCGCGGCCGCCCGGCCGGCTCATCCAGGAGAAGTCTAGAGCGAGAACCGCACCGTACGTCGCGCCACGTCCGCCTCCGTGAGCACCACCGAGACGTCGGCGCCGAGCGGCAGCTCCTCGCCGGAGCCGACCTTGGCCTCGACGGCCGGGTCCTGGACGACCACCGCGCCGTGCTTCGGGTCGTCGTCGTCCACCTGCACGACGACGCCCGCGAACGTCTCCCCCACCCGCGGCTGCAGCACCGCGGCCTCGACCAGGTCGAGGACGGCGTTCTCGTACTGGCTGGCCCGGCGGTCGGCGTCCTGCATCGCCTTGGGCAGTACGTCGAGCGCGTCGGCGACCCACGCCGGGACGTCCTCGCCGGCGCAGAGCGCGACGCACACCTCACCGGCGTACCGGTCCGCGAGCCGGCGCAGCGGCGCGGTGACGTGGGCGTACTCGGAGGCCAGCGCGGCGTGCTCGGGCTGCTCGGGCACCTCGCCGTTGAAGGCCACGTAGCCGGCGCCGCGCAGCAGCCGGGTGCACGCGGTGACCATCGCGGCGTGGCTCGGCTTCGCCGGGTCGAGGGAGCGGACGAAGTCCTGGTACAGCTGCTCGGCCGGCCACTCGATGTGCAGCGCCTTGGCGGTGCGGTGCAGGCGCTGCACGTCGCGGTTGTCCGGCGGCGGCAGCGTGCGCAGCAGACCGACGCGCGCGTAGACCATCAGCGACGCGGCGGCCATCCCGGTGAGCAGGGAGATCTGCGCGTTCCACTCCTCGACCGGCAGCTGCCGGCGGAACTCCAGCGACCACCGGTCGCCGTCGACGTCGACCACCTGCTCCGGGAGCGGCAGCGACACCCCGCCGCGGGCCGCCTCGCGGTGCTTGCGCAGCTCGCCGACCTCGCGGAGCAGCGTGAACATCTCGTCGGCGGTGCCGTCGTCGACCTGCTGCTGCAGCCCGTCGTAGTCGAGCTGCGCGCGGCTGCGGACCCGCGCGCGGACGACGTCGGCGTCGATGCCCTCCCCCTCCGCGTCGACCTTGATCGTCCAGAGCAGCGCCGGTCGCTCCTGGTCGGGCAGCAGCGAGGCGGCGCCCTCGGAGAGCACCGGCGGGTGCAGCGGCACCTTGGAGTCGGCGCCGTAGAGGGTCTCGCCGCGCCGGTTCGCCTCGACGTCGACGGGGTCGCCGGGCGTCACGAACGCGGCGACGTCGGCGATCGCGTAGTGCACGACGTACCCGTCGCCGTCGCGCTCGAGGTGCAGCGCCTGGTCGAGGTCCTTCGCGCCGGCCGGGTCGACGGTGACGAAGGGGATGTCGGTGCGGTCGAGGTCGGGCAGCCGTGGCGCGCGGGCCGCGCGCTCGGCGGCCTCCCGCACGTCGGGCGGGAAGTCCTGCGTCACGCCGAGCTCCTGCTGGATCCGGCCCATGCCCTCGGACAGCGCTCGGCCGTCCGCGGCTCCGTGGATCCTGACCACTCGTCTGGGCACTGCCGTCACCCCATCCTGCCGGCGGCGTTCGGTGTCGTGGCCTGTCAGCATAGGGTGACCGCCGTGCTGATCCTGCTGCCGCCGTCGGAAGGCAAGACCGCGCCGCGCCGCGGCAAGCCGCTGGACCTCGCCACCCTCTCCTTCCCCCACCTGTCCGCGCACCGTGTGGAGGTGCTCGAGGCCCTCCTCTCGCTGTGTACGTCGGACGGCGCCGCCGACGTGCTCGGCCTCGGCCGTACGCAGACCGACGAGGTGGCCCGCAACGCCGCGCTGACCTCTGCGCCGACCGCGCGGGCCGACGCGGTGTACTCCGGCGTGCTCTACGAGGCCCTCGACCTGCCGACGCTCGACGCCGCGGCCCGGCGCCGGGCGACGTCGTGGCTCGCGGTGACGTCCGGTCTGTTCGGGCTGCTGCGTCCGGGCGACCGGGTGCCGGCGTACCGGCTCTCCGGGGACGTCGCGCTGCCGGGGCTGGGAACGGTGTCGACGTACTGGAGCCGGCGGCTCGACCCGGCCGTCCGCGAGGCAGCCGGACGCGGCCTGGTGGTCGACCTGCGCTCGTCGACGTACGAGAAGTTCTGGCGTCCCGAGCCCGACCTGGCCCGCAAGGTGGTCGGGCTGCGGGTGCTGCACGAGGCCGATGGCCGCCGCAGCGTGGTCTCGCACTTCAACAAGGCCACGAAGGGACGGCTGGTCCGGGCGCTGCTCCAGGACGGGTCGGCGCCGACCGGTCCGGCCCGGTTCGCCGACCACCTGACCGCCCTGGGCTGGAAGGTCGAGGAGAGCGGCACCGGTCGGCACGGCACCCGGCTCGACGTCGTCGTCAGCGAGCTGTGAACGCCACGTCGGTCGGCCGGGCGTTGAACATCCGCATCGACGCGTTGCCGTCGGCGTAGTACGACAGCACGGTCACCGACGCGGGCGCGAGCTCCATCCGGAACACCGCCTCGAGCGGCGCGCCCAGCGTGTGCGCGACCAGGATCTTGATCGGGGTGACGTGGGTGACCGCGAGCACCGTCTCGCCGGCGTGGTCGGCGAGCAGCTTGTCGCGGCTGGCCAGCACCCGCTTCTCGACGCTGCGCAGCGACTCGCCGGAGCCGCCCGGGGGCCGGTCGAGCGAGCCCAGCCAGGCGTCGAGGTCGTCGGGGTGCCGCGCCCGCAGCTCGGCGAAGGTCAGCCCCTCCCAGGCCCCGAACTCCATCTCGGCGAGCCCGTCGTCGGTCTCGAACGCCCGCTCCATCCGGGCCGCGACGATCTCGGCGGTCTCCAGGGTGCGGCGTACCGGCGAGGAGACCACCACGTCGACGCCCTCGGCGAGCGGCGCCAGCCAGTCGGCGGTGGCGCGGGCCTGCGCTCGCCCCTCGTCGGTGAGGCCGAGGTTGAGCCCGCCCAGCCCGCCGGTCAGCTTCTTGTCGACGGTGTGCTCGGTGACGCCGTGCCGCACCAGCAGCAGCGTGGTCGGGGTGCCCGGGTCGGACCAGCCCCGCCGCTGCGCGGGGGCCTCACCCGCCCGTGCTTTTGGGGTTGCGGGCCGCTTGCCGTCGAGCGCCTCGTTGAGGATCCGGTCGGCGTGCTTGTTCCGCTCGCGCGGGATCCAGGTGAACGTGGTGCCGAACGGCGCCAGCCGGTTCGCCTCCGTCGCGAGCGGCTTCATGTCGGGGTGCTTGATCTTCCAGTTCCCGGACATCTGCTCGACGACCAGCTTGGAGTCCATCCGGACCTCGAGGTCCGCGTCGGGCGTGTGCTCCTGGTAGAGCCGCAGCCCCGCGATCAGGCCGTTGTACTCCGCGACGTTGTTCGTGGCGACGCCGATCTTCTCCGCGGACTCGGCGATCACCTCGCCGGTGTCCGCGTCCTTCAGCACCGCGCCGTACGCCGCCTGGCCGGGGTTGCCGCGAGAGCCGCCGTCGGCCTCGATGACCACGGACCGGTGCGCGCTCACAGCCCCGACTCGCCGGTCCGGACCAGGATCCGCTGGCACTCCTCGCAGCGGACCACCTCGTCCGGGGCCGCCTTGGCGATCGCGCCGAGGTCGGCCGCGGTCAGGTCGAGGCTGCACCCGCCGCAGCGCCGCGCCCGCAGCAGCGCCGCGCCGACGCCGCCCTTCTGGGTGCGGATCCGCTCGTAGAGGGCCATCAGGTCCTCGGGCATCCCGCCGACCGCGGTGCTGCGCTGCCGGGTGACGTCCTCGACCTCGCTGGTCAGCCCGCCCGCCTTCTCGTCGCGGGCCCGGGTGAGCTCGGCGGTCCGCTCGTCGAGCTCCACCACGCGCTGGTCGAGCCGGTCCTGCTCGCCCTGCGCCTCCTCGAGCTGCTCCATCACCTCGAGCTCGGCGTCCTCGAGCTCCGCGATCCGGCGCTCCAGCGCGACCAGCTCCTGCTGCATCCGCTCGAGGTCCTTCGGGTTGGTCACCAGGCCGCGGTCCATCCGGTCCTGGTCACGGGTACGCCGGGACCGCACCTGCTCCACGTCGGCGTCGGCCTTCTTCTGCTGCCGGGTCAGGTCGTCGACGAGGATGTGCGCGTCGCGGGCCTGGCCGTCGACCTCGGTGCGCTCGCGAGCGAGGTCGGCGAGCTGCTGGGTCTCGGGCAGGTTCGACAGCCGGTGCCGCAGCTGGTCGAGGCGGGTGTCGAGCTCCTGGACGTCGAGCAGCTTCAGCTGCGCGAAGGGGTCGGCTTTCAGCGTCGTCTCCTCGTGACGGATGGCAGGACCTCAGCGGTCCACGCGGAAGGTCCACGGGTCGGTGACGATCTCGGAGACCCGGGTGTCCACCGTATCGCCCCGCGCCGAGACCGCCGCGCGCAGTTTCCGCTCGGCCACCGGGAGCCAGGTCCACTCGGCGGCCCAGTGCGCCACGTCGACGAGCGCCGCACCGCCGCGACGGGCCGCCTCCTCGAGGTACTCCCCCGCCCGGTGGTGGCGCAGGTCGGAGGTCAGGTACACGTCCGCGTCAAGCCGCAGCACGGTGTCGAGCATGAAGTCGCCGGAGCCGCTGCCGACCACCACGGTGCGCACCGGGCGTTCCGGGTCGCCGGCCACCCGGACGCCGTGTGCGGTCCGGGGCAGCGCCGCCGACACCTGCTCGGCGAAGCCGCGCAGCGAGGTGGGCCCGGCGAGGTCGCCGATGCGGCCGTGGCCGCGGGTGGCGGGCGCGTCGCCGGGCACCGACCCCAGCTCGAGGACGTCGAACGCGACCTCCTCGTAGGGGTGCGCCGCCCGCATCGCCGCGACCACCTGCCGGCGCAGGTGCCGCGGGTAGACCGTCTCGACCCGGGCCTCCTCGACCACCTCCAGGTCACCGACCCGCCCGATCGTGGGGTCGGCCCCCTCCAGCGGCCGGAACCGGCCCTCGCCCGCGGTCGTGAACGACGCCTGGTCGTAGTCGCCGATCCGGCCGGCCCCCGCGTCGGCCAGCGCCCGTCGTACGGCGTCCACGTGGCCGTGCGGCACGAAGGTGACCAGCTTGTCGAGCGCGGAGTCGTCGGTGCTCAGCACGACCCGCGGGTCGACCACGCCGACCGCGCGCGCCAGCGACTCGTTGACCCCGTCGGCCGGGACGTCGGCGTTGGTGTGCGCGGTGAGCAGCGCGGTCCCGCCCCGGACCAGGTCGTGCACCACCCGGCCCTTCGAGGTGGTGGCCGCGACCCCGTGCACCGGGGTGAGCAGCAGCGGGTGGTGGCAGACCAGCAGGTCGGCGCCCCAGGCGACGGTCTCGTCGACCACCGCCGGCGCCGGGTCGACGGCGAACGCCACCTTCGAGACCGGCTGGTCGGGGTCGCCGCAGACCAGGCCCACCGCGTCCCAGGACTCTGCCCAGGCCGGGTCGTACCAGCCCTCGAGGAGCCCGACGACGTCGCGGAGCCGCAGCGTCACGGAACCACCGTGCTCACCGGGTCGTAGGTGCAGGCGTCCTT
>JABFXA010000186.1 GCA_013361955.1 Nocardioidaceae bacterium
CGAGCAGGTCGGCGAGCAGCTCGCCACGGACCCGCTCCTCCGCCTCTGCCGCCGACCGCGCGAACAGCAGCACCAGCGCGGTCACCAGCGCGCCGCGCTCCAGGGTGCGCCGATCGGCGAGGCCGAGCTCGGGGCCGTCGTGCAGCACCAGCGTGCCGAGGTGCTGGGTGCCGGCCGACGCGACCGCGACGTACGCCGGTCCCGGTACCTCGACGCTGCGCCCGGACCCGCGCGCCTCCGCCACCGCGTCCTCGAGCCCGTCGAGCCGCCCGGGGGTGCCGGCCAGCAGCCGGCCGTCGGCGTCGTGCACCGCCACCGACCCGTGCAGCACCGAGGCGAGTACGTCGGCCACGTCGGCGACCCCGCCGCCGTGCAGCAGCACGTCGGTCAGCCGGTCGTGCGCGTCGGCGGCGACCGACACGGCCTCGGCCTGCGCGCGCACCTGCCGGTTCGCCTGGTCGATCTCCTCGAAGAGCCGGGCGTTCTCCAGCGCCACGGCGGCGTGCGCGGCGAACGACATCAGCAGCGACACCTCGCCGGCCGGGAACGGCCGCACCGACCGGTGCACGGCGAGCAGCGCCCCGATGACCTTGCCCTCGACGACCAGCGGCACCCCGAGGATCGCGCGGATCTGCTCGCCGTCGACGGCGGTGTCGATGAACTCGCGGTGCAGGAAGCGCTCGTCGTTCTGGTAGTCCTCGGTGAAGTACGGCTCGCCGGTCTGCGCGACCAGGCCGAGCAGCCCGGTGCCGAGCGGCAGCCGCAGGGTGCGGAACTCGGGGGTGAGCGCGCCGTCGGTGACCTTCATGTACGACGCGCCCTCGGCCTCGTCGTTGAGGGACAGGTAGGTCATGTCCGCGTGCAGCAGCTGCCGCGCCCTGCGCACGATCGCGGCCAGGATGGCGTCGACGTCGCGGATCGCGGTGAGGTCGTTGGCGGTCTCGTACAGCGCGGACAGCTCGGCCTCGCGCTGCCGCTGCCGGTCCATCTGCTCGCGCAGCCGCAGCGCCACCTGCCGGTGCTCGCGCAGCCGCTCGAGCTCCTCGGGGCCGGCCCCGGCCGCCGCCGCGGCGGTGACCACCTCGTCGAAGGCCTCGCGCGGCGCCTCGCCGTACAGGAGGGCGAGGAACTGGTCGCTCACGGAGGCAGCCTAGAGGCGCTACGCGTCGCGGCCGCGGAACAGCACCAGGCTCAGCACCATCAGCACCACCGCGGTGCCGGCGAAGACCGCGAAGCCGGCCCACGCGCCCAGCGGCGCCCCGAGCCCGATGTCCACCTCGCGGATGATCGCGTTGCCGGCGTCGAACGGCAGGTAGCGCACCACGTCGCCGAACAGCCGGTCGAGCGTCGGGACGGCGCTGACCACGCCCGAGATGACGTTCTCGATCAGGAACGGCCACAGGAACATCAGCACCAGCGCCACCACCTGGTGCCGGACCACGGCGGTGAACGCGGTGACCAGCCAGGTGAGCGCGAGCGCGTAGACGGCGCAGCGGCCGAGCATCTGCCACGCCTCGCCGGTCAGCATCGGCAGGCCGGTGCCGGACAGCACGAGCGCGCCGAGCAGCAGGGACACCAGCCCGGTGAGCGCGGACACCGCCAGCACCCACAGCCCGACGACGGTGAACTTCGCGACCCACACCGACGTGCGCTGGGGTACCGCGGTCAGGGTGGTGCGCACCATGCCGTGGCGGTACTCGTGGCCCCACGCGAAGACGCCGATCATCGCGACGACGTACGCGAGCAGGTAGGGCACGAAGATCGCCGAGCCCTGCGAGACGACCGCGACCGGCAGGAACCGGACGTCGTCGGCCGACGCGCCGCCGTTGCCGGAGATCTCCGAGCGCGCGGCGAGCGAGATCAGCAGCGCGATGCCGATGCCGAGCAGGACCGCCAGCCCGGTCAGCCACCACGTGGAGCGCAGCGTGCGCAGCCGCAGCCACTCGTAGGTCAGCGCCTCGGTCATGACGTGTCCTCCACGGCCCGGCTGACCTCGGCGTGGTACTCCTCGGCGTCCTGGGTGGCCTCCAGGAACGCCTCCTCGAGCGTGGCCGCCCGGTGCGCCAGCTCGTGCACCCGGATCGACGCCTCGAACGCGAGGTCGCCGACCCGCGACGGCTCCATGCCCACCACCGACAGTGCCCCGGGCTCGATGCGCTCCACGGTGGCGCCCTCGCGACGAAGCAGGTCGGCGAGCTCGTCGGCCTGCGGCGAGCGGACCACCACGGCGTTGCGCGTCGACGTCTTGACGAAGTCGCCGACCGGCCCGCTCGCGATCAGCCGTCCGCGGCCGATCACCACCAGCTCGTCGGCCATCAGCGCCATCTCGGACAGCAGGTGGCTGGACACGAACACCGACCGGCCGGTGGCGGCGAAGCCCTTCAACAGGTCGCGGATCCAGTGGACGCCCTGCGGGTCGAGCCCGTTCGCGGGCTCGTCGAGGATCAGGGTGTCGGGGTCGCCGAGCAGCGCCGCGGCCAGCCCGAGCCGCTGCCCCATCCCCATCGAGAACGTCCTCGGCTTCTTGCGGGCGACCGTCGCCAGCCCGAGCTGCTCCAGTACCTCGTCGACGCGTGAGGCCGGGACGCCGTTGGCGAGCGCGAGCATCAGCAGGTGGTTGCGGGCGGTGCGGGTCGGGTGGAACGGGTTCGCCTCGAGCAGCGTGCCGACCCGGTTCATCGGCCGGTGCAGCGACGTGAACGGCACCCCGTCGAACGTCGTGCTGCCGGCGCCCCGGTCCAGCCCGAGCATCAGCCGCATCGTGGTGGACTTCCCCGCGCCGTTCGGGCCGAGGAAGCCCGTCACGCTGCCGGGCTGGACGTCGAAGCTCAGGTCGTCGACGGCCGGCTTCCCGGCGTACACCTTCCCGAGCCCACGTGCCTGGATCACCGCCATCGAGCCATCGTGCCAAACCGCCGGGCGGCGTCCGCAAACCGGACTCGACCGTGTCGGTGACCGGTCGTGACCCGCGGGGCACTGCCTCGTTGGTGACTACAGGCAGCCCCGCCGAACCAGGAGGCACGATGCCGTCACTTCGGGCTCTGACCCGCAGCGCCACCGCCCGTCTCGCGGCCGTGACCGTGCTCCTCGGGGCCGCGCTCACCGTCTCGCAGGCCGACGCCGCCACCCCGCGCGAGGCGTCGGTCTCCGACACCTCGACCTCCGCGACGTGGACCGGCGGACCGTTCGTGGCGCCCAACGTCAGCGGCACCGCGCTCGACCAGCCCGACTGCAGCGCGCCCTCCTCGTGCGACGACTTCACGCTGCACGTGAGCACCCCGGCCGGGTACGGCGACACGCACACGCTCCACATCGACGTGAGCTGGCCGAACACCGCGGCCGACTTCGACGTCTACGTGCTCGACAAGGCCGGCACCGTCATCGGCAGCGCGGCCTCCAGCGCCGACCCGGAGCAGGTGGTGCTGCCGCCGACGTCGGGCGACTACACCGTGCGCGTGGTGCCGTTCGCTCCGCTCGGCGACTCCTACACCGCGGAGGCCACGCTGAAGGACGTCCCGGCCACCCCGGCGCCGGGCACCGACACCCCGCCGACGTTCGCCGACTACGCCGCCCCGAAGGCGCTGCCCGACTCGGACAACGCTGGCGAGCCGTCGATCGGCACCAGCGACAGGACCGGGGCGACCTTCTTCCAGTCGTCCCTGTCCACCTACAAGGTCGGCTTCGACGACAGCACCACGCCCGCGACCGCGTCCTGGTCCGACGTGTCCGCCAACGCCGGCGACGGCTGTCCGCAGGGCAGCACCACCAGCCTCGACCCGATCCTGTTCACCGACCACCAGACCGGGCGCACCTTCGAGTCGCAGCTGTCCGGCGTGGACTCGCTGACCTGCTGGACCGACGACGACGGCACCAGCTGGCACCCGAGCACCGGCGGCGGCATCCCGTCGGGCGTCGACCACCAGACGATCGGCGGCGGCCCGTTCTCCGCGAACGGCGTCGGTGCCCTGCCCACGTCGACCTACCCGAACGCCGTCTACTACTGCAGCCAGGACATCGCGACCGCCTTCTGCGCTGCCTCCCGCGACGGCGGCACCACGTTCGGCGCCGGTGTGCCGACGTACAGCCTGCTCGACTGCGGGGGCCTGCACGGCCACGTGAAGGTGGCGCCGGACGGCACGGCGTACCTGCCGAACAAGGGCTGCGGCGCCAACCAGGCAGCCGTGGTGTCCACCGACAACGGCAGCTCCTGGGCGGTCAAGCGGGTCCCCGGCACGAGCCCGGGCGACTCCGACCCGTCCGTGGGCGTCGGCGCCAACGGCACGACGTACTTCGGCTACGTCGGCGCCGACGGCAAGCCCGGCGTGGCGGTCAGCCGCGACCGGGGCGACCACTGACCCGACGCGCAGAGCGTCGGCACCGCGTTCGGCATCAAGAACGCGGTGTTCCCGGCGATGGTGGCCGGCGACGACGACCGCGCGTCGATCGCCTACCTGGGCACGCCGACCGGCGGCAACTACCAGGACCAGCAGAACTTCCACGGCGAGTGGCACCTCTACGTGTCCACGACGTACGACGGCGGCAAGACCTGGGTGACCAGCGACGCCACGCCGGACGACCCGGTGCAGGTCGGCTCCATCTGCACCGGCGGCACCACCTGTGGCGACGACCGCAATCTGCTGGACTTCATCGACGTCACCATCGACGACCACGGCCGCGTGGAGGCGGCGTTCGCCGACGGCTGCATCGACGCCTGCGTCACCGACCCGCAGCACCAGGGCCGCGACGCGTTCGCGACGATCGCCCGGCAGAGCGGCGGGAAGACGCTGTTCTCGCGCTTCGACCCCGCGGTCACCAACGCGCGGCTCACGTCGCTTGGCGCGACCCACAACGCCGACGGCACGTTCACCGCGACGACGCAGGTGCGCAACACCGGCAGCACCGACCTGGACGGTCTGGTCACCGAGGTGCTCGACGGTCGCAAGAAGGTCGGATCCGCGACGACCAGCATCCCGGCCGGCGAGACCCGCACGGTGACCGTCGCAAGATGAGGGTCGGTACGACGCTGGCCGTCGCGCTGCTGTTGGCCGCCACGGCCGGGTGCGGCTCCTCCGCGCCGGAGGGCGAGCACGACGGCGACCACGCCTCCGAGGGGTTCTCGGCGGCCGCCGACCTGACCACCTGCACCGGGCAGGCGACGCCGGCCGACCAGCCGTACGGCGAGCGCTTCCCGTCGGACTGGCCGTTCCCGCCCGGGACGGTGGTGTTCAACGCCGAGGACCGCGGCTCGGACGGCACGATCGTCACCGGGGTGACCTCGACGCCGTTTCGCCGGGTGCTCGCGTTCATGAACCACGACGTGGTCGGCGCCGGCTACCGCACCGAGCAGGGCGAGACCGAGGAGCACGACGCCGAGGCGGAGTGGGACGGTCACGGGTTCCGCGGCCGCTGGGCGATCCGGGAGTCCGCGTCCTGCCCGGGCGAGACCGTGCTGCAGGTCGTCTCCACGCGCGAGTGAGCCCCGCGGCGGCGCCGGTAGATTGGTCCGGATGTCCGCGTCCGTCCCGACCCAGCCGCGCACGCTCGCCGAGCAGCTGCGCGGCTGGTCCGACGAACAGCTGACCCGGCTGCTCTCCGACCGCCCGGACCTGGCCACCCCGGCCCCGCAGGACACCTCCCAGCTCGCGTCCCGCGCCGGCACCCGCGCCTCGGCGCTGCGCGCCGTCGACCAGCTCAGCCGGCTCGAGCTCACCGTGCTCGACGCGGTGCTCGCCCGCGGAGGCACGACGTCCGTCGACGTCGTCCTCGACCTCGTCAACGCCGACCGCGGCGCGGCCGCCGAGGCCCTGCACCGGCTCCGCGCGCTGGCGCTGGTCTGGGGCCGCGACGACTCGCTTCGTGCGGTGAGCTCGCTGGCCGACGCGCTCGGCACCCGGCTCAGCGGGCTGGGCCCGTCCGCCGCGCAGCTGCTCGGCAGCTACGGC
>JABFXA010000344.1 GCA_013361955.1 Nocardioidaceae bacterium
AAGCCCGCCGCCAAGCCCGCCGCCAAGCCCGCCGCCAAGCCCGCGAAGCCCGCCGCTCCGACCCGCCCCGCGGCGCCCCCGAAGCCGAAGCCCAAGCCGAAGCCGGCGCCGAAGCCGACGTTCGCGACCGTGACCGGCAAGCTCGCCGGGCACGGCGGCTCGTGGTCGGTGGCCGGCAAGACGTTCACGCTCGCCGGGCTCGAGGTCGGTGCCGCCGACTACGACGGCGACGGCAAGCAGGAGGGGCTGGCCGCCGAGCTCGACGGCGTGGTCGAGCGGTCCGGCACCGCCACGATCCGCTACCAGGTCGGCACCGCACCGCTGTCCGTGGTCGCGCTGTCGGTGTCCGGCCTCGCGCCGCTGCCGACCGCGACCCCGTCCGCCGCGTCCGCGTCGGCGTCGGCCACCCCGGCCGGCTAGGTCAACCGCCCGCGAACAGCGCCTGGCCGACGTGCTCGCCGGGCCGGGTGCCGGGCGGCACCGCGAACAGACCCGAGCCGGTGTGCTTCAGGTACTCCATCAGTCCGTCGTCGCGGGACAGCCTCGTCTGCATCGGCACGTACTGCGTGTCCGGGTCGCGCACGAAGGCGATGAAGAACAGCCCGGCGTCGAGGCGGCCGAGCGCGTCGTTGCCGTCGGTGAAGTTGTAGCCGCGGCGCAGCAGCTTCGCGCCGTGGTTCTGCGAGGGGTGCGCGAGCCGCACGTGGGACGTGGTGGCGATCAGCGGCTGTCCGTCGCTGCCCGTGAGGTGGAAGTCCGGGCGCGAGAACTCCTGCCCACCGGACAGCGGCGCGCCCTCCGCCCGGTCGCGGCCGATCAGCCGCTCCTGCTCGCTCAGCGACGTCCGGTCCCACGGCTCGATGGACATGTTGATCCGGCGGGCGACGAGGTAGGAGCCACCCGCCAGCCAGGGTGCGCGGTCGTCGTCGCCGTCGCGCACCCAGACGTGCTCGCCGGCGTCGGCGTCCTCGGCCTTCAGGTTCGCGGTGCCGTCCTTGAAGCCGAGCAGGTTCCGCGGGGTGGCCTGCCGCGTCGACGTGGACGACGTACGCCCGAAGCCGAGCTGCGCCCAGCGCAGCGCGGCGCTGCCGAAGGCGAGCCGGGACAGGTTGCGGATCGCGTGCACGGCCACCTGCGGGTCGTCGGCGCACGCCTGCACGCACAGGTCGCCGTCGCTGCGGGCCGGGTCGAGCAGGTCGGCGGGGAAGTGCGGCAGCCGGCGCAGCGCCCGCGGCTGCCGGTCGGCGAGGCCGAAGCGGTCCCTGCCGTCGGCGTCGCGGAACAGCGACGGCCCGAACCCGAAGGTCAGCGTCAGCCGGGACGGCGGTAGCCCGAGCGCCTCGCCGGTGTCCGCGGGCGGGGAGTCGTACGGCAGCGGGGTGCCCGACCCGACCGGCCGGCCCTGCGTCATCGCGGCGGCCGCGTCCGTCCACCGGCGCAGCAGCATCACCAGCTCCGACCGGGACCGGGCGGTGATGTCGAACGCGGCGAAGTGCAGCCGGTCCTGGGCCGGGGTGAGGACGCCGGCCTGGTGACTGCCGTGGAACGGGTACCGGTCGGCCGACCCGGTGTCGCCGTCGGTCGCCCGGGCGGTGCCGATGCCACTGGCGAAGCCGGCCGCGCCGACGGCCGCTCCCGCGCCGGCGTACCCGAGGAGCCGGCGACGGCTCAGGTCCGGCTGGTCGGCCACGGCCGCCTCAGACGGTGACCGCGGCGGTCAGCCGGGACAGCGGCTCCGAGAGCGCGTTCACCGCGTCGGAGAGCTGCTTGACCTGCGCGGTGCTCAGCTGGTCGTAGGACACGAAGCCGGAGCCCTGCCGCTGCCGGTCGAGCAGCCGCTGCAGCTCGGCGAACCGCTGCCGGATCTTCGTCTCGAGCGCCGGGTCCTTCTCGTGCAGTACCGGGCGCAGCCCCTCGAACGCGACGCGGGCGCCGTCGACGTTCGCCTGGAAGTCGTAGAGGTCGGTGTGCGACCAGATCTCCTCCTCGCCGGTCACCTTGCCGTTGGCGACCTCGTCGAGCAGGCTCTTCGCGCCGTTGCCGATCTGGTCGACGGAGAACGACAGCGTGGCGATCCGTCGGTTCAGCGTCTTCGTGTCCGCGAGCAGCCGATCGGCGTACGTCGTGCGCTGGGCGTCGGTGAGCGGCCGGTAGCCGGACCTCGGCGGCCAGAGGTCCTTCTCCAGCCGGTGCCAGCCGGTCCAGGTCTGGCCCTGCTCGAGGTCTGCCTCGCGCAGGTCCATCCGCGGGTCGAGGTCGCCGAAGGACTCGGCGACCGGCTCGATCCGCTCCCAGTGCACCCGGGCGGGTGCGTAGAGCGCGCGGGCCTTGGCGTCGTCGCCGGCCTCGTACGCCGCGACGAACGCCTTCGTGCCGGCGAGCAGCCGCTCGGCCTGGTCGGCGACGTAGGACCTGTACTGCGCGTTGGCCTGCGCGACCTGCTGCCGGGTGGCCCCGGAGACGGCGCCCTTGCCGCCGGAGTCGGTGACCGTGAAGTGGCTGCGGATGCCCCTGCCCTTCATCCCGGGCTTGCAGGCCGGGACGTAGTGGCCCGCCGGGACGTTGAGGACCAGGTTGCGCGACAGGCCGGGTCCGACGTTCTCGACCTCGCCGACGATGCGCAGTCCGTCCTTGCCGTACAGGTAGAACTCGGTGACCTGCGAGCCGTCGTTCTGCACCTGGTAGACGAGGTTGCCCGACGGCGCGTTGTCGGTGGACAGCTCGCAGCCGTCGTCGGTCGAGGTGACGTGGATGGTGCGGTCGTCACCGCCGCTGCCGGCCGCGGAGTTGTCGGTGCAGGCCGCCATCGCCGGCAGCGCCAGCGCCGCGACGACGGCAGCGGCGATCCGTGGGTGCTTCATGTGGGTGCTTCCTTCGGTGGGTGCGGTCAGGACGCGCTGCCCGCCGGGACCGGCGGCACGGACGTCGGGCGGCTGGAACGCCGGATCTGGCGGAAGAACAGCGGCATCGTCACGGCGACGTAGAGGACCCACACCGCGGCCTGCAGCCAGGTGGTCGCGGGGGAGAAGTTGAGGGTGCCCTTGAGCAGCGTGCCGACCCACGAGCCGGGCGGGATGGTCCCGCTGACGTCGAAGGCCAGGCTGTCGAGGCCCGGCAGCACGCCGGCCTCCTGCAGGTCGTGCACGCCGTAGGCCAGCACCCCGGCGGCGACCAGGATCAGGATCGCGCCGGTCCAGGTGAAGAACCGGCCGAGGTCGATCCGGACCGCGCCCCGGTAGAAGAGGTAGCCGAGCAGGACCGCCGTGCCGATCCCGAGCGCTGCGCCGAGCAGCGGGCCGACGGTGGAGCCGCCGCCGGCCGCGGCCTGGGTGGCGGCCCACAGGAACAGCGCGGTCTCCAGCCCCTCGCGGCCGACGGCCAGCATCGCGACCACGACCAGGCTGGCGCGGCCGGCCTCCGCGGCCCGGTCGACCCGGCCCTTGAGCTCGCCGGACAGGGTGCGGGCCGAGCGGGCCATCCACATCACCATCCAGGTGACGAAGCCGACCGCCACGATCGACAACGCGCCGCCGATCCCCTCCTGCGCCTCGAAGGAGAGCCCCTGGGGACCGAAGGTCAGCAGCGCGCCGAAGGCCAGCGAGACGCCGACCGCGATCGCGACGCCGGCCCAGACGCCGGGCAGCAGCGCGCGCCGGTCGGACTTGACCAGGTAGGCGACCAGGATCACCACGACCAGCGTGGCCTCGAGCCCCTCGCGGAGCCCGATCAGGTAGTTCGCGAGCATGTGCTGGGTCCTTGCAAGGTAGGTAAGGCTGACCTAACTCGCAGGCTAACAGCAGGGCCCGGACCCGTCACACCGGCCCGTTCCCCGGCCCGGTTCAGTGCGCCAGGAAGATCGCGGCCATGTCGTCGGCGCCGTGCCCGTCGGCGGAGGCGCGGTCGAGGTAGCGCTGCGCGACCTCGACGATCGGGACGTCGACGCCGGCCTGCTCGGCGGCCTCGCGCATCAGGGCGGCGTCCTTCGCGGCGCCGTCGAGCGCGAACGCCGGCGCGAACTCGCCCTCGAGCATCGCCGCGCCCTTCAGCCCGACGTACGGCGCGTCCATGGCACCGCCCTTGACCGCCTCGAGGAACAGCCGCGGGTCGAGGTCGAGCGCCTTGGCGAAGGTCAGCGCCTCGGCGATGCCCTCGAGCACGGTGAGCACCCAGGAGTTCGCGACCAGCTTGAGCCGGGTGCCCTGCTGCCCGGTGCCGACCCACAGGGTGCGCTGGCCGATCGCCTCGAAGACCGGCGTGACCCGGTCGCGCAGGTCCTCGGGCCCGGAGGCGAGGATGACCAGCGCCCCGTCGGCGGCCGGCTTCTTGGTGCCCAGCACGGGCGCGTCGACGTACCCGAGCCCGAGCTCGTCGGCGAGGCGGGCCAGCCGCTCCGCGCCCGGCACCCCGACCGTCGCCTGCTGCACCCAGACCACGTCGTCGCCGAGGCCGTCGCGGGCCTCGCGCATGGCGGTCTCGACCGAGTCGGTGTCGAACAGCATAGTGACCACGACGTCCGCGCCCCGCACCGCCTCGGCCGGGTCGGCCGCGACCACGGCGCCGACGTCGGCGAGGGGCTCGGCCTTGCTCCGGGTGCGGTTCCAGACCCGCAGCGGCAGGCCGGCGCCGGCGATGTTGCGGGCCATCCCGTCGCCCATGGTGCCGATGCCGAGCAGGGCGACGGTGGGCTGGTCGGACATGGATGCTCCTCGCTGTCGTTTCGCCGGACGGCGCACGGGTACCCGCTCGTCCGTATGTCCACTCCCGACGAGCACCGGCTGCGCTGGCGCGCGCTCGCCGTCACGTTGCTGGTCGGGTTCATGTCACTGCTGGACGTCACCATCGTCAACGTCGCGGTGCCGTCGATCCAGCGTGGGCTCGGCGCATCCCCGGCCCAGGTGCAGTGGGTGATCTCCGGCTACGCGCTCACCTTCGGGCTGACCCTGGTCGCGGGCGGCCGGCTGGGCGACGTGCTCGGGAGGCGCCGGATGTTCGTGATCGGGCTGGTCGGGTTCGTGCTCACCAGCGCCGCGGCCGGCCTGGCCCCCGACCCGGCCACGCTGGTGGCCGCCCGGCTGCTGCAGGGCGCGGCGGCCGGCCTGCTCACCCCGCAGAACAGCGGGCTGATCCAGCAGCTCTTCTCGGGCGCCGAGCGGGGCCGCGCCTTCGGCTGGTTCGGTACGACGGTCGGGGTGTCCGCCGCGGCCGGTCCGGTCATCGGCGGGCTGCTGCTGCAGGCGTTCGGGGAGCCGGACGGGTGGCGCGCGGTGTTCTACGTGAACGTGCCGATCGGCGTCGTCGGCCTGGTGCTGGCGATGCGCTGGCTGCCGCGGCGCGACCGGACCGCCGGGTCGTGGCGGCGCGAGATCGACGTGGTCGGCGCGGTGCTGCTCGGCGCCGGTGTGCTCTGCGTGCTGCTCCCGGTCGTGGACGCGATGGGCGACCCGGCCACCCCGCTGTGGCTGCTGCTGGTCGCCGCGCCCTTGCTGGGCTGGGCGTTCGTGTGGTGGGAGCGGCGGGTCGGCCGGCGCGGGCGGGCGCCGCTGCTCGAGGTCGGCCTGCTGCGGGAGGCGCCGGGCTACGCGTCCGGGGTGGTGCTCGGGTCGGCGTACTTCTGCGGGTTCAGCGGTATCTGGCTGGTGCTGGCGCTGTACCTGCAGGACGGGCTCGGGTTCAGCCCGCTGCAGTCCGGGCTGACCGTGACGCCGTTCGCGCTCGGGTCGGCGGTGGCGGCCGTGACCGCGGGTCGGCTGGTGTCGGGGTTCGGTCGGATCGTCACCGTCACCGGTCTCAGCCTGGTCTGCCTGGGCTTCGCGCTGACCGCGGTGATCGTGCCGCTGACCTCGCCGCACCACCAGGCGCTGTGGCTGCTGCTGCCGCTGGTGGTGGCCGGGGTGGGCAGCGGCGCGACGATCTCCCCG
>JABFXA010000290.1 GCA_013361955.1 Nocardioidaceae bacterium
GTGCGGCAGGCTCGCGCGCACCTGCACCAGCCGGCGCAGCGCCGACCGGACGCCGAACGTGTCGGGGGGCGGCGGCCAGGGCAGCGCGGGCCGGTGCGCCCAGCGGTTGTCGTCGGCGTGCGCCGGCTCGTCCGCCCAGTCGGGGTCGTTGAGCAGCGCCAGCTCGTCGCCCGACCAGATCACCGGCAGGCCGCCGAAGCCGAGCACCAGCGCGTGCGCCAGCAGGATCCGCGCGAGGGCGTCCGGGTCGCCGCACTCCAGCCCGGCCAGCGACGCCAGCATGCCGGAGATCCGCCGGTCGCCGGTGGCCGGGTTCTCCTGGAACACCAGCCCCCGCGCCCATGAGCCGGGGAAGTCGCCGGCGTAGAAGTCGGACAGGAAGCGGCGGTGCTCGTGGCCGGACAGCCCCACCGCGGCGGCGTCCTCGTCGCCGATCGCCCACCCGATGTCGTCGTGGCAGCGCGCGTAGGTGATCCACGCGGTCGTCGACGGCGGGGTCGGCAGCTGCTGCAGGGCCCGGCTGGCCAGCCGGGCGTCGCGGGAGGCCAGCATCGACCAGACGTGCACCATCAGCGCGTTGTGGTACGCGAGGTCGCTGACCTTGCCGTGGTGCTCGCCGGTGCCGAGGTAGGCGACCAGGTCCTGCGGCCCGACGATCGCCTCGGCCTTGAACGCCACCGCCGGGCAGGCGATGCGGGCCACCGCGCGCAGCGCCTGGGTGAGCGCGTGCACCTCGGGCTGGTTCTGGCAGTTCGTCCCGAGCCGCTTCCAGGTGAACGCGATCGCGTCCAGCCGGAACACCTCGACACCCTGGTTGGCGAGGAAGCAGACCAGGTCGGCGTACTCGCAGAGCACGTCGGGGTTCGCCCAGTTGACGTCCCACTGGTAGGCGTTGAACGTCGTCCAGACCCAGCCGTCCAGGTCGTCGTCCCAGGTGAAGCTGCCGGGTGCGAAGTCCGGGAACACCTCCGGCAGGGTCCGCTCGAACGCGTCCGGCATCGCCCGGTCCGGGTAGACGTAGAAGTAGTCCCGGTACGCCGCGTCGCCGGCCCGTGCCTTCTCCGCCCACGCGTGCTCGCGGGCGACGTGGTTGAGCACCAGGTCGAGGCACAGGCTGATCCCGTGCGCGCGCAGCGCCGAGGTGACCGGGCGCAGGTCGTCGATGCCGCCCAGGTCGGGACGCACGCTGCGGTAGTCCCGCACCGCGTAGCCGCCGTCGTTCGGCGCCGGCCGCGGGGTCAGCAGCGGCATCAGGTGCAGGTAGCGCACCCCCAGCTCCACCAGGTACGGCGCCCGCTCGGCCACCCCGCGCAGTGTGCCGGCGAACCGGTCCGCGTAGGCGGCGTACCCGACCATCTCCGGCCGCTGGAACCAGTCCGGCTCCAGGGTCCGCCGCTCGTCGAGCCGGTGCAGGTCGTCGGCGCGCCCGGCGAACGCCCGCGCGGCGATCGCGACCAGCCGGTCGCGGACCCGGTCCGCGTCGGCGTACAGCGGTCGCAGCGCCGCCTCGAGGTCCGGCAGCCACCGCTCGAGCCGCAGCTCGAAGGTCTGCCGGCGGTGCGGTGGCAGGGTCGCGAGCGCCTCGTCGGGGGTCTGCACCGGGCCAGTATCCCGACCCGGCCGCGGGAACTCGGCGCATCGGCCGAACGTCGAGCGGGTACCAGCCTGGCCCGTGACCCGGGGGAGGACCCGTGCCCGAGACCGACGACCCGGCGCAGCACCCGGTGCGCGCCGCGCGCTCGTGGCGCGAGGGGGTCCGTCGCAAGCCCGGCCTGTCGCACGCCTGGCGGGCCGGCGTGTTCCTCGCCGGTCTGCTGCTGATCGTCGGCGGTTTCGCGCTCGCCGTCTTCCCCGGCCCGCTGACCATCCCGCCGGTGCTGCTCGGGCTGTGGATCTGGTCGACGGAGTTCGCGTGGGCGCACCGGTTCTTCCACCCGTTCAAGGAGAAGGGCCGGGAAGCCTGGGAGCACGCCAAGAAGCGCCCGGTGAGCTCGTCCTTCATCACCGCCGGCGGGC
Organism: Nocardioidaceae bacterium; assembly: GCA_013361955.1. GTDB lineage: Bacteria > Actinomycetota > Actinomycetes > Propionibacteriales > Nocardioidaceae > Nocardioides_B. The sequence goes on from JABFXA010000290.1 coordinate 2,017, forward strand.
TCGCCGCCGCGGGCGTCGCGTTCTGGGCGGTGAACCACTACCACCTCGTGGACCGCGGCCGCGACCTCGTCGGCCTCTGAGCCCGCCCCAGCGGGACGCCTTTGAAGGGTTGGCCCCTGCAACTAGCGTGGCGGGCATGAGCACCCCCACGTCCACCGACACCCTCGCCGCGCCGTCGGGCAGCTTCGCCCTCGGCGGCGACCTGCCCGTCGTCCGCCTCGGCTACGGCACCATGCAGCTGCCCGGCCCGGGCATCTGGGGCCCGCCCCGCGACCACGACGAGGCGATCCGGGTGCTGCGCCGCGCGGTCGAGCTCGGCATCACCTTCTTCGACACCGCCGACTCCTACGGCCCGTACGTCGCCGAGGACCTGCTCCGCGAGGCGCTGCACCCGTACGCCGACCAGGTCGTGATCGCCACCAAGGCCGGGCTGACCCGGCAGGGCCCGGACCGCTGGACGCCGGTCGGCACGCCGGCGTACCTGCGCCAGGAGGTGGAGATGAGCCTGCGCCGGCTCGGCCTGGAGTGCATCGACCTGTTCCAGCTGCACCGGATCGACGCGGCGTACCCGCTCGCGGACCAGGTCGGCGAGCTCAAGGCGCTGCAGGACGAGGGCAAGATCCGGCACATCGGGCTCTCCGAGGTGAGCGTCGACCAGCTCGAGGAGGCCCGGGGGACGGCCGAGATCGTGTCCGTGCAGAACCTGTTCAACCTCGCCCAGCGCGACGCCGAGCCGCTGCTCGACCACTGCGAGCGCGAGGGCATCGCGTTCATCCCGTGGTTCCCGCTCGCCACCGGGCGGCTCTCCGCCTCCGACGGGCCGCTGTCGACGGCGGCGAAGGAGCACGACGCGACACCGGCCCAGCTCGCGCTGGCCTGGCTGCTGCAGCGGTCGCCGGTGATGCTGCCGATCCCAGGCACCTCCAGCGTCGCGCACCTGGAGTCGAACACCGCCGCAGCGGGTATCCGGCTCTCCGACGACGAGTTCACGGCACTGGAGAAGGCGGTCTGAGATGCGCTACCTGAAGCTCGGCGACACCGGCCTGGAGGTCTCCGCGGTCACCCTCGGCTGCATGTCGTGGGGCGACACGTCCCGCGGCGGCCACCCGTGGGTGCTCGACGAGGACGCCGCCCGCGGGTTCGTCCGGCAGGCGCTGGAGGCCGGCATCAACGTGCTCGACACCGCCAACGTGTACTCCGCGGGCAGCAGCGAGGAGTTCACCGGCCGGGCCCTGCGCGAGTACGCCGACCGCGACGACGTCGTGCTGGCCACCAAGGTGCACGGCCGGATGCACGAGGGCCCGAACGGCGCCGGCCTGTCCCGCAAGGCGATCCTCCGCGAGATCGACGCCAGCCTGACCCGGCTCGGCACCGACTACGTCGACCTGTACCAGATCCACCGCTGGGACCCCGACACCCCGATCGAGGAGACCATGGAGGCGCTGCACGACGTGGTCAAGGCCGGCAAGGCCCGCTACATCGGGGCGTCGTCGATGTACGCCTGGCAGTTCGCCAAGGCCCAGCACGTGGCCGACCTCCACGGCTGGACGCGCTTCGTGTCCATGCAGAACCACTACAACCTGCTCTACCGCGAGGAGGAGCGGGAGATGCTCCCGCAGTGCCTGGACATGGGCGTCGGCGTGCTGCCGTGGAGCCCGCTGGCCCGCGGCCGGCTGACCCGCGACTGGGAGACCGGCACCGCCCGGTCGGAGACCGATCGGTTCGGTGCGGCGCTGTACCGCGACGAGGACCGCGCGATCGTCGAGAACGTCGCCAAGGCCGCCGAGGCCCGCGGCGTACCGCGCGCGCAGGTGGCGCTGGCCTGGCTGATGGCACAGCCGGCGGTGACCTCGCCGATCGTCGGCGTCACCAAGCCGGGGCACCTCGACGACGCCGTGGCCGCGGTCGACCTGGAGCTCACCGAGGCCGAGCTGGAGCAGCTCTCGTCCGGCTACGCCCCGCACCCGATCGCCGGCCACAGGTAGCAGCTGGGCCGAACTCCTTCCGGCCGGCGCTCGCGCCCCTACAATCCCCTGGGCGGTGACGCTTCGTCCCCGTCGTCCGGACGGGGGTGTCGCATGCGGTTCCTGCTCGAGCTCGTGCCCGTGCTGCTGGTGGTGGGCGTCTGCTACCTGATCTGGCTGCGCACCCGCACCACCGCGCAGGAGCGGGTCGAGCTCGCCAACCTGCGGGCGTTCAAGGAGCGGGTCCGCGACGCCGCTCTCACCGAGATCGAGGTCGACTCCGCGAACCCGCTGGGCCGGATCGTCCTCGACGAGGTGCGCCAGGTCGACCGGGCCAACTCGTCGCGGACAGAGCTGTCATGACAGGGGGAGCCCGGTGAGCAACGCGTACCAGAAGGTGACCGACAAGATCCCGGGACGGCGGTGGGGCGCGAAGGTCGCGGTCGCCCTGGTGGTCGTGGTCGTGGTCCTGGTGGTCGGCGTCTTCTCCACCTCGGAGGTGTCCACCGGCCCGAACGAGATCGCCGTGCACATCGGCGGCGGCCCGGTCGAGGACGCGAAGTTCAAGGGCTGCGTGCCGGCGAGCACCCACCAGAACTTCAACTCGCCCGGCGACGTGTACGTCAACTACTCCTCGGCGCAGCGGGACTGGGACGCCACCGGCCAGGACCGCGCCGACGCGGCGCCGTTCAAGGTGGTCTCCTCGGACAACGTCGAGATGCAGGTCCCGATCATCGTGCGCTTCTACCAGATCACCGACTGCCGGACGCTCGAGAAGTTCTACAGCAACCTCGGGCAGCGCTACGGCGCCTTCATCGAGGCCGACGGCTCGGGGTCGGCCGGCTGGGAGACGATGATCCGCAAGATCGTCGCCGACCCGGTGGACGTCGAGCTGGGCCGGATCACCCAGAAGTACACCTGGACGACGGTCCGCAACGACCCCAAGGTACGCACCGAGATCGCCTCCACGCTGCGCACCGGGATCGTCGAGCTCGTGGACTCCAACGCGCAGGGCCACTACTTCGACCACTTCTCCGTGCTGGTGAAGAAGCCCGAGCCCACCGACCCGAACCTGATCAAGAAGATCAACGACGCGCAGGCCGCGACGTACGCCGCGGAGGCCGCGCAGAAGACCGCGATCGCGCAGAAGGCGCAGGCCGAGGCGCAGCAGCAGGTCGCCAAGGCCGAGGCGCAGAAGAAGGTCGCGGAGATCCTCGGGTACAAGCTGCCCGGCATGACCAACTCGCAGGCCGTGCGCGCGTTCAACGAGCACTACCTGATCGAGAAGGGTGGCAACCCGTACCAGCCGCAGGGCCAGATGCTGCTCAACGGCGCCGCGGGCCGCTGACGGCCGATTTGGCCGCCTCCCCGGCGCCGGGGTATCGTTCAGGGTCGCGTCCAGGACGCGAATCCCCCGTTCATCGAAGTCACCGCAACCTGTTCGGAGTTCACTCATGTCTCAGCGCTGCGACGTCTGCGGCAAGCAGCCGACGTTCGGCAACCGGGTGTCCCGGCTCGGCAAGGGCGCCCAGGTGCGCCGCGTCAAGGCGCGGGTGCCCCGTCGGTTCAGCGCCAACATCCAGTCGGTCCGGGCCACCGTCAACGGTGCCCCCAAGCGGCTCAAGGTCTGCACCAGCTGCATCAAGGCCGGCAAGTTCGAGCGTCGCGTCAGCCTCTGACCGACCGCCACGTCGAGACGTGCTCCGGGTGACCCGGGGCACGTTCGTCGTTTAACGGACCCCGAGCGATCCCGTGGCCGCGGGTCACCCCGGAGATGCAGAGATCCCCGGCCAGCAGTGCTGACCGGGGATCTCGGGGTGGTGCGCGAGGGGGGAGTTGAACCCCCACGCCCTTTCGGGCACACGGACCTGAACCGTGCGCGTCTGCCTATTCCGCCACTCGCGCGTGAAGCC